>JAVYLC010000006.1:0-51085 GCA_038741355.1 Nitrososphaerota archaeon
TTCTTATTCTATGTCTTATGAAGCTCAGGGCCTCCTCCTCGACGCTTATCGTAAGCCTATCCAGAGTGACAGCGACCCTGTTCAAAGTAATCCTCATATCCCTAACCTCCTCCCAAAGCCTGTTATTACTCTACCACAGCCTTTTCTGGTCCTCCCTAAGCCCTCTCACCTCTTCCCAAAGCCTATTGTTATTTTCCCAGAGCTTGTTGTTGCTCTCCAATAGCCTATCCATCCTCTCCTCCAATCTATCGAGCCTCTTCAGTATCTCCAGTATCCCTATCCTTCCCGCAACGGCGTACCTGAACTCCTCATCCTCCTCAAGGAGTCTCAGCAGCTCCCTCTTCAGGTCTATCGACAACTCCCTCAAGAGATTAAACCACTAGCATGGTTAATAATCATTATGGAGCTTGGCGGTACACCTAGCTAAGGACAAGCCTTCATCCTTCTCCCTGTCACACATATATGATAATCCACCTGGCCATCTGATTGGTTTTTCCAGGTATAGCCCCCTTTGGCTGAGGCTCTACACCGATGGTTAAACCTCGGGAAAGGTTGGGGAATGAGGTTGAGGCTCTTAGGTTAAGGTGGAGGACCTAAATTCTAGGTCTCCGGAGAGGAAAGGGAGTGGGGTTGGGGTCTAGGGATAGTTCAGACCCACTGAGGAGGGATGCGGCCTTCTTTTGTAATGATGAATACTTTGACTACATAGTTTACAGGGAGCTGGCTAGGAGGGAGAGTCACGGAGCGCGGAGGGAGCTCCTGGAGAGGCTGGCTGATATGGAACGTAACCATTTTGAGTTCTGGAGGACTTATGCGGGGGCTTCGAAGCCGAGGGTCTCGAGGCTCAGGCTACACCTGATCGTTCTGCTGAGAAAGTTCCTTGGAGTCATGTTCGTGATAAAGCTGCTGGAGAGACACGAGTCTGAGGTCATTGTGAGATATAAGAGCGCCCTATCGAGGCTTGGGGGCGAGGTGAGGGGGAAGGTCGAGGAGTTCCTCAACGAGGAGGAGATGCATGAGAAGACCCTCCTTTCCCAGATAGAGGAGCCGGTCCTCAGATACATTGGCTTCATCGCCCTCGGCCTCTCGGACTCCGTCATAGAGGTGACAGGAGTCCACGCCGGGTTTCTGGGAGTCACGGCCTCGACGCTAGTCGCGGGTGTAGCTGGGATCATCGTAGGGTTAGCAGCCTCCATATCCATGGGAGTGGCCGCCTACCTTAAGGCCAAGAGTGAGCTGAGGAGCAGACCCATCACTTCTGGAGCCGTCACCGGGGTAGCGTACATCCTGAGTACCGCCCTCCTAGCACTCCCCTACTTCCTGACCCACGACATGCTGTTAGCCTTCACTTCCTCAGTAGCGTTAGCAGTCCTCCTAGCCGGGCTCTTCACATACTACCTCTCCATAGTCCAGGACGTGGGGTTCAAGAGAGAGATGTTGGAGAACACGTCCCTCCTATTGGGGACCGCGTTAGTGACTTTCTTCTTTGGTGAGCTTATAGGTGCAGCATTCGGGCTAAGGGGCTCGTTCCGATAGCCCAGGCACCCTTCAAGAACCTCTAGCTTGTCTCAGGGAGCTCCCTTAACGATCTCCTCCACCCCCTCGAAGACTCCAGGCCTCACAGGGTGTCTATGTATGGGGGAATAGCGTAGTGTCATGGTTCAGTGAGCTGGATAATAGGTTAAGGCGGTTTAACCAATGCTTTCCAACAGACAGACTGAAGATAGCTGAGAGGTAGACCGAAGCATGGAGAGCCTTAACTTGCCAGTACTATGGATTGTGAAGAGTTTCTCCTACTGTATCCCGTAACCCTCAAACCAGACTTACCAATCGTAACCTGCTCAGAATATGTTCCGGGACAGACTATAATCTCGTCGCGCGGAGACGCCGCATCTATAGCTACCTGAATCGAGGTATAAGCAGTATCAGTACTATCGCAATCGGTTGGAGACGCCATACCATCATCATCAACAACAACAACCAGGACTGCTGGAGAGGCAAAAGATATCTGGCTGACCCACATCAGTGAAAATAAGGCAGTTAATTGCAATACCGTGATAACAGACACAATAGAGGCCAACCTCAACCTTAATCAGCCATGATTGCGAACTAAATGAATATAAATAGTATTTCTTCCTAGTTTGTAGGGATAGTTTCCGGATAAATATGTTAAAACCTCTCGGTCTTATCGCTTGATAGTATGGTGTGAGTGGGGTTAGAATTAGTCTTAGGTTTGTTATGCTGTAGCTTAGAGACACAAGATTAAGAAGATGGCAAGCTACCTGCTCATCGAGCCTTTGCCTCCTAAGCAGCGGGTCAGGGCAAGGCTCTACTTAGCCGAGGTCATGGCTGAAGGCAGGAGAGACCCTGTACTAGTCGCCGAGTTTAACGTGCCAACACCGTTGTTGGGCGTGTTCGCATCTGAGAAGGATGGGCCTGATATCCAGTCGGGGCCGCCTTAGGCCCCAGGGCTTGTGGGTTATCAAGTTTGTCAAAAACTTCTCAGAAAAGATGATGCAGACAGGTTGGCAGAGGATATAGGCTGTTAAGGACGGAGACTTCGAAGACCTCTTCACACTTTTCACAGACGGCGACGTTGTCGTAATTACTTCCAAGATTTCTCAAAGGCTGAGGGCAGGACCTGCAGGCTCAGCTACGTAAAGCCAAAGACAGTAAAATGTGGATATTCCCACCTACTATGACCTGTCCATCAAAGAGAAGCTCAAAAGCCTTCAAACATGATGTTTTGTCCAAAGCACCGCTCCAGGGAACTCACACGCTATTAATCTACCCAACCCCCCCATCGACGGCTAAGAATCGGAGGACTTGAATACCGAGAGCTGTACAAAGGCTACTACATTTACGTTGGCTCGGGACGACGCATAAACTGCTCAACGAATATCTTGATGGGAAAAGACGTTGTTTCAACATTCCGCTTGACATACGGTTTGAAGTGTTCAAGTTAATGGTGTTACGTGCGGTCATGGCCATACCTTTCGGCGAGACACGAAGCTACAAGGCTGTAGCAGCCATGGCAGGTCATCCAAATGCCTATAGAGTCGCAGGCAACGCCGTCGCCAAACATCCAATAGCTATAATTATTCCATGTCACAGAGTAATCAGGCCGGATGAACGGCTAGGCAAATATGCCGGCGATGAATACGTCAAAGCATGGCTTCTAAAACATGAAGGCGCAAAGATAGACATTACATAACGCTGTGTTTAGAAGTGTTTCTAAGATGGATAGTCGTTTTTACATCTTTGATTAACTCAAGCATGTTTATGAATTGATTCAGTATTTGCCGAGTTTTTCATTTCTTCTGGCGATGTAATATAGAAGGGTTTTAAAGTTGTAAAAGCTTTTTTACAAGCTCGTAGGTTTTTGACGCATGATCAGCGGCTTGCTCAGCATCCTTCCTGCCAACGAGGTCGTCCGGCGACAGTAGTGCTTCCTCGCCTCCGTAAAAGCTGATCTCTCTTGGCAGCCAGGCTTCTAGAGACGTTGGCGAGAAACTCTGCTTCGGCTGCAAACCACGAGGGAAACCTATGCCTGTATTCTAGTAGAACGTCTGACACGTCATGGGTTTTGGGGTATTCGACACCGATAGTTTTCAATGCCGCTTTCAGACATAGCTCCACACATTCTTGCGAGAGTCTGAGAGTGTAGGGATAGTTTCCTCTTTCAAGAGCTCTCCTAGCGTCGTCCAGCCTGTCGCCAGCCTGCCTGATGTATGCCTTCGCGATTTTAACCAGGTTCAGAGCGCGGACACCTTGGTCGCTCTTGGACCCAAGTCCCAGTACCAGCCACCTCGCTTTGACATGTAGCGTTTAGCCCCCATCAACTCCAGCCTAGACCTCATCTGCGAAAACAGGTTGTGGAGAAAACCGTCGTCCAACAGTATGGCTGCGTCATAAACCATGTCTAGGAAGAGGAGGGGGATTCTTTCGGCTTCCCTTTTCGTTAAAGGGTAGAAGCTCAGCCTGGCGTGTATGCCGTACGACTTAAGGAAACTTAGTTCAGACTTGACGTCGACGTCGTGCTCGATCTCGAGCAGCGCGTCTATCCGTGAAGATAGACTGCCGCTGAACCTGTCTGAGATGACTAACAGGTCCACGTCGCTCAAGGGGGTGGCGGAATGCCTCGCCACGGAGCCGTAGACGGCGGCGGACGAAGGCTTCCAAGACTTCTTTAGAGCACGTAGAACGTCGTAGACGAGCTGCACGTATTCGCCCTGGATGTTAGGCGGCTTGTTGACCATGCCTGAAGCAACCAGCATGAAGCTTCGCGGGTCGAATAGCCTATAGAGCCTAGGACGTGTTCTCCGAAAATCTATCAAAGCCCCCGACTTTCTTAACACTGTTAGAAGAACATGGGCCCTGCCTCTCTCGATGGAGAGCCTGCCGCATACATCGTTGAAGCTGAAAACGTCTCGGCCGAAATGGGAGTAGAGGCTTGCAAACCTCTCGCCAGCCCACCTAGGAAGCCATGCCACGTCATATATTAAGCTTAAGAAATAATTAAGGTTTCTGCATCCTATATATAGCCGGCAGTCAAAAACAAACCCCTCCACAGTGTTGAAGACGCTCCAGCGGCTAAGGAAACTCCCACGTCACATCTCCGGGAAAACGGCAGCCGGAGCAGTTGATAGAGCAGGCAGGAAGGCTTAAGGCTGAGCTGGGGAATCATAGCTGTCTTAAGGGGGATGACGTAGGCAGTATAGGACCTTTTACTTTACAGTACCTTGGCTTACTTTAGAAACTTGGGCAAAGTATCGATGCTGAGTTTCATATCCAGTTCACCTATCCGGGAGCTTAATAGTTGCTACCTTTCTCTCCAGCGAGGCATCGTGAAGGGGCTTTACGTAGATTATATAGAAGCTACAGGAAGAGGGGGCGCATTTATTGGCATAAAATCTTCCACACCATGCATGTATTGAATTTTATCTTGTGAGGTCAAGGGTTGAGCTGTGGTTCCGCAACCTCTTTCCCACCACAGATTGCGATGAGTATGCATCCCAGGTTTGTCCTTTTATGCTCGACTACCTTGAACCTCTTCTCGAGGATTGAGAATAGCTGTTGTTCTGATTTAAACTTGAATAGATGAGTACCTTTCCACCTCCTTCGCATGGAGTGGGTCCATAACCACCAGATAATTCTGAATAGCATCGTCTCCAAAGGCACTATGACGATCAATAATCCATTGCCTTTCAATAATTTGTCTGCAATCTCTAAGACTATTTCAGGGTTGTTTACATGTTCGAGGCTCTCCATTAAAACAATTGTGCCATACCGCCTGCTGAGAATCTCGGGCGGCGGATCCTCGATACTGCCCAGATACACAGTATTCAACCTCTTTTTAGCAAACTCAACCATCTCAGGATCAACGTCTACACCATGTATCTCCACCGAGTCGCCGAATATCATCCGCACCCTGACACCGTCCCCGCATCCTAAGTCAAGAATAGGCTCATCGATTTCGTACCCTTTAATCATGCTTTTAGCTGCTCTTACAATCTCTCTGTACCAATATTTGCTGGGAAAACTGGTTGTCGATATTTCATAGTAGCTTTTCAAACTACGGGGAGAGGGGATATGACTTTTGCCTTATTTATGCATTCTTGGTGTGGCGGTTTGCTATATTGTGAGGAGATGTATGTTGCCGATCTCAACCCTTTTTAAATGTCTTGTCGCCGCTCTGTAGCTTTCTATGACCTGTTTCCAAGGGGTTATTGGGAGGTCGTCCATCATGAAGTGTGGGTAGAAGACTAGGAGGCTGTAGGGTATGGTCTCGTCTAGGGAGGCTATGAACTCGGCTATGCCTGAGACCTCTTCGGCGTCGACGTATCCTGGGACTAGAAGTGTTGTTGCTGCGAGAACGGGGAGGTCTGACCTCTTGTCGAAGAAGGAGCGGTAGACCACTTCAAAGTTTTCCAGTATCCTCTTGTTGTCGAGGCCCGTTAGTGCTTTATGGATGTTGGGGTTGAAGGCTTTTAGGTCGAACTTGACGTTCCCGCCGCTCTCCAAGACTGTCTCTACCGCCCGCCTAACCAGGGTTGTGTTGCCGTCGCCATTCCACTCATAGCATAACCTAATAACCCTCCCAGCTGGTTTCTCCTCGTGAACCCTTCTCGAGGCCTCTATTGCGAAGGGGAGTTGGGGCTCAGGTGAACCGCCGAACCAGCACCAGCAAGAGATTCTATCGTTCGAGAGCGTCAGGTTTACTAGCTCGTCCGCGGATACGTGTGGTGCCTCGCTAACTTTTTTATGAGACCAGTTCTGGCAGAAAAGGCAGTTTAAACCGCAGCCATAGAAGAAGAGGGCGAGGTTATAGTATCCGAGTTCTGGGCCGTTTCTACACGCGTATTTTGGGTATCCGGCCCCTGTCCCGGCTGGGCAGAAGTATGCGTTGCAACAGTTAGTGACGTGTGGGTCGAGATAGTAGTGGAGTAGTGCCTTCCCTGGCGGCGCAAGCGTGTACATCCTGCCGCCACGATTCCAGCGTACTCCGCAATACCCGACCTCGCCATCCCCCAACACACACTCTGCCGCGCAGAGACTACATGGTATCCCACCCCTCGTCTTTGGGGGTGTAGGAGGTAGCCCAAACAGCTTCCTGCTCATAACATGCCCCTCCGCGACTATCGGAAGGGCCTCCTCGGGTCTTTCCCTCAAACATCTGACACAGACCTTCAGTGCCTTCGAGACGGGGAGATCACCTAGGCAGAGGACGCAGCGGATGGGCAAACCGCTTCCTGTTTAACAATAGGTAGATCAACATTAAAAATGTTGGCCACTATGTGTGGATCCTTCGGGCCAGTCTACTCACGATCCTTCCAGACTAGACAGGTGAGCGCCTAGCCACTCGGCCCCTCTTTTGGACGCTAGGTCTTTTTCCCTGATAGCTTTTCTACAAATTCCTTAGTCGGTATTGCGGGGAGGCTTGTGATCTTCACAGTTCCTCGGCTACCCAGCATCACGGATAGCCGGGCTACTGTGGCATCGTCAGGAGCCTCCACTATTGTTACGAAGTCGTATGGGCCTAGGACTGCGTATTGGTCGATTATCTTCACACCCATAGCCTCGACCTCTCTATTAACCTCGAGAATCCTTGAAGGGTTTTTACTGATCGTCTCGAGCCCTTCACAAGTCATGTTCGAGAGAAGTATATACCTCGGCACGTCTAGGTGATGGGTGGCATCGTATTTATAGGCTCTGGGGCTCTGTAAAGATGCGCTGGGATAGATTCTCCGCCAAATAAGCGGGTTATACCACATTCTCTGTCAGGGAGTCAAGGATATATATGGTCAAAAGGCCCTAAGGGAGTAGGCCTAGAGGGTGCGAAGCGTTGGGCTGGGTTTTGAGCCGTGAGCCAACCCCCATCTGCAACCCGCTCTGCAGGTTTTTCCGCTGTAAGAAGATGCTCTCAGCCGGCCGGTTCGCCCTCGATATACACAGGGATCCGCCTTGGTGCCACTGGGTCAACGCCCCTTGCATCGGCTATAAATGCCCCTACGCTAGCTGCGTTCAGGTTAAGCTGCTCCCAGACGGCAGATGCGGAATATTTGTAAAGAGGAAGACTGAGGAAAAGATGCCTGAAGAGGTTGTCCCCCGACTAGGACTAACGGACAAGAGCAGGAAGCGATTAGAGGACCTAGGGCTTTAGACCCCATAACTAGCTACCAAGGGAGATATTGTTTTTAGTTGGGTAGACTACTAGTGGTACCTGGGTCGATGTCTTGATTCAGATTATCCCCGTAGAGGGGATGAAAATTATAATGCCCGGGGATAGGTTGGGGTTTGAGATTGTAAATGCGCTGCAGAAACGCGGTATTAGACTAGTTGATAGAGACATCGTTGTTGTTAGCCACGTAGTTGTCGCTAAGGCGGAGGGCAGGATATATCGGCTCTCAGAGATAACCCCCACCTCCCAGGCCATGGAGCTGGCCCGCATCACAAACAAGGATCCAGCACACATAGAAGTAATTCTGAGAGAGGCGAAAAGAATCGTCAGGGTAAGGGGCGAGGTTTTGATAGCCGAGACTAAACACGGCTTGATATGCGCCAACAGCGGAGTCGACCTCTCCAACGTAGGCGAGGGACTGGCTGCTGCGCTACCCGAGGACCCGGACGCCTCGGCGAGAAGAATCAGGAGGGAAATCGAGGAGGCGGCAGGCGCGAAGGTTGCGGTAATAATTTGTGACTCGCATGGCAGACCATTCAGGCGTGGAGCCGTGAACATCGCGATAGGTTGCAGCGGCATTGAGCCGATATGGGATAGGCGCGGAGAGCCAGACCTCTTCGGCCGAATACTTAGGAGCAAGCAGATCTGTGTCGCAGACGAGCTGGCCTCTGCAGCTGAACTAGCTATGGGGCAGGCGGATGAGGGTATACCAGCCGTAATCATACGTGGCTACAGGTATAAGGCCGGTGAGACAGGGGCGTCTCAAATAATTAGGACTAGGGAGGAGAGCCTATTCTAGATTTACGGGCCGAGGCTAGATGAGGCGAGATAATGTTTCCGCTCTGACCGCCCTAGACCTAAGGGTCTTAAAGGCGGTCCTAAAACTCAACACCAACAATCCACCCACAATATCCCAGGAGACACAGCTAACCGAGAGAGTAGTCAGAGAGGCTCTACAGCGCTTAGGCCTAGAAGGCGAGGTGGGACTAAGCAGGGAAAGAATGATTGAGGTGGCAGTAGGGTGGTTGGAGAAGAGTCGGTCCTTCGAAGAAGTCTCTAGGAGCCTCACGTGGGAGCTTTTCGAGGTCCTCGTAGCCCGTATACTGGAGGAGGCAGGCCTATACGCTATCAGGAATGTCACAGTAATTATCGGCAGTAAAAGGGCCCAGCTAGACATAATTGCTCTCAGGGAATCTACTATATACCTGCTCGAGTGTAAGAGGTGGATGAGGAGCCTGTCGGGGAGCCTCGCTTTGACTGAGGCTAAAAAGCTCAGAGAGAGGGCTAACTTATTCTGCCAAGCCCTCCTAAAACTCCTAGGCCACGGAGCCACTACTCACTATGCAGTGCCAATACTCGTCTCACCATACGCCTCCCCCGCCATCTCCGAGGCATTTATATCCCCTTTCAGGTCGCTGATCCGCCTCCTCTCAGAGCACCCCGCAACACTCCCCTCTCCTCCCACAATCCTACTACAACTCGGCCAAAGATTATCACCCCACCTCCTAAAATCAAATAGAATAAAGGTCAGCCCCTAATACATAAAAGGCCGCATTTAACGATCTACTTATTTAAACACATATATAATGAGGCGAATAGGTATTGTTGGATGTAAATGTACCGATCCACGCTCTCTGTTAATGGTGAGATAGCTAAGGAGTTGCTGGCGCTCGCAAGGGAAAAGAACATGACGTTATTCGCCCTGACTAACCAGATCCTCGAGACAGCGATACTTCTCATGAAGATGGGTGTGGATTTTCAGGCGCTGCGAAATCTAGTAGGTGTGTTGAAGATATTGAGGGATGTCGATGCAGTAGTCATCCCCTCAGACTTCCTCGATAAATTGATTTACGAGCTCTACAAGAATAATCAAAAAGAGCTTCTGAACTCTTTCAAACAGCTTGGAATGGAGTTGGCAGAATACTTCAAGCTAGAGGCGATGGACATTGAAAAGCTAGTCTCTCTCGCCCAGACACTGTCCACCCTCCTTCCCCTGAAGAGAGTAAGCCTACGCCGGCTCAATCATACGACGTATGAGTTGAGCGCCGTGGGTGTCGGGGGTAGATTAGAGTCCACAAACTGCGTATACTACTTCCTAGAAGGTGTGCTCGAAAAGTATGGGCTTGAGATCCAAGACAAGACGATCAGTAAAGGCCTAGTAAACGTTAGATTCGTCGAGAAATTCTAGACGCGGATCCTCCACCTGAGTATATTATACGGCCACCCTATGGGCGCTTACAAGGTCGAGAAGAGCCTTAATACAGTTTCTCTCAGTTATTATACCCTCAAGCATCCCATTGCTTATCACCGGAACACGCCTAATATTCTTCTCGACCATCTTGGTGAGAACATCAACTAGAGGTGTTTCCGGCGTACAAGAAATGAGCTCCCTACTCATCACATCCTTAACCAGCGTTGAGAGTAGGTCTTCGGGACCTCTACTCTTGAGAAGCCTTCTCAAAATGTCCCTCTCAGTCACTATGCCCACTGGCTTGTTCCCCTCCACGACAACGAGAGCACCAATGCCTCTAGATATCATGAGTTCAAGGGCGGTCCAAGCGGTATCATCCGGCCTAACCGTTACTACCAAGGGATTCATTACATCTCTTGCTCTAATTATACGCTCCCCCACCACTTCACTAATGGCACACTATGGATGCTTAAAAAGATTCTTTGTCACGATCAATTTAAGTAGGGAGGCCCACTGGGATAGGGAATAGATGTCTGTTAGGGTGGCGCTTATCCAGATGAGAATGTCCGACGACGTTGGCAGGAATATTGAGAGAGCGGGATCCCTCCTCACAGAGGCCGCAAAGGCTGGGGCGGATATTGCCTGTCTACCAGAGCTATTCACCACAACTTATTTTCCCCAGAGTATTGCGGTGCGGGTAGCCCATTCTGAAGAAGTTCCCGGCAGATTGTCGAAGAGGATATCGGAGCTAACGAGAAAGCATAAGCTAGTGGTCGTGGCAGGCTCTATACCCGAGTCAAGCGGGGGGGCTCTATACAACACGTCCTTTGTCATCGACTCAGACGGACGATACTTGGGCAAGTATAGGAAGATGCATCTGCCTGATGACGAGTGTTTCTGGGAGGCCCACCACTTCACAGCCGGCGACCTAGGGTACAATGTTTTTGAAACCTCACTCTGCAGGGTCGGTGTGCTGATCTGTTATGACCAGTGGTTTCCTGAGCCAGCGCGGATACTAGCTCTAAAGGGTGCGGAGATCATTTTCTATCCCTCAGCGATCGGCTCGGTCTCGGGAATATCTCAGGACGAGGGGGACTGGGCAGAGGCGTGGGAGACGGTCCAGAGAGGGCATGCAATAGCCAACGCGCTCCCAGTGGCTGTCACGAACCGCGTGGGGAGGGAGGGTAGGATAGAGTTTTGGGGCAGGTCACTCCTCATAGATGCATTCGGAAAAGTTGTGGTCAGAGCGGACAGCGAGGAGGGTGTCTTCACTGGCGAGATAGACTTGGAGCAGGGGCCGGCCATCAGGAGGGGCTGGGGCTTCCTTTCAAGGAGAAGACCCGAGACCTATGGTGAGATAACGCGATGAGGCCGGACGAGGGGGGTAGGTTCAGAGCCCCGGCAGAGTGGGAGAGGCATAGCTGCACTTGGATTGCTTGGCCCCATAACGAGTCGACCTTTCCACCACAGCTGATTGGGGAGGTTGAGGAGGCTTACTGCGACATGGTCTATGAGGTCGCGAGAGGCGAGGTTGTCAAAATCCTCGTAAATGATGAGATTGAGGCTGAGAGGGTTCAAAATCTCTTAGAAGAGGTGGGAACCCCTCTGGGGAACGTGGAGTTCCATAAGGTCCATACAGTGGATGTCTGGGTGAGAGATTATGGACCGGTATTCGTCGAGAATGAGGACACTGGTGTCCTAGGTGGCGTAAAGTGGAAGTTCAACGCATGGGGAATGAAATACCCTGAGCTTGCTGAGGACGACGAGGCGGGGCTCCAAATCCTCAGACTCTCAGGCGCTAAGTCCTTCCACCTCGACCACATTGTTGAGGGAGGGGCTATTGAAGTGTCAAGTAACGGAGTACTTTTAACGACGGAGCAGTGCCTCCTCGACCCTGCCAGAAACCCCGGGCTTAGCCGGGAGGACTTGGAGGCAGAGTTTCGCAGATACCTCGGAGCGCGTGACGTGATTTGGTTCGAGAGGGGGTTGGTTGGTGACGACACCGACGGGCATGTGGATGTCTTCTGCAGATTTGTCTCGCCCAGCACTGTGGTGTTAGCCGAGGAGGAAAGGGAGAACATGAATAAGAGGATACTTGAGAGAGCATACAGGAAACTAACCGACTATATTGAGGAGAGGAGAGCTGGGATTGAGGTTGTTAGAGTTCCGTGCCCACCTCCTATTAAGGTATTAGATCAGTACGTCCCCGCGACATATCTGAACTTCTACATTACAAACTCTGCCGTCCTGGTCCCCGTCTTCGGTGTTGAGGAAGATGAGGAGGCCCTATCGATCTTGGCCGACTACTTCCCCCACAGGCGCGTAGTCGGGATCCTGTGTAAGGAGCTGTTTTACGGCCTCGGCGGGATACACTGTGTCACGCTGCACCAGCTTGCAACAGCGACTTGAAAATTCCTAAGAAGTAAATGTTACCAGGCTCTTTAAGACCCCGGAGGGTGGGAGGAGCTGTCTAATCCTCTCCCTCACCTCTTCGAGCATCACGATTGTGAACACTCCAGCCAACTTTGCTCCCGACCTATTCACTATCCGGATCATCCCGTGGATTGTCTCACCGCTACGGGCCACGTCGTCGACAATTAACACAATGTCGCTTTTCCTCAAAGCCTGCCTAGCGACGTAGAGGTACTCGACTAGGGCAGGCGTGCGTTTTATCGGCTCCTCAATATAGCTCTTGACGTTCAGGTCCTTTCTTTTCTTCGCGATTATTAGGTCGGCTCTCAGCTCTGTTGCCACTTGCACTGCTAGTGGAATGCCATCGGTAGCTACGGTGAGAAGCTTGTTTATTGAGAAGACGCTGAACTCGGCGCTGACCACCTTTGCTATGAGGCGGAGCAGACCCACGTCTGTGACTATGGCGGATAGGTCGTAGAATCCGTCCTCTGTTCTTGTCAACCTCTTCTTCACTATCTCGGAGAGGAGCGACTCGTTGAATAGCCGGACAATCTTCTCTGCTCTAGCGGTGTTGGGGAGGACGTGGCCGTTTATGTATCTGCTGATGATCGAGATTTGGAGTCCAAGCATCTCGGAGAGCGACTTGTACCCATACCTCTCCCTCAGATAGGCTAGAACCTCAACTGCGCTCAGCCTTAGATAGAGGTCCGAGATCTTTGTCAACCACCGTCCGACCTATCACTAGACTCGGATTTAAGCTTTCACGACATACTGGTTAATTCGCTGATAGCTCTACGCTCGAAAGATAATTATGCTGCCTGATTCATAAAAAATGTGTGAAGTTAGAAGGGTTCAGGGGTGTAATAGCCGCGATCATTACCCCAAATGGTGTCCAAGATACCGCTGTTGAAGCGTATCTGAGGTTTCTCCATGATAGGGGTGTGGGCGGGATCTTCATGCTAGGGACGATGGGTGAGGGTGCGAAGCTCTCAGTCCAAGCTAGGGAGAAGATAGCTGAGAAGATAATAGATCTCGCCGGTGACAGGTTCTTGAAAATAGTTCATGTAGGCTCCTCCGACATGGAATCCGCCTTGAGACTGGCTAAACACGCCCAGGAAGTCGGGGCTGACGCTGTCTCAGCGGTCGCACCATACTACTACAAGTATGATGCGGAGTCACTGGCAAATTTCTACACGGCTCTCGGATCCTCCACAAATCTACCATTGTTATTCTACAACAACCCAGGTAGGCAGGGCTACTCTCTAGGTCTACATGAGGTCGCGAGGCTCCTCGAACTCGCCCCCGCTGTTAGAGGCATCAAGGATAGTAGCGGAGATCCAGACCTGATTTTGGAGCTCCAGTCCAGCTTCGGGTCAAGCCACTTCATAGCATGTGGCGGAGACAACCTCCTCTACTACGCCTTCTCTATCGGGATCAGGGCCCATGTCAGCGCCTTAGCCTCTATCTATCCAGAGCTTGCTGCGGGAGTCTTTAGGGCGGTTGAGCGGGGAGATCGCGCCGAGGCGCTGAAGCTCCAGCTTGCCGTCAACAGGGCTAGGCGGTTGTTGAGGGGGGTAGGGCCGGACACAGCGTCATACCGCTATGCCCTAGCCCTGAGGGGGTTGGATATAGGACCGCCCATACCACCAACAAGGCATCTTCGGCAGGAGGAGAAGGACCAAATCTCCCGGGGGCTCGCTTCTATAAACAAGTTAGCGGAGGACATGGGAAGAGCTTGGCTGAGCTAGTCGCGATGGGCGAGGCCCTGATACAGTTTAACGCTCTCACACGGGGCCCGCTCAGACATGTTACATTGTTCGAGAAACATGTTGCGGGGGCGGAGGCAAACGTAGCGGTCTGTGTGGGCAGGTTGGGAAGAAGCTCAGCCTTCATAGGCAGAGTAGGTGATGATGAGTTCGGAAGGAACATTGAGGCTTGGCTAAGAGCCGAAAGGGTTGATACAAGATGGCTTAAGACAGATCCTGGAGCTCCGACTGGAATCTACTTTGTGCAGCGTGGATATCCAATACCATCGAGGAGTACCATGTTCTATTATAGACGCGGTTCTGCAGGGAGCAGGCTTTCACCAGAAGACATCGAGGAGGAGGCATTCAGGGACGCGAGAATACTTCATTTCACCGGAATCACACCGGCGTTAAGCCAGTCGGCTAGAGAGGCGTGTCTCAAGGGGCTGCAGCTGGCAGAGAAAAACGGGGTCAAAGTCTCTATAGACACTAACATCCGGCCAGCCCTGTGGCCTAGCCTCGAAGAGGCTGCCAAGGTGTTGATGCCTATGGTAGAGAAGTCGAACATCCTATTCACAGACCCGACAGACGCCGAGATTCTGGTTGGTGAGAGCGAGCCTGAGAAGATATTAGAGGTCTTCAGAGGCCTCGGTGTAGAGACGGTCGTAGTAAAGCTGGGGGAGAGGGGGGCCTTAGCCTCCTCTGGAAGCGAGAAGGCACGTGCCGAGGCAATCCAAGTCAACGTCGAGGATCCAATAGGCGCTGGAGACGCGTTGGCAGGAACATTCTTGGCCTGCATGCTTGCAGGGCGAAACCTGTTTGACTCCTTAAGGAGAGCTACTCTAGTCGGCTCACTCGTCACGACCACGAGAGGTGACCAAGAAATGATCCCCACCCTCAAAGACCTTGAGATTGTCTACCGCTATTACTACCCCTAGCACTTAGCACGCATCTAATGGGCTACTAAATATAGTCCTCTGAGTGTTTTCTCAGGTAGGCTTGGTTAGGCTGGAGGAGGTTTTGGCCGAGGCGGCGAGAATAGTTGAGCCAACAGAGCCTGAGAGGGGGCGGGTCTCTGAGGTTGCAGCCAGGCTCCTCTCAGCATGCAGGGGAGAGTTCTTGGGGAGGGAGGGGGTCGTTGACGTCACCATAGAGGGGTCGGTGGCCAAGGACACATGGGTTCGAGGGAGGGAGGAGGTTGACGTTTTTGTTCACTTTACACCTAGCGCGGGTAGGGAGAGGCTTGAGTCGACGGTTCTAAGTTCTGGGCGCAGGGTCATTGAGGGGCTGGGCGGTAGGCACTGGCTCAGATACGCCAGCCACCCCTACATCGAGGGAGAGGTAGGGGGCATCCGCGTCAACATCGTAGGATGCTTTAAGACCGAGCCCGGCCAATGGATTAGCGCCGTCGACAGAACCCACTATCACACCGAGTTTGTAAGGTCGCGAATAACTCCCCAGCTAAGGCGCAACATACGCCTCTTCAAAGGTTTCCTAGTGGGCTGCGGACTCTATGGGGCGGAGATCAGGGTTGAAGGGTTCAGCGGATATCTCTCCGAACTCTTGGTGATTAGTCATGGTGGGTTCGTTGAGTTATTGAAGAGTGCTGCGAAGTGGCGGATACCAGTTTTTGTAGACTTGTCGGGTAGAGTCAGGCGTGAAGAGGCGCTCAGACTCTTCCCCAACGCCGCCCTTATATTCCCCGACCCTGTAGACCCTTCCCGCAACGTAGCCGCTGCCGTAAGCAAAACTAGGCTCGCTGAGCTAATTCTGGCATCCAAACTCTTCTTGGAGGACCCACGCATCGACTACTTCATGCCAGAAACCGCGAAGCCGCTCGAAGAGAAAGTGGTGGGTCGTGGCCCACACGAGCTTTTGGGAATTATCTTCCGTGTCGAGGAACAGCCTCCAGACATCCTCTGGGGAGAGATTAAGCACACTTTGAGCGGAATCTCGAGGCGGCTAGTGAAGGAGGGGTTCCAAGTTTATAGAGCAGCGGCCGCTCAGTCGGGCGACGAGGTCGTCCTCCTCTACGAGCTCTCAAGCCTCTCTCTTCCACCACTCGAGCTAAGGGTAGGACCACCAGTCTGGCTGGATAATGCCATAGAATTCGCGAAAAAGACACTCAGCAGAGAGGATAGAGCGGCTGGCCCATGGGTGGAGGGAGAGAGACTGTACGCCCTCCTAAAGCGGAAAAACGTTAACGCCGATGAATTGTTAAGGGAGTGGATTGGGAGGGGGGAAGTCGCCATATCTCGCGAGCTGGTAGACAGGTTGAGGGGGGCCGAGATACTGACGAGCCGGAGCGGCCTACTCGACAGAATCAAACAGAACGAGGGTTTTAAGGGGTTTCTGCAAAACTTCCTCGACGGTGTTGCCTCACCAGTAAGACGCCTCGAGAAGAGATGCTAGAGACTGAGGCGCTGAAAAGAATTCGACCCCTCATGCTACAGCTCTCCTACCCTTTCCCAGACCCTGACTACGCGTGGCTAGTTGTGAGAGCCCTAGAAGAGCTAGGTGTGGAGGCCTTGGAGCTCGAAAGCCCCGAGAAACTGAGAATAATCGGTAAAGGGTTCAGAAACATTGTTTTAGTCGGGGTAAAGAGTTGGGTGAGGGTGGCTATTAAGGTGAGGAGGCTCGACTACGCCGTTAAGTCAACCTTTCATGAGGCATATATGCTTGAGCAGGCTAACAGGGTGGGTGTCGGCCCCCGGCTCCTTGGGCACAGTGACCCAGTCTTAGTCATGAGCCTTGTCGAAGGTATGGACCTAACTAAATGGTTACTTCACTCAAACCCTCCCAGCCACGCGGCCAGACAAACACTCCTAGAGACCGCTCTGCAATGCCATAGGCTCGACCGCGCAGGGATAGATCATAGAGAACTAAGCGATGCGAGCAAGCATGTGATCGTCACACAGAGTGGGCCGGTCATTATAGATTTTGGCTCTGCGGCCTTTTCAAGCCGCCCCAAGAATCTCACCTCACTCATAAACTACATCAGCTCGAAGCAGCTAGAGCAGATAAGGCAAAACCTCGGTCTTGGCTGGGTGGAGAGGCAGACTCTCAGGCGGTATAAGGAGACATATTCTGGGAAAGATTTTGAGACGCTACTCGCGGAGATAAGGCTTCTTTAGCTCTTGGAAGCCCTTTTTCGTGAAGGAGACTAACAGCTAAATAGGACGTCGGGGCATGGGTCTTAGAGGTGCCTTAATTTATTGTGTATCACGTCTTGGGCAGAGGCGTCCTCCACGCCGTCGCGGATGCTGTTGGAAACACCCCCCTTGTAGACCTTACAGAACCTCTCTCCATCAAGAATGGCTCGAGGGTCCTTGTTAAGCTGGAGTTTTTCAACCCTGGCGGCTCTGTCAAAGATAGGCCAGCCCTCTACATCGTCAGAGACGCCATAGCTCAGGGGCTACTAACTCCCGGCATGACGATCCTTGACGCTTCATCCGGGAACATGGCTGTCAGCTTATCCCTCATGGCTGCCTGCTTCGGGCTAAAGACAAAGATAGTCGTCCCGGAGAACGTTAGTCGAGAGAAGATTGGCCTGCTCCGAATACTGGGGGCAGAGATAGTCTTCACAGACCCGCTGGAGGGGATAGACGGCGCCATAAGGGAGGCGCGGAGATTGGCAGAGACCGACCCAAAAAAATACTTCTACTCCAATCAGTACGATAACCCATCCAACGTCAAGGCTCACTATGAGACAACAGGGCCCGAGGTTATCCGCCAAACACGCGGTAAGGTAACCCACTTTGTGGCAGGGGTAGGGACCTCCGGAACCTTAATGGGGGCAGGTCAGCGTTTACGAGAGTATAACAAGAGGATAAGGCTCATTGAGGTCCAGCCTGACGGGCCACTCCACGGGATTGAGGGGCTTAAACACATGGACAGCTCGATAAAGCCGAAGATTTACGATCCAACCTTCGCCGACGACCTGATAAAGATCTCGACAGAAGAGGCATACCAGTATTCTAAGCTTCTAGCATCGCGTGCAGGTGTCCTGGCCGGTCTGTCAGGCGGAGCAAATGTGGCCGCAGCCCTGCGCGTGGCGATGGAGAATCCAGGATCCGTTGTAGTGACTTTAATCCCCGACGGAGCGGCGAGGTATGTCAACCTGTTGCTGGGCTGAGAACGGTTTATAAGACCAGAGGTAGACCACTTATCTGGTATTGCCGGTCAATGAGTCTATAGTGGTCTATGAGAAGGGAATGGAGGACTATCATCTCGAAGATGCAGCCCTAATCGAGGGTCTTCCGGGTATTGGGCTAGTGTCGAAAATCAGTGTAGCATACATTTTAGGGAAGGTAAAGCCTGTAAAGCTCTGCAGAGTCTACTCACCCCACTTCCCCTCCTATGGATTCATAGCAGAAGGAAAACTCCTCCCCCACTTTCTCGACATCTACGCTGTCGAGGACCCATCACCTACACTCATAGTATATGGCACCTCGCAGCCCTCAAGCAGCTATGGTCAACACGAGCTATGTGGAAAGATAATAGACGTCGCGGCTAAGCATGGCGCAAGGCGCGTCTTTACGCTCGGTGGTTTGGGTGGGAAAGAGGATGTCTCGCAGAGGCGGAGGATATACTGCTCCTCAACCAGCAAGACCTATCTCGAGAAATATATGGGGCTTGTGGGAGGGGAGGTTTATGGTGGACAGATTGTGGGTGCGGCGGGAATCATGATGGTTATGGCGGGGCAGAAGGGTCTTGAAAACATGGGCATGTTGATTGAGATTGGGAATTCTACGCCGGACTATTATGCAGCTCAAAGAGGTGTCGAGGCGCTCTCTAAACTCTGCTCACTCGGATTAGAGGGGGTAGGGGTAAGCGAGCTAATCACCGTTTCGAGCAGAACCATCGCCAGACTCGAGGCATAAGTATCCTTTTACCCTGTCTCGCGCTTCCACTCTTCCCAGATCCTCTGTATTCTCTCAGCAGCAGGCCCAGACCCCTCAATAACCCCGTCCTTAGTCACTCTAATCCTATCCATTACAACAATCACACCTGCCTCCCGGATGTACCTAGCCATGTTGGGGAAGAGGGCGTTTATCCTTTCGAAGAGGGAGGTGAGATCGGGGCCAGCCTCCACCACCTCGATCGTAGAGACGCTGTGGCCTGAGATGAATATCCTAGAGACCGGCTTACCATCGTCCAAAGTGGCGTCGACGAGCCAGAGGCTGTAGTCTGTAGGGTTGTACGCCGCCACCCTTCCCGTCACCTTTCTTCCATTAGCCATTAAAACGGTCACAACCCTCTCAAGCAATGAGGCGAACTCCTCGCCAAACTTCCTCGAAGCGAGCGCGGACATAAAATATCTAGAAAAACATACAAAAGCCAGCATTTAAAGACATCACTCATCGAGGCTGCATAAGGGCTGGCTCCGTCTATTCAGGCTTATTTTTTGCCTCAGCCAGTTCCAGTAGACACAGAATCCTAGAGGCGGCAACCCAAGCATCTAGTGTGTATTCTGAGATTCTGACCTCTCTATCAGCGATCGACCTTACCTCTGGAGAGAAGTCTCCGTGGGGGAAGCAGCCGATTATAAAGATGACTGGCTTAGGACTCTTAGAGGCCTCCCCCAGCATCTTCATTTCCACCTGAACCCCATTCTCAGAGAGGAGAATCACGCTTCCAGCCCCAATCCCGTCTACCCAGCTCGAGAGGTCTGAATTCAGCACGCTGAGCAGGACCTCCCCAGTATCAGACTCAATCACTTTCTCGGCCATCAGCTTCTCAAAAAGACTCTTGAAACGGTCATAGTTTCTCGGGAGTCTAACCTTGGGGTTCACCCAGATAAGGTGGCCGGACTGGGTATGAATGTATACACCAAGCTTCCCTGCCTTGTTGAGTGGTGAGCCGAGCACTTCGAGGATCGTGAAGTGGAGGATATCAGGCCGTCCTCTCCTCTCTCCACTGGGAAGCCCTCTCATGGCAGCATGATGGTATGAGGAGTCTAAGAGGGTCCTTGCAGGACTCTTCCCTCTCCTTTGACAATAGGCGGCCACAGCCGGGTGGCTCCATATCTCCCTCGGAATGAACTCGACCGCAGAGTCCGCGAGGAGAACTATGTATCTGGGGCTGCCCAGCTTCATCTTACGCCCCCTCCATAAGCCCAACAACTCTGTAAGTCGAGAGCTAGGCGACCCTTGCTCCCTCTATCTCGTCAAGCGCGCAGAGGGCTGCACCATATAGTGGCGCCAGATCCTCATGTACCGGCTTGGCTAATCGGGGCTTGTCGAGTAGGAGGAACTTGTCTATCCGCGGAAATACCTCATGCTGGAAGAAGGCTTCATGTCCTAGGAAGATGGCTCCCCCTATCACTAGCACCTCCGCATCGAATGCGTTAATTACGCCTGCGAAGCCCGCAGCATAGAAGTCTTTCAGCAGCTCAAACAATCCCATAGCCGCCTTGTCCCTGGCATAGTATAGTTCAAAACACTTCTTGGCGTCGAGATTTTTTTCAATATACTCCTTCTCTAGGCCTGTACCCTTATCCAACCGACCGTCCCTAAGCAGCCTCTCAGCTAGGCGCGGGATATTAGCACCCGAGCAATACGCCTCCCAATGCCCAAGCCCTCCACACCCGCAATCCATATAACCCGACGCGTCGATTACGATGTGGCCTATCTCAGCCCCATTCCCCAACTTGCCCAGGATTAGGTGTCCATTATCCACCACACCTCCCCCGATCCCGCTGCTGATAGTGATATAGATTAGATTTCTGACACCTTCCCCCTTTCTAGACCACCACTCTCCGTAGGCGGCTGCGTTACAGTCGTTCAAGAAATAGTAATCCACGTCCAGCTCCTCTCTGAGGTAGGCGAGAAGGGGAATCTCACGTCCTTTCTCAGCAATATTAGGAGCCTTCAGGATAACTCCTCTCTGAGTGTCTAGGGGCCCTATGGAGGCCACACCACATCTCCTAATCGAGGACCAGTCTCGGCCTGCGACACCCTTAGCCAACTCTAAGAGCGCCCTTGGAACCGACTCAGAAGTATCGACCTGAGGCGTCCTCCCACTCTTAATCCGAAGCAACTTCCCCTTCCCGTTGAACAACCCCACTCTCATATTGGTCGCCCCTACATCCGCTGCAAGGATAAGGCCTTTCACGAGTCTAAAACGATTTTACGAGGATTAAAGATTACCTCCGTTCTCTACCGCCCTCCTCGAGGGGTAGGACACAGCTCAGCCACATTCAAACTCTATGGACATAGTTAAGACATTATCGCCTAACCGTAGGATGAGTGGGTCGTTGAAAGGGTTGATCCCCCTAGACTCTAACAGCCTGACAAGAGAGACGATCCTGTCCCTCGGCATAAGGACTACAATCGGCTCAGGGACAGCAGAGAGAAATTCTCTCCCAAATCTTCTCAGTGCATCCAACCGTTCTTGACCTTTTTTCACGGCCTCCTCTACAGCCTCCAAAAAAACATAATCGCTTACCTCCTCCCAGCTCAGCTCCAAGCTAGGCGTGAGATCCGGTGCATAGCCCAGCTTCACCCTAACCACCTCTGGCAGCCGCTCCAGATACCTGCTCATCGCCCACGCGACTCATCTCCAACTGTCAACAAATATTTTTTGCCCCGAGACGCGGTACTTTTAAACCGAGTAGTGGAGATATAGTTAATTGAGCCTATACTCCACATACATCTTGAGTAATGGGAACAGAGCTTCCACCCGGCCAAAGATATGTAAGAGACTTCATAATCTACGAGGCACTTGGTTTACCTGAGGTCGATCTTGAAAGCTATCGGCTAAGGATTACCGGCAGCGTTGAGAGGGAGCTGGAGTTCTCATACGAGACCCTCCTAAATATTCCTGTGAAGACGGCCTATAGGTCAGACTTCCACTGTGTCACAAAGTGGTCTGTGAGGGGTGTTTTGTGGGAGGGTATTCCGGTTAGATGGTTCGCAGAACAGGCTGGAGTGAAGAATGGTGCTGCATGGGTATTTTTCCGCTGTTTGGACGGCTACATGGCGCCCGTTCCCATCGAGGACGCCCTATCGGAGAAGGCAATTGTAGTCTTGAAGATGAATGGTGAACCGCTAAAACTGGAGAATGGATATCCCTGCCGGGCCTTCATCCCCCATCTCTATGGCTGGAAGTCAGCTAAGCACCTCTGCGAGATAGAGTTCTCCACCACGTATGTTGACGGGTTCTGGGAGGCATATGGCTATCATGAGAGGGGGAATGTGTGGGAGGAGGAGAGGTTCAAGGGCGGTGTTGGCAGACACGTGAGGAGGAGCCCACTAGTCGGCCGGAAATGATAACTACAGGCCTCCACCGTAGAGGAATAGCTGCTCGCTTCCAAATGAAGGAATGAAGACCCGCCGGACTCTTAGATTCTTGAGAAATTTTTTAGCCGCCTCAAGGTGCCGCCGCCTTCTCACCGGGCCACCGGTCTGCGGAGAGGCAGGCCCAATATAACACGAGCAACGGCCTCCGCACCTCTCAGCAACAAACCTGTAGAGCGCCTCAAGCTCAACACCTCCACCTAACCACTCCTCCGTCAAATCGAGGACCAAGGCATCATAACGCCCTTCACCCTCCCTGATGAATTTGAAGGCATCACCTATCACTAGCTTTACCCTCGGATCCTCAAAGGCCTCCCTTACCCCCGGTATATGAAGGCGGCATGCCTCGACCACCAATGAGTCAATCTCCACAATTGTGACCCTCCTAATGCTCTGGCCCTGGAGAAGTGCCCTCAGAGTCTGACCACTGCCCCCTCCCAGGACTAGGATGTCTCTCAGGCCTCTCCTTAAAACCGGGCCCACTAGTGCCTTGTTAAAGACGTGCGAGTCAAACTCGGTGTGCTGCAGGCTCCCGTCTAGGAGAAGCATGACACCGTAGGCCTCGTTCTCTATAATGTCTATTCGCTGAAACCTTGACTGCCCCCTGAACAGCACCTTTTTAGCATGGTAGACGACGTGAAGTCCCGGATATGGTTGATAGACAATATACTCCGATGTGTCAAAACATATTTTGGACATCCTCTACACCCAGTTCAGATAGACTATATAATCTGTCTAGATGCCAGTTACTCTGAGTTGGCGAACACCTTACGTCCGCTCTACAACGAGCTGGCAGAGCTCTACGAGACGATAGAGGAGAGGGATTACAAAGCAGAGATCTCACTCATAGACAGAGTGTTTAAGGAGCACCACGTCAAGAGCGTGATAGATCTCGGGTGCGGGACGGGCATCCATGTGAGGGAGCTGGCCAGACGTGGGTATAGAGCACTCGGGATAGACATCTCAACATCAATGATAAGGGTGGCCATTAAGAGGGCGCGCGGTCTAGAGCGTGCGAGGTTCGTGAAAGCGGACTACTACACCTATAATCCGAAGACACAGTTTGACGGTGCCCTCTGCCTAAACTGGTCGATCCCGGTCACTCTGAATGACGCGGAGAGATTCTTCTCCAACACGGCCCGACTCCTCAGAGAGGGAGGAGTCCTGATAATAGACTATGAGAGGCCAGGCGATATAGTCTGGAGAGATGTGGGAAGGCCAGTCATCGACGCTTGGAGGTTTAGGGGAGGTCAAATCGTCCGCGTATCGGTGGGAGAGATTAGACGCAACGTAATGAAGAGTACAGACGTCTATATTGTCTTCGGGCGGCCTAGAGGATTCAGCCCACCGAGCGAGAGGGAGAGATACTTGGGGAGGTGGAGAGGCGAGAACGTAGCCGTGTTTCTGGACGTCTCACATGTTAGATTCTATGAGCCTCGAGAACTCGCGAAAATAGCCTCCAGACACGGGTTTAGCTCCCAAAGAATCTTGTCTATGAAGACGAGGAGAGGATATGTGCGGCTCTACAACATATTCGTCAAAAGGGGAAGCAAAAAATAGTGTTAATATCTGGCTCATGGATCTGGATTTACAATGTCACAACCAAAGGAGCGGAGAGCTAGGATTCCTGACCATAGACATTGTGTCATATGTGGTAAGCCTGTTCCTCCTAAGGAAGAATTGTGCTCTGACGAGTGCAGGAGCGTATATGAGGGGAGGCTAAAGAGGGAGAGAAGAACTCGGCTACTACTCCTGATACTCTATATAGCCCTCCTGGGCTCACTGTTCTTTTTCTTCTTCCTCCCCAGGCCCGGATGAATTGATTGTGGCATATGCGACATCCCTCTCGGTATACAGCCCACTCCTTCTCCCCTCGAGGACAAAGGAATACCCTACACCTGGGGCAGGGTCGGCTACAAATTCGCGTAACTTCAGGGCAGTTAATACATCACCAAGCCTCCTCGACCCGTTAAGGACGATCAACACCTCTTCACCGCTATACACCCTGGGCCTCCACACACCCCACTCAACTTCTCCATTCCTAACATCGGCGACTACTTCCTCGTGTTTAAGATTTAAGGAGCCATCGTTAAGTATTCTTGAAAGCTTTAGCTTAACTCTGCCTGAGAACACCCCACTAGCTCTTTCTGCGGCGGAGAGTAGGTAATTGATGCTTCCCTTCGACTCATAGCTTAGGGAGCACTGAGCACCATGGAGGTAGAGGTTGGATTTCTCAAGACTGATTTTTAAAGCGCTTCTAACAGACTTAACCCACACTACATAAAGGTCAGGACCGTTGGTCAGCGATATCTTCAGGGAGGGACACCTTAGGACTCCCTTAACATCTTCGCCGGCTCTTATTAAAAGACCACCAACATGTCCACTGGGCATAGTTGTGTGTAGGTTAGCTATTGAGTGTAGTTCCACCCTTGAGCCGGGGTTAAAATTAAAAGACGTGCGTAACGATTCACCGAGTTGATATTCTGTCGCGGTGAGCTCGCCAACCTCTAAGAGGCCGCTGATCGGTCTCTCGAACTCGAGGCTGACATGTAACTGTTCTCCACCGTCCTCTGCTTCGGCTTTTATCGATTTTAGCGGTGTCTTACCTGTGCCTAGGGCTAGAAGGATCAGGATGATAGCAGTTACAAATATTAACAGTGCGGGACTAGGTTCCTGACTGTTGAAAGGGTCCGGAGGCTTAACCAACATAAGTAAGAGCGAGAGCGCTGCAATTATAACACTGGCTATAATTATTTTCCTCCTACTTACTGGTAAAAAAGCCCTGTATGAGAGCTCAGAGGATAGGTCGACTATCCGCACACTATGATAGAGAATCTCTGCGCATGCTTATAAGCTCAGCGTATTGCATATCTCTTAATAAGCCGCCTCCGAACAACAGTCCCCAAACTTAGCGATACTGCTGCAAATACTACAAGCAGCTGAGCCGCTAAGATATTCCCAGTCAAAAAAGCAGCCATCGCTGAGAGAGAAGACGCTAAAAAAGTGTAGAAGTAGAACGGTGCATTTCTTTCAGACTGCTTAAAATACTCGCCATGACACTCCCTTAGATGCTTCGAGTTAACAAGTCTAGTACAGGTTGTTAGGCAAGGGTAACGGGTGGTCATTGCGTCTAGTATTGGGAGCGGCTCACCACATAATATGCACTCACTCGTCAGCGGCTTCTTCGAGGACAACTGTGGGGATCAGATTCCATGGGATGGATATATATTTTCGGGTTCTACTTGTGATCACGCGATAACACATGCTTATCATAACCCTGTACAAGGCCGTCCCTGCGAGAACGACTAAGATTGTGACTGTAGCGGGTGTCTTGCGAAGAGAAGAGATGGAGCTTGTTATGAACCCGTTCGACTACAAGGCTATAGAGGCGGCTGACTACTTGAAAAGGGCATTTGGTGGCAAGGTCGTCTCTCTGAGCATGGGGCCTGATTTCAAGCTTAAGCCCATTGCGGCGAGCCTATATGACGCTCCTGTCGAGGGTGTGGATGAGTCCTACATTCTCAGCGACCGGAGGATGGCCGGTGCTGATACTTGGGCTACAGCCTATACTGTCAGCCTAGGTGTCAAAAAAGTTGTCGAGACACATTTAGCAGCTGTGGATGAGCTCTTATCTCTTCTGCAGGCCGGTGAGAGCCCCCAGTCTTTCGCAGAAAAGGCGAAAGAACTCTATGAGAAGAACCTAATCCCAAACATTGTCTACTCTACATTACCTACGCTCAGTGGAGTGACCCTAACTGAGAGGTTGTTGAAGGGTGAAATAAGTAGGGAGGAGGCGGTGAGGTTGTTGGAGAAGGTTAGGCAGGAGGTGGGCAGGTTCGTAGTTATTGCTGGGATCAAGACGAGCGACGGCGAGACGGGCAGTACCGGGCCACAGGTTGCTGAGGCCCTTTCAGGGATGCTTGGCAGATTCATTCCAAGTGTCACATATGTCAGGGACCTAGAAGCAGACCCAGAAGCAGGGTTCATCTATGTTGAGCGCAAGCTCGGCGACATGATTCAGAAGCTTCGCGTACCTCTACCGTGCGTAATCACTATTTCGACTGACTATCGCCCCCGAACCCCACAACTCAGGTTGAAGAAGAGAGCCCGCCTATACAATTATGCGAAGAAGGTCTTGGAGAGTGTGGTCTGGAACGCGGATATGCTGGGCGCAGACCCACAGTTGATCGGGTTGGCAGGTTCTCCGACAATAGTCGGGCCGGGTATAGATATCGGTGGTCCACCTGTTCAGAAGTTCGTCGATATGACACTCGTCTTCTCGACCCGCGTGGAGGAGTTTGAGTTTAACGGTAAGAAGTATGGACCATTTGAGAGGCTCAGTAAAGCTGATGACTTGCCTCCAGAGGTTTTAGACCATCTAAAGGAGCGGGGTGTACTCAAGGTGTTTAGCCTTGAGGACCTTGTCGAGGAGCTGTTTGGGGTGAGGGTGAGTATTGCAAGAGAGCAGTGAACATAGAGACGTTTGGGTTTATTGCGAGGTCCAAGACGGCGAGCTTACCCGACCGACAACCGAGGTAATTGCAGGAGCTAGGAAGATAGCGGATAAAATGAATATGAAGGTTGTAGGGATACTGCTAGGGTACAACCTAGGAAATGTC
This sequence comes from Nitrososphaerota archaeon, assembly GCA_038741355.1. Classification (GTDB taxonomy): domain Archaea; phylum Thermoproteota; class Nitrososphaeria_A; order Caldarchaeales; family Calditenuaceae; genus HRBIN02. The sequence continues at coordinate 26,949 of JAVYLC010000006.1, forward strand.
GCTCGAGAGCCGATCTATTACGGTGCCGATAAGGTAATAGTGTGTGATACGCCATTGCTGAAGAGCTACCAAGCAATACCCTACTCATACTTATTGTCAGACATGGTGCTTAAGCTGAAGCCTTGGGCCTTCCTCTTCATAGCCAATGAGGTAGGTAGGGAGCTCGGCGCGCGTGTAGCATACAGGACGGTTACAGGACTAGCTGCAGACTGCATAGACCTTCTCGTTGAGGACTTTATAATTCACACACCTCAGGGGACTAAAGTCTTTAAAGACTGTATAGCACAAGTACGTCCCGACTTCGCTACCCGTATAGCCAAGATATTTACACCGAGGCATAGGCCTCAGATGAGCAACATAAGGCCAGGCTCATTTACGCCACTACCGCGCGACGAGTCGCGGAAGGGAGAGGTGGTCCAATGGGAGGCTGAAATACCGCCAGAGGCGTTTGCCGTCGAGGTAATAGAGGAGCGGAGGCTGCCTAAGAGTCCCGTAAAGCTTGAGGAGGCGAGAGTAATAATTAGTCTCGGTTTAGGTGTGTTGAAGGATGCTAAGGGGAACCCGAGAAACCCGGCAGAGGCGTACAGATATGCGGAGAAGTTAAAGAATGCCGTTGAGAAGCGCCTAGGAGTTGTGACCGAGATAGGTGCGTCGAGGGCTCTAATCTACTCAGGTATCAAGGAGCTTGAAGGCCTGATCATTAAGGACAGGCAAGTAGGACAGACGGGAAAGACCGTCGCACCGGACATCTACATTGCTGCTGGGATTAGCGGCGCGATACAGCACAGGGTCGGTATCATGAGGGCCAAGAAGATAGTGGCTATAAACACGGACCCCGCCGCCCCAATATTTCAGATCTCCCACTATGGCATAGTGGGAGATCTTTACGAAGTTTTACCCAAGCTCGCCGAGCACTTGGGAGGTGGTTGAGATGAAGCCTGACTATGACGTGATAGTTGTGGGGGCAGGCCCGGCTGGCTGCGCAGCGGCCAACTATTTGGCGAGAAGGGGGGTCGATGTCGCTTTAGTTGATAAGGCGCAGGTCCCCGGGCAGAAAAACGTCACGGGCGGGGTTATCTATACAGAGTATCTACCCGGGTATAGCTTCGATGACGCATTTCCTGGATTTAGAGAAGAGGCTCCTTTAGAGAGGAAGATAGTCTCCCACGAAGTGGTGGTCCTATCACAGCCTGAGACACAGGATGGAAATGTGGTGTATAGGAGGGCGAGGATAGGGGAGGACTCGTTCCTAAACAAGCTAGGCGTCACTGGCTTTGACTTGACCGGCTCGGAGGGCTATTCAGTTCTAAGGGCTAAGTTGGACAAGTGGATGGCAAAGAAGGTCTCTGAGAGCGGCGGGGTAGTGGTCACCTATAAGGCAGTGGAGGATCTCTACCGCGAGGATAACCGGGTAAGAGGAGTCATCACGAGTTCCGAAACAGTCACGTGTAATCTGGTTATCGACGCCTCGGGCGTAACTTCAAGGCTTGTAGACAGGGCGGGGCTTAGGCGCCTTCTCACACCTGATAAAGTCTATCACGGTGTTAAGCATGTCTATAGGCTTTCGCCCGAGAAGATAGAGGAGAGGCTCGGCCTCAAGCCCGGCGAGGGGAAGGCAATCTTCTACATGGGCGACGTGATGCATGGTGTGAATGGCGGCGGTTTCCTCTACACAAACCGAGACACCTTAAGCGTCGGGATAGTCATCTCGCTAGACTCATTCCTTAACCGTGCCCTAGAGAATATGGAGACCCTCGGCAAGCCACTCGACATTCTCGAGAGCCTAGAGTCCCATCCAGAGGTTGCTCCATTCCTCGAGGGTGCTGAGCTCGTAGAGTACTCTGCACATAATATTCCAAAGGGTTACAAAACAATGCTATCGCACCCTTACACTTCAGGCTACATAGTTGCGGGAGATGCGTTGGGTGCTTTTGTTAAGATTGGGGGCCTCATAGATGGGATGAGGCGGGCAGTTGCTACGGGAATTATGGCAGCTCAGACGTATCTCAGAGCTGCGGAAAAGGGAGACTTCAGCGCAAAGACTCTCTCCATATATAGAGAGTTGCTGGCCCCCATCTATAGAGATGTCAAAAGGTCTGGAAGAAACGCGACGCTCACCGAGTCCTCAATAGCTTATAGACTCGCACCAAGGCTTATGCTGCGGCTCACCGGCCAGAGGGTAGAGGCCAAAGTCCAGAAAAATTTCAACCCCCTACTCATAGATGCGATTAAGAGAGTGCAGGAAAGGACAGGGCTTCTGGATTATGATGAGGACAAAGAGTATAGCCACATAAAGGTAGATACGGCTAAGGCCTCCGCGCAGAGGCTGAAGATGTGGGTGCCGGCCTGTCCCGTGAACTGCTATACCCTTGTTTTGGAGAAGGGTGTTTTCGCATCACTGAAGGACCTCTACAAGTATAACTTGGCTAGAAGAATTGCAGAGGGTGTAGCTGAGGGGAAGGCTAAGGCTCTAGCGAGGTCGGAAACGCTAGAAGATATGGCGCGGGCTAGGCTGAACTTTGACCATGTAGCATGCGTGTCGTGTGGGACATGCGGAGTTATCGGTCCACCAGACATAGTAGACTTTGGTCATGAGAGAGACGGCCACGGCGTAAGATTCAAGTATGGGTAGAAAAATTTAATATATGGCCTATACAGACGATAGAATGTGACCTTAACATCTGTTACAAATGTAATACGGACGAAGCTCGACGTGCGGAGTTTCTCGCAGAAAGAGGTGCCGTGGGAGGATAAGATCAGCATCCTAGACGCGGGCCGCATGGCTGGCTCCGGCATGAATAGCCAACACTGGCGCTTCATCCTTCTCGATAAGCGCGAGGATCTTCAGAGGCTAGCCGACCTAAGTATCACGGGTAAGTGGGTTAGTGGCGCAAACTTCGCTGTAGTTGTTCTTACAGACTCACGGTACACCTGGCATCTCCTTGACGCGGGCCGGGCGATAACCAATATGATGCTAGAGGCGTGGAGTAGGGGGATAGTCTCATGCATCTGTACAGGAATCAATGAGGAGGCCTTAAGGAATTGGCTAAAGATTCCTCCCAACCTCGCGATTGCAGGATTCATTGGGTTTGGTTATCCCGTGAAGAGGATTATAGGCAAGAAGAACCGATTGCCTTTGGAGCAGATTGCCTATTATGGACGGTTCGGAGAGCCCCTCAGGAAGTAAGGACGTTGAGAAGCTAGCAGAGGCTCTGCTAAGGGAGCCGCAACTGCTAAGCACAGGTATCTCAGCCACAAAGATAATTTTGGCGAGAAGGCTCGACCTTAAGGAGATACCGAGCAACGCTGAGCTGATTCATGCGTTAAAGGCGCGGGGAGCACCACCCACAGTGCTTAGACAGCTTAGACGCAAGCCGGTCAAGACTAGGTCGGGCGTCACGATCATAACGGTCGCAATTCCGTTGTTCAACTGCCCACATGGCCGATGCATATACTGCCCCGGAGGAGGACAGACAGGGTTCCCGCAAAGCTATACAGGGGCTGAGCCAGTAATCAGCTATGCACGCAGTGTCGGATACAGCGTCGACGCACAGGTCAGAAACTATCTGAGAAGGCTGGAGGAAATGGGCCACGAGGTCGATAAGGTAGAGATCATCTTCATAGGAGGGACATACACGTCTGCAAGCCCTGAGGCGCAGAGATCGTACATTAAGGCCGCCCTCGACGGGCTGCATAACTCCAAATCGAGTAGCGTAGAGGAGGCGCTGAAGAGGGCAGAGTGGGCTCGTCCCCGCGTGGCTGGAATGATGGTGGAGACGAGACCTGACTGGGTTAGACCAGCCATAGCCGATGAGCTGGTTAGGCTGGGTGTGACACGGGTTGAGCTCGGAGTACAGGCACTTGATGATGAGATCTATCGACTCATAGCCCGCGGGCACACAGTCCAAGACGTTGTTGATGCAACGAGAATACTCAAAGACAGAGCCTTCAAGGTTGGATACCACTTTATGCCTGGACTCCCATGGTCGAATCCTGAGAAGGACCTCGAAATGTACAGGACCATCTTCCAAGACCCACGCTTCAGGCCAGACACCATCAAGATCTACCCGACGATGGTGTTACCAGACACGCCCCTGTATCAACTCTGGAAGAGGGGCGAGTATAAACCATACGATGTTTGGACACTAATCGACCTTTTAGTACGGATGATAGAGCATACGCCTCCATACGTCAGAATACATAGGATCAGGCGCGAAATACCAAGTGAGGTTGCGGTAGACGGTAAATACCCCGGCAACCTTAGGGAACTAGTGGAGAGGGAGGCAGAGAGGCGCGGTATACGTTGTAGGTGTGTCAGATGTAGGGAGGTTGGGAGGCATACATCGCTTAGCGAGGAGCTACACCAGTCCATGGAGGTGAAGGAGCTCTGGTATGACACACTGGGGGGCCGAGAAGTCTTCATATCTTATGAGACAGGTGATGGATGGGTCTTGGCAGGGCTGCTGAGGCTTAGGCTCCCGGAGGAGCCCGCTAACGAGCTGCTAGACGGAGCCGCCCTAGTCAGGGAGCTACATGTCTACGGCGAGATGACGCCAGTCGGCAGCAGGCCTGACCGCGGGGTGTGGCAGCACCGGGGCATAGGCGGTAAGCTTCTGGGGAGGGCTGAGGAGGTCGCCCAAGAAGAGGGTTACCGGAGGGTTATAGTTATTAGTGGACTCGGAGTCAAGGAATACTACGCTAGGAAAGGATATGAGAGACATGGACCATACATGGCCAAGACGATAGTGTAGACGCCTTGATCAGCATAAACGAGGCTGTTGCTGAGATTAAGTCAGCAATCACGGCCGGCAGGCTAGTCACAATAATAGGCGAAATGGAAGTATTCTACGAGGGTCGGTCCATCAGCTGGCTAGGCAGCGGCGAAAGACTTCTAGTCATTAAACAGGATAGAAGCGTCCTCGTCCACCGTCCCACAGGCTACGAGCCCACGAACTGGCAGCCGGCCGGAAGCCACATAGACGTATGGAGCGAGGAGGGTAAACTGGTAATAGTCTCAAAGCGCACCACCCCGCCTGAAATGCTGAAAATCATTATCACGAGGATACTCGATATATCATCACATGGATTAAGGGATGAGGCCGAGTTCCTGATACACGCCCGGGAGGAGGATATGAAGCAGGCGATTATCGCGGAGCCCAGCATAATCGAAGATGGATTCAGAGTTGTGGAGAGTGAGAGGAAGACTAGGAGCGGATACATCGACATACTCGGAGTAGACAGGGAGGGGAGGCTTGTGGTAATAGAGATAAAGAGGGAGAAAGCCGATGTCGGAGATGTCGAGCAGCTTGTCAGGTACTCGGCTCAGATAGAAGAAGAGTTTGGGTTGAAGCCTAGGCAAATGATAGTCGCCCCACTACTATCGAGCAGAGCAGCTAGAAAAGCTAGAATTCTGGGGGTAGAGTTTAGACAACTCTCACCGCGTAAGGCACAGGAAATTGTAAGGCGGAGAAAAGGGCTTGACAGGTTTCTATTCGAAGCAGATTAGAATAGCCGGACTTCACCTCGCAGTATTAGGTCGGTCAACATTGTAATGTTTTTTAATTCGTATTTGACTATCTCCTTCACCTCGTTCTTCACATTCGAATTGATCTTCTCACTCGAGATGTATTGGATGGATGTCACGAGGGGGCTGTCAATCCTCCGCCCGATCTGCGCCAAGAGCCTGACATAGACTTCATCGAACACGTTACACTCTTTGTATATCTTGTCGGCGATCCTGTATGCTGCTACATTGTATATTTTGCCTACATGCGAGATTGGGTTCTTTCCAGCCGTGGCCTCTAGTGACATCTGCCTACAAGGTGTGATTAGCCCCGAGGCCCTATTTCCACGTCCAGTATTCCCATCATCGCCATGCTCCGCCGATGTACCTGTAACAGTCAAGTAAACACTACTCTCCTCTTTCTTCTTAGGATTAATCATGTCACCCGTGTTTATGTCTACTACTACATCCATGCCATCTGACATCTTGACCACTAAGTCGAGTATCCTATCCCTTATCTCCTCCTTGACTGAAATATAGTGGTCTAGGTCTGGTGTGAGGTGAGAAACTATACCGTCAGCTATGGTTAGATGGATTTTGTCTCCCTTCCTCAGTCCCATCACTTTACAGTCTTCACCGCTCTCTTTCAAAGTCTGTTTGAAGGAGGGGCTGTTAATCTCCCTCTCGACGTTATACACTATTTTCTCAAGGGTAGTGAATGGGGCGTAGCCGACGCCGAAAGAGGTGTCGTTGGAGAGGGGGGACTCACCCTTATCATACTCCACTATCTTCACTAGGTCAGCGCTTCCAGGCTTTATCCTGCTATCTGAGACTATGTGTTTATCAGGGTCGAGAAACCTGAAGTTATTCTTAATGAACGATCTAATGGCACCCTTCAACAATTCATCCACTGGAACTACGTACTCGTTGGTCGGGGTCTTTATGACGGTTGTAGCCCTACCCGCTATCAGAATGTATATGGGTTCATCTAGAGTCCCGCCCCCGAACACGGGTGTTGCCCTTCCTCCGACCAGTAGGCCCTTATCTAAGTTGTGGTGGTAGATCTTTCCAAAGTTCTCCAAGTAATATTTAGAGAGCGCTACGCTGGCGGCCTCGCATACAGAGTCTATAATGTAGTCGGGATGGCCCAGCCCCTTTCTCTCAACAATCTCGACGTACTGCTTGCTCGTAGGCTTACCTTTAATCCTTTCAAACACGATCGATGTATTCTGCATCGATTAGCCGACTGTAGAGCCTGTATTTAAAAGGAACCCCACCATCACACCGTTGAATTAGTGGCGCCTTAGGCTCTTATCTATTCTTCAGAGTAGTCAAGCTGTATGTATAGTACGTTATTTCCCCTAACCAGTATGTATGGGTAACTCGCCTTTTTTACGTCGTTCTGATACTCAACCCCACGGTTTATGACCAGGTTCATGTAATTATCAGCCTCGACGAGTGTTCCCACATACGATATGTCGTTTTTTAGCATTACCCTTACTTGTTTGCTGAAGCTGTTCATTATGAGACTTAGTGGCCTAACCCCCGTCGTGGTGCTCAAGACCCAATAATGGATTGCTGGGCCCAAAATAAAAGTCTGACTCCGAACTGCAGCAATACCCTCTCTACTGTGTGAGGAGGCTTATGATGAGGCACCAATCGCCTATGTAGCGTCAGGAACACTAGGCTACAGGGCCTAGAATAGTTGTGTAGGACTTCACAGACTGTTTCGGCGAGGCAGGCGTAGGGTTACGCGTAGCCCCATGTATCGAGATGCCCTCAACAGTGTGGCAAAAAGATATATGAGGCTTAACTGTTGGGTATGCCGCTAAGTTGGCCGAGAGACATGCTATCTCCCTAAGCAGAAGGGCCCGTCTCGCCCTCGTCATCGCACTAGTAGGTGTGGCTATCAGCATAGTTCCCACAGTGCTTTTCTTACTTGTTATTGAGAATAAGCGTAACGACCCTTTGGGATGGGAGATATTTGCTGATTTCCCCCTCCACCTTCTGACGGCTTTCATCGGTGCGGTTATTGGTTTTACCGGTGCACTCTTGTTTAGATCTGCCGTAAGAAAGGAGTTGGAGGTTTCGAGACATGAGGAGAAGACGCAGAGTGTTTTGAAGAGGACTGTCTAAAGCTCCTCTCACATATATCTCTTTAGCGAGAGTTGCCGAGGGCTTCTTGTCGGTGCTTGCTTGAAGACGGACTGTATATTCTCGACAGCGTTAATAGACCCCTCACGCAGGTACGGATTTTCAATATACTCCTCCAACAGGAGTGTTGCGAGCTCAACGTACTTCTCGACCGCGCCCCTATACACTGTTTGGCTAAGCTCAGCACCACAGATCCTGCAGACCCCCCTCAGAAGCATCCTCCTGTAGCGGGCTCCACACCTCTTACACCTGTACGACTGGGAGAAGTAGGTGCGTAGGTTCCCTATAATGTCGGGGAGGATGTGATGCGCCAGTACTCTCTCTGCCACGAATCGAGGGTCAACACCGCTTAGCACGTTACATAGCTCCAACTGTGCAGTGACCCTCTCAAGCATGGTGCTCTTCTTCGTGTACGTCGATCTATTCACATATCCTTGGAGAACTGCTATGTGGTGCATGCACTTCATCCCCCTTAGATTAGGCCCCATGTTGACCAACTCCTTTAGAAGTTGAATCCTGTCAACCAGCTGCACCGCAGGATCGCCACGCTCAGCCGCCCTGTAGAATTCAAGCGGGTATCGCGTAACAACTTCAATATTATGCGACTGTTCATCAACCTCCCTTAGGTCTACGATCACATTAAGTAGCAGAGGCGTATCCATCATCCCCCCAATCCTGTCTGGCAGATATTTTCTACTAAAGTTCATGAATACGTCGAGGAGAAGCATGACGCTGTCCTCGTCTCCGTCACAGTCTCGCCGCTTCGCAGCGTGTAGGAGTGGGTGTGCATAAACGACCCTCGCGTCCGTTATGCCTATCACCCTGCAGACTACTGCCCCGTATGTGTGGGGGGATAGCGTGGCGACCAGAGCCCCAACAACATCGCTAGGCGAGTTAAACCTATAGTATTCTTGGAGCCCGGCGCAGGCTAGGAGCCTGTCGATAAACTTGGATGTCTTATAGAGATGTGCTGCCAGCACAGACGGTATCACGATATCTTGGATCTTTAGCTCGAGAAGCTGATCTGGGTTACGAAGTGGCTCGCCGTTAAGGTCCGAGGTGTATCCCAGCGCGAGCAGTTTTGCCGGCTCGACACCAATCTGGTTGGGTGTGAAGTGTGTCAGCGGCGCGTTCGTGCTATCAAATCTTATTGTCCCGTCCTTGTAGACATAGAGTCCCTGCCACGCGCGTAGGATACCCTTTACAAGGTCTTCAGGCTGTTTAGACCAGCTTGTCAGCTTCTTTACACCCTTCAATATTTTCACTGAAACCCCTGCCACGCCCTCTGCACTCCGGAGCTCTTCTCTTAGGTCTACCACCCACTTCCGAGAAGCTTTGAGGGTGTGCCCGCATCGAGGGCAAATCTTGCCCTCAGGCTCCATGTATTCTGAGCCACACTGGTCACAATCAGCTACTAATACTGTTGGCTTCTCACACCTGCTGCAGATACCATGCCAAGTCCTTTCACCGCACAATGTACATATCCGTGATACTAGTTCTAGGGATATGTTTTCGTGCTCAGCGGCCTTAATTACGTCTCTCGTCGCACCCCCGGCTAATCCTAGGGGATAGAGGAGATGTACCGGTGGTTTCAGGCGCCTCTGCCTAGCCTTCTCAGGTCTACCAACCCTCACAGTGAGGACGGTACCCATACGCGGGCGGTATGGAGTCCCCGAGAGCTTCTCAACAGCCTCTCCCAAACTCATGCTCGAAACATCAATGTCCTTGAAGGGCCTGAATAGAAAGATGAGCGCCTTAATCCATTCCTTCGAGACCTGGATCCTATTGCCTTGGATCCTGTGCTCTACGAGCATAGACTCGAGGATCCTTTTGGCATTGCTGTCAACGGGCAGCTGAAAGTAACCCCCGCTTCTCACCGATGCACGAATAGCGGTTCTCAGCCACCGTCTGACGGTTTCTATGTCCTCGCCGGTGGACCGATCCCAGAAGGGCATGTATCTGGGGTGGATTGGTATGGCTAGCCTTGCACTAATTTTGCACGCGTTCTCGACCGAGGGGGTGTAGATGAAAGGATTTGCTAGGACCTTCTCAACTTCAACAACCTCATCCTTCGAGAGGATATCCATCCAGTCCTGATTTGATATTACCTCCTCGACCCAATACTCCTCACAGTATCCCGGCGGTTGTAGCTTTACATTGTTCTCCACGCAGTCGCCGAAGCTGACTAATATGTCTCCGTTGAATAGTATCTTGCTGAGCCTTTCTTCTGCCTCCGCGAGTTTCTGCTCTGAGTCCACCCTTATGACAGAGGTGTCGGAGAGCATCACTATGGGGGGCTCAATGGTTGAGACCGCCATAGCAACTCCGCCCTTCCCGGGATAGTCCGTCTTCAGCTGGGTCCCTATCGCGACATAGCCCCTCAGAATCTTCATCGTGTAGGGGTGGATGCCGAGCGCCGCCATAGAGGTGTTGGGGGCGCGACCGTATCGGAGGCGGAACCCCCCGAACATGTTCTCCATAGAGAGCACCGGTCTTCCGCCAACAACTTCCTCTATTACGGAGCCCTTCCGGGCTGGAGAATACTTTTTCAACATCTCGGGCACCACTCGAAGCCATTCCCAGCCCTCAAGCCCAGCCGTCTCGATCAGCCTCAAGAGCTTTCGAGCCCTACCCACGACGCCATCGTTGACAACCCTTAGGGCTCCGCCCCTAAGATAGGGGGTTTCCACCCTCTTCAGGTCTCTGAAGCTCGAGACAGGAATGTTGTCTGTCGCAATACCGGTGATCTCTATCGGAAGCCTGTGGAGAACATATCGTAAAACGTCTTCTGGTACACTGTATTGAAAATTGCCAACCTTTCTCCTATAGGTCCTGATTTCTTCGATGAAACGCATTACCTCCTCCTCCGTTGCCTTGTATGGTGAGAGCCCAGCCACTTTTCTCAAGTAATCGGCTAATACGACTGAGCCTGCGATCTCTGTGCCTCCGGCCGACCTTATTGGGCCTGCATAGTAGACGGCCATATAGCTTGTGCCGTCGTTGTTCTGCTTTATCTTGACGCCGACAATTCCCTCATTAGGTGCTGCGGTTGTACCGGGAGGCGTCATCACAGCTAGTGCGGCGCGGAGGATTTGGGTGAGCCTAGACGAGTCGGGCTCTCTCGAATCGCTATATAGGCGGTCTATGAGTCGGAACGGCACTATCTCCGGATCGCAGCCCTGTTTAAGCTCTCTGATGATGGAGGCTACACCGGGCGGCCCCACAAGAAGCTCAATCCTCTCAGCCATGTCATAGGCTATCTTGACCTCCACATCCCCCGTCGGCTGCTGAACCCTACGCCTAAACTCTCTCGCAACCTCGTACTCCCTCTTCAGCCTCTCCATTATTTCGGAGAGGTACGAGCCTCCGGAGTCCCCCGCCAACTACTGGAGGCCTTGGAGGCGCTTAGTTATAAAGAAGGCCGGGCCTGCGGGGGCTACAATCGCGCATCGATATATCTCGATAGGGCCGGAGCCCTTTCCTTGGCCGCTTCCCTAGAGTATTCCACCACCTCGGCCAGCTTTTGGGGGTCGTGCTCGGCTAGAGTGCCGGTTACAATGATGTCGGCTCCTGCCCGGATGGCCTGTGCTGCCGCTTGCCCGGACCTGATGCCTCCGCCCACGATTAGAGGTATATCCACTGTCTTCCTAACAACGCGGATGAGGTCTGGGGGTATTGGAGACCCTGCCCCCGACCCTGCCTCCAGATAGATTAGCCGCATACCCAGCATCTGGGCGGCCAGCGCATAGCTCGCAACTATGTTAGGCTTCGTCTCGGGAAGTGGGAATGCTCGCCCCACGGTAGCTACACTTGTCTCACCCTTAATCACGACATATCCAACTGGTATCGGTTCTAGGCGATACTCCTTGACCATGAAGGAGCCGTGAATTTGGGCTCCAAGTATAAACCACCACTCCAGAGAGTTGAGCAGCGACATGTAGAAGACCGCGTCAGCGTAGGGGCTAAGGGATGTAATATTGCTCGGGAAAATTATCACCGGCAGATCGGAGACAGACTTTATCGTCTTTATCGCCTCATCCATCATCTCTCTGAAATATACGGTTGAGCCGCCTACCATGAATCCGTCTGTGCCCATCTCCTCCGACCTCTCAGCTAGCTTTGCCAAGTTCTTAGTATCAAGTACCTCAGGGTCGAAGAGTGTCAGATGTACGAACCCCTTCTCCCTCAGCTTGTTTACCAAGTAGTTCTCGGTCTTACCTATTCTAAATCCAGTCTCGTCGCGGCTCATGACTCCTTGTTTTACTCGCCACTCTCCCCAGAGTCAGCGGCTTCGGGTTCGCCACCCTCCTCTAATGCCTCAACGGGCTCGCCTGATTCTGACTGAACCGCCTCAACTGCTACCGCCTCCAGCCTCTCTATCTTCTCTTTAACCTTCTCTGGACTGACACGGCCTGTTACAATGTCGTACCAAGTAGAATATGCGTCGACGGGCATGTAGCTTTTCAGCCAAGGAACCTCGTGGCTGACGCCACATTTGCCACATGAGACAACAGCCCTGAACCTCATGACTTGAGTAACGGTGACAGCCTGTGCACCGCATAATGGGCAGGCGAAAACCTTCGGTGGAGCTCTAGCAGTCCTACGGATTATCTTCCTTCTCTTCCTCCCCAACCCTCGCTACACCGAGGTGAATGGGGATAGGCGCTGCTAATTACCTTTCCCATCAACCCTGATTCTGCCAAGCACCATGTGCGGCCGCCGGGATTTGAACCCGGGACTTGCGGGCGTGCCCGTCGCATCTGGCTCGGGGCCCCGCCGTCATGCCTGGCTAGACCACGGCCGCCTATCGCCTGAGCGGTGGGACTAAGGGTCGGGCTGCCCTGCTTCAGATATTCTCGGAGGTTGCCTTAAAATAAATCTTGAGTGCCGCTTCTTCGTCCGGGCTCAGCCCCTTAAACTCTGGTCCCGTTCCGTCGTCGGGTAAGACGAGTATTGTGGCTGTGGGGTAGTGTTTTTTGAGCCTTGCGACGAGTTCGTGGGTCAGTGCCTCAGGCCTATATCCTATGTAGAAGGCGAGGCGTCTCTTCCCTCGCATACATTCGACAACCATCCTGCAGTCCTCCACGAAGGCCTCCATGCTTGGGTAGGTGTGGGTCTTCACCACGTAGCCGTCCACCACGTAGGCCACTCCTAGCCTGCGGCCAGGGTCTATTGCGATGTCGAGAGAGGATGGGGGCCTGTTTGGACCGAGGTTCGAGACTGCTTGGAGGGCTATGCAATCGGGTGAAGGATAGTCCTCTATGTAGAGCGTTTTCAGGCGACTAGGTAGAGTCATCCCCTCCTCCTCGCTGGCCACAGCCACTTTCACGGTGAGCGGAATCTCTTCAGGAGTTGTGACCCAGAGAGCCTGGATGCCGATACGCCGAAAGGCCTCTAACACTCTTGACGCCTTCGCATTATCCCTCAAGAGAACAGCGACAACCCCCTTAGCCCCGCTCCTCAATCCCCACTATTCACTTATGGGCCGGCTTATAACCGGAGGCTGGGGGACAGCGTCCACTGCCTGTGAAAATATTTAAAGCATGGCTAGCCGCCTCAATCTGAAGGGATTAGGTGGCATCCTTCTGGGAAGGCTTGGGTTTAACGTTCGATGATGTACTGCTGGTGCCTAGGTTTTCGACACTCAAATCAAGGAGTGAGGCGTCCACACTTACGAGGCTGACGAGGAAGCTCACGATCAACATCCCGATAGTATCGGCGGCAATGGACACAGTCACTGAGAGCAAAATGGCCATAGCCATGGCCAGAGAAGGAGGGCTGGGCGTCATACACAGATTCATGCCGATTAGACAGCAGGTCGCGGAGGTCCTTAAGGTGAAGAGGGCCGAGGGAATAATCATCGACGATCCCTACACCATATTGCGGGGCTCCACGGTTGGTGAGGCGAGGCGCGAAATGGAGGCTAGAGGCGTATCTGGCTTAATAGTTGTAGACGGAGAGAGGCGGGTGCACGGCATAGTTACTGCGCGCGACATAATGTTTGAGAGGGATGAGACTCGCGTGGAGGAGGTGATGACTCCTAGGAGCAAGCTTGTAACCGCACATGAAGGTGTCACCACAGAGGAGGCTGTGGAGCTCATAAGGAAGCACAAGGTAGAGAAGATCCCAATCGTTGATGATGACTGGAGGATCAAGGGACTGATAACGGCGAAGGATATCAGGTCTCGGGGACTATATCCGCACTCCTCGCGTGATGCTAAGGGGAGGATGATGGTTGGGGCCGCCATCGGTGTCAAGGGAGACTTCCTCGAGAGAGCCCGCGCCCTGATGGAGGCTGAGGCCGATGTGCTGGTGGTGGATGTAGCACACGGTCATACAGAGCTCGTACTAAACGCGCTCAAGACTCTGAGGAAAGAGATCGGAGACGAGGTGCAGCTAATTGCTGGGAACGTTGCCACGCCTGAGGGGTTCGAGGACCTGGCCGCTTATGCCGACTGCGTAAAGGTCGGTATAGGTCCTGGCGCTGTCTGCACGACGAGGGTAGTCGCAGGCGTGGGTGTTCCACAGCTCACGGCAATTCTGAGCTGTGCTGAGGCCTCGGAGAGGACGGGGGTCCCGATGATGGCTGACGGGGGGATTAGGAGTTCAGCAGACTTGGTGAAGGCATTAGCAGGTGGAGCCTCTACCGTTATGATAGGTATGCTCTTGGCGGGGACAGATGAGAGCCCAGGAGCAATTGTTGTGAGAAACGGCAGGAAGAGCAAGGTCTACAGGGGTATGGCTTCCTTCTACGCGATGCTGGGCAGAGAGACAAAGTCGACGGGGGACGTGCCACTGGACGAGGTGGCAGACTACTCTTACATGGCTGAGGGTGTCGAAGCATACGTCGACTACAAGGGCTCAGCCTCTGACGTCATAAAACAGCTGGTGAATGGTCTAAAGTCTGGGATGAGCTACTTGGGTGCGAGGACAATCCCCGAGCTAAGGCGGAACGCAGTGTTCATCCAGATCACCCACGCCTCATACCTCGAGTCGCTTCCCCACGACGTTGAGCGGATAGTATAGCATGCCGGGAATAGTCGTAGTGGGGCTACAGTGGGGGGACGAGGGTAAAGGAAAGGTATCGGCATATCTGGCGAGGGGAGCATCTCTCGCAGTGAGGTTCAATGGCGGGGCCAACGCCGGCCACACGGTCATGCTCAACGGCAAGACCCTCAGCCTCCACATGCTCCCAGCGGCGACTGTCTCGACTAGGTCTGCGGCAATAGGCCCCGGAGTCTACCTAGACATCGAGGAGATGCTCCGCGACATCACTAGGCTGGAGGAGGCTGTGGGCAAGGTGGAAGTGGTTGTGAGCCCTCGGGCCCATCTAGTGACACCCCTGCAGGTAGGCCTTGACGCAAAGATGGAGGAACTGAGGGGTGGGGGATCAATAGGGACGACGCGGAGAGGGATTGGCCCTACAGCTCTCCACAAGTATGGAAGACTTGGGCTGAGACTGTGCGACGTATTAGAAGGAAGTGATGCCGATGAGCTAGTTAGGCTCTGGGGGAGGCTCTGGGGTGGCGTGATTCCATTCAACATCGCGGAGGTCTTGGCGAGGGTGAGGGAGCTCGCTGAGCAGGTTAGAGGAATGGTGGGCGATGTCTCCTCACTGATTAGGGCTCAGCTCTCGGGTGGCGGGACGGTTGTTTTCGAAGGAGCTCAAGGAACCATGCTCGACATAGACCACGGGACATACCCCTACGTCACCTCCAGCCACACCGTCTCGGCCGCAGCAGCCATAGGCTCTGGCGTAGGGTTAAGGTCCATAGACAGAGTAGTAGGGGTGGCTAAGGCATATACAACTAGGGTTGGGGCAGGGCCCTTCCCCACCGAGATTACAGGACACGTAGCAGAAGCTATAAGGGAGCGGGGGGGAGAGTATGGAGCCACGACGGGTAGGCCGCGTAGGATTGGGTGGCTCGACATGCCACAGCTCAAGTATGCATGCATGCTCAACGACACTGACCAAATATTCCTGACAAGGGTTGATACACTCTCAGGACTGGAAAGGGTAAAACTCTGCTTGAAGTATGAAGGTGTGGGAGAGTCTTATCCAGAGAGGGTGGAGGCTCTGAGGGGCGTGAAGCCAGTTTACCTGGAGCTGGAGGGGTGGCCGAGGATTGATGATGCTGAGAGGGAGAAGCTGAGGCGGGAGGGATATGGGGCCCTCCATAGAGCCGCCCGCCGGTACGTTGAGAAGGTCGAGGAGGGGCTCGGAACAACCGTCAGGTATATCGGCATCGGCCCAGGTATGATGGACGTCATAATGAAATAGGGCTAAACTGTCCTCTAGTCAGGTCTCTCACTCGGACATGTTAGGGTGCGTAGAGATAGAGTCAACGATGGGGATGGAGGGATACTATACCCCAACTCGGGGTATAGGGGGGATCATAAAGAAGCATCCCGAGGACTTCCTAGTCTCTGAGATACTCGAGGGAGGACTTGACGCCCAATCCCTCTGGCTCAAGGACCCACTCCCGATAGAGCCCACCCGCTACACGCTCTGGATTCTGAAGAAGACGGATAGAGAGACTGTCCCCGCCATAGCTGAGTTGGCGCAGATGCTTGAGACCAAACCCTTGAGAGTGAGGATATGTGGGATAAAGGATAGAAGGGCTGTAACCTATCAATACGTGGCCCTACCTGTTGCTAAGGTTTCAGGGAATCACAACTACTATGCCTCTAGGGGGTGGGAGGCATGGAGGATAGGATTTATCGACGAGATCAACTCCTCAAGACTGGTCGCCAATAGATTCGACATAGTCATAAGGGGATCTAATGCGGATTCTTCACTCCTCACACAGTTTAAAGAGGTCGTTCAAGGTTCTGGAGTCCCAAACTTTTTTGGGCATCAGAGGTTCGGCCTCCTAAGACCCATAACACACCTAGTAGGCAGGTGTATCGTGAAGGGAGATCTGCGCGGCGCAGTGGAGACTTTTCTGGGATTCTCTACCGAGTTTGAGCCTTTACCCGTGAGGAGTGCACGGCGCTTCTTTGCAGAGAAGGGCGACTACAGAGAGGCACTAAAGCATTTCCCACCAAGCCTAACGTACGAGCGGAGAATACTAAGACACCTCTCACAGCGAGCAGACGACCATGCCGGGGCTCTCAGGAAACTCCCACTTCGCATAAGGCGACTGTTCGTCGACGCCTACTCCTCCTACCTATTCAACAAGGCTCTAAGCATCACGCTCAGAGACGGCCTCCGCCTCGACGAGCCACATGTAGGAGACCTCTTCGTCAGGATAGATAGGCATCAGCGCCCCTACGGCAGGCCGCTACAGGTCACAAGCTTGAATCTAGAGGAAGTGGGGGTGAGGGTCAGGAAGGGTGAAGTAGCAATAGTTCTTCCAGCTCCCGGATACCTCTCATGGATCCCCAGCGGCCCACGAGGAGATGCGCTAAAACACGTCCTAGAGGAGGAGAGCGTGTCTCCTAGGAGTTTTAGAACCAAGTCTATACCCGAGGCATCGTCAACAGGCATGTATAGACCTATTCTATTGAGGCCGCTCGGGTTCGTGTTGGAGAAGCTACACGACTCTAGCATTAAGCTCTCACTAACATTACCACCTTCAAGCTATGCTACATCCCTGCTGAGGGAACTCATGAAGAGGGGCTGCGCACTCGCATACATCGGTAAGGAGCACTGCTATGCTTAAATCCGAGAATCCATGATCAAAGACTTGTTGTACATCGCAAGGGAAGAGCGACCGCTGGTTACATTTACGATCATAGCCATAAACTTGATAGTCTTCGGTCTCACTTTCATATTTGGCAGGGTGTTCATGATCTCCAATTTCGGCCTAATCCCAGTAACCATTTTGGCTGCACCGGATCTCTCCACCTTCCTATACGGGGTGTTCACGATCTTTACATCTATGTTCGTCCATGATGGATTCCTTCACATCTTCTTCAACATGTGGGCGCTACTGATTCTGGGGCGGGACGTCGAGATTTTATTGGGCAGGTCTAGGTACATCGCTCTATACTTCGCGAGCGGCGTGGTAGGGGGGCTAGCATACGCGTTCACCAGCTATTACTTCCCCACAAACAGGTTCGCACCCTTCATCCCCGCCGTCGGGGCCTCGGGCGCGGTGTTCGGAGTGATGGGGGCATTTGGTGTCCTATTTCCTAGGAGACCATTGGCGCTCTTCCTCTACTTAATACCTATCGTTGCGCCCGCATACATCGTCATACTAGTTCTGGCCCTCTTACAGACGCTGCTAGCGTTTACAATGCCTTTCAGCTCCATAGCATATAGTGCGCACATAGGGGGGCTTCTTATGGGGCTTGGTCTCACATCTGTGTGGGCTGCGGGCCTGACCAGATATAGAAGCCATTATTGGTGAGTTGAAGTCTTCTAGACGATCCCTAATAACAATGCGCCGATGGCTTTTCCCAAAATTCTGAACAAATCGGCGATAAAGACTGATGCTACGGCTACTAGGAGGAAGAAGAGGAATAGGGCAATTACAGAGGCCAACTCTTTCAGCTGCACCATGGACCCTAGGATAGCTCGGGGAATGCCACTATTTTAATGGATTCCACTCCAGATGAGCCACTTACAGAGGTAGGGAGCCACCATGTCGCTTAAAGATATGTGTGGGCCACAGGGGCTAGCTACTCTGACGACCATCAGCTAAGGGCATGGTTAGGCGCTCACCTATTCTATCAATCTGTGCCAAGCAATTCTGTAAGAGAGGTCTATAGATGTCGAGCGCTTTTGACAATGCGACACCAAGCTGAATCTCACCCTTCTCGACACTCTTCATAAATCCCTCAACGATTCTCCGGGTCTCTGGTGTGACGAGCCTCTCATCCACCTGTTTTAACGTCTCGATGAGAGCTTCTCCCAGCACGGTAGGCTTAAGGCTCCTTTTCTCCCTGACGATAAACCCTCTCTCAATGAGAAGAGATGGATAGAGAGGCCTCGTAGCGTCGGTGCCGAGCTCGTTAGACTCCATCATCCGCAAGAGATCGCTTTCCGACAGCCGTGGAGGAGGCTTGGTCTCGTCCTCAACTAATCGGGCTTCAACCACCTCGACCACCGCGCCAACCACAAGCTTGGGGAGCGGTTCTTCACGTGGCTTAAAGTATGGGAAGACAGTATAGAAGCCAGCTGACTCCAGATATCTCCCCACAGCCTTTAGCTCTACGCCACCAACCTTGACCACAGCGCTTTGTCGAACGACTAAAGCGTCGTCAGTGAAGGCGTTAGCAACGAACCGCCTCGCAAAATACTCCCACACAGCCCTTTCAACGCCTCCACCGGTGTAGGCACCTGTTGGGTAGATAGGTGGATGAGCGCCATCACTGAGCCTACCATTCCTAGGTCTCGACTCTCCGCGCAGCTCAACACCGGCTAACACACCAGAGCCCATAACGATCTTTAGACGCCTCTTAAAGTCGAAACCCTCCGGATACCTGTTAGTCTCTGTCCGTGGATAGGAGAGATAGCCCGACTGATAGAGCTGCTCCATGACCCTCATAAGGCTGTATGAAGACCTCCCCATGATTTTTACTAGCTCGCGTAGAGAGTCATCCGTCCTAGCGGGTAATGGTCGCGCCACCCTGACCCTCTCCTCAGCGTATCCTAGAACCTCGCCAAGATTCGCGGATGAGGCTTCCTGGATAAGATGTTTTGCAAGAGCCCTATCCCAAACCTCGCCGCTGCTCGCCTTGAAGACCGCGTCACCATATTTCAGAATACATGTAACGTACCAGTACTTTCTAGGCTTGAACTCGCGAATCATCTTCTCCCTATCAACTATGAACTTTAGGCATGGAGACTGTACCGGTCCCCAGCTAATCACCCTAGAACTGCTTACTCTACGCCTAGCTGATAGTGTAAGTAGTCGGGTAAAGGCGGCGCCGGCTATAAGGTCAAACGTCCTCCGGAGCTGTGCCTTGTATACCCAGCCCCAGTTGAGGTCATTCTCTAGATTCTGCCAAGCCCTGATTATCTCATCCTCTTCGAGGGAGTTGAATCTCATTCGCCTGAATTCGGCCAAGTCTCCCCGTATATTCCTATAGACAGTTAGGAGCTCGTATCCTATCAACTCGCCCTCATGATCATTATCTGTCGCCACCACCATCAATCCTTCACGAAGATTTGAGAAGGCCCGCGTGACGCGACTGTAAGCGTATTTATCAGACACGACTAGCCTCGTATTCTCAGGTCTGAAAAGCTCTAACAAATCAGAGAGACGCCATCTCGCGTATCTCTCGACCAAGTCGCAGTCCATTAGGTGGCCGCTGACGCTGGTCACAGCGACTTCTTCCTGGCTATATTTCTTTAAGACCCTGTAAATCGCCTCTGCCACCGACTTCTTCTCAGCAACCACCACGTAGCGGGGCATGATACTACACCGTGGACTAATCCCTCGCTATTAACTCCTTCAATCCTTCCAAGTAGATAAGACACCCTGTAATACTGTTAGAGAGGATTGTGTGGCGAGGGGTTCTGTGTAGCCTTCATCGACGGCGCTTCCAGCGGCAACCCCGGTCCCTCTTCATACGCCTATTTGATCAGGCACGGTGAAGGTATCTTAAGGGGGTCCGGATACCTTGGCCGGAGAACAAACAATTACGCCGAATATCAGGCACTTCTCCACTGTCTGAGGCGGGCTCTCAAGCTGGGTTGCAGGTCAGTCAGTGTGTATAGTGATAGTCAACTGCTCGTGAAACAGGTGCTAGGCGAGTATAGGGTCAGAGACCCCCAACTGAAAAAGCTCAGAGACGAGGCGGTGGAGCTCATAAGCCGCTTCCAATCCTTCGAGATAAAACACATACCTCGGGAGCAGAACTCTGATGCAAATAGGCTGGCAGCCAAGGTCCTAGCTAAGATCCTAAGGAAGAAAGGAGATAGAGTAGATGGATGAGGTAGAAATATAGCACCATTAAATCATCAAATTGTGATGAAGTATATCATCGGGGCCACTGATGTTAAGATAATATCACTAGGTCTCTCACTGTATAGAGAACTCCTCCTCGAGACTGCACGTCGATTCCTCTCAGGGTACAATGTGAGTTATGAGTTGAAGGAGGCGATTCATAGGGAGGTCGAAGTGCTGGAGAACCTTCTTAACAATATGAGACCCGAGGCGGAGTTCGTACTGCAGAATCCTGATGAAGAGACCAAGCAGCTCCTGCTGAGTGGTTGTAAAATCTTCGCCACAGTTTTCGAGACGGTTAAGGCTAGATTAGCCCAGAGAGGTGTAAGACTTGACATAAAGGAGCTAGATTATCTCGAGAAGCGGATTAAAGATTTGTTGGAGTCGCCCATCCTCTCAGAGTCTTAGAAAGGGCTATCCACCCATAGTGTACATGGGCCTGATGTGTTGAGGCAGCTCACCCGTTTTTAGCAGCGTCTCCACTCCTCTAAACTTCCGGCTGAAGGCCCATCTTATGAAGGCCATTATCTCTTCGTCAGGGGCCCCAGACCTTAGCAGCGGCTTAAGGTCGTATTCATCCCTGCTAAACATGCACGGCACGAGTTTCCCATCGGCTTTAACCCGCAGCCTGTCACAATCAAAGCAGAAAGGCTCTGAGATGGAGGAGACCAAGCCAATTTCTCCCACTTGGGAATCCTTGAAGCCGTAGTATCGAGTGGTTGAGCCTTGTTCCCTGGACTTCGGGTAGAGCTGATACCGCTGGGACAGAATTTCCAGTATCTCGGACGCCCTCACCACTCTCTCAATATTCCATAGCCTCTCCCCATCGAAGGGCATAAACTCGATAAACTTGACAGTAATTCCCGCCCTCCTAGAGAGCTCTGCAAAGTCGAAAAGCTCATCATCATTACAGCCCCTGACCACGACGGCGTTGATCTTTACCCTTAGCCCCGCATCCCTCGCGGCAGCTATACCCTCTACGACCCTGTCGAAGACACCCTTGACTCCCACAATTTCCTCAAACCTTTCCGGCTTGAGGCTGTGGAGGCTGACCGTCACCAGCTTCAGCCCGGCCTCCGCGAGCACCTTTGCAAAGGACGCGAGATGGAAGCCGTTCGTCGTCATAGTGACCTCCTCGATCCCTGGGGTCGAGGCTATCGTCTTGACCAGCTTCTCCACCCCCCTTCTGACTAGTGGTTCTCCACCGGTCAGCCTGACACGAGACACGCCCATGGCTGCTAGAATCCTCACCACACGGGCGAGCTCCTCAAAACTAAGCACCTCGCCTTTAGGGATCCAGACCGGCTCCTTGGGCATGCAGAAGTTACATTTGAAGTTGCACCTATCAGTTACTGAAAGTCTAAGCTTCCTGGCAACGCGCCCATACCCGTCGACCAGCCTACTCAAACAGCTACATCTCTTTTATGGAGGAGTCAACTTATATAAACCTCACACATCAAGCCGTTCAGGATAGCTCCGCATATCCGGAATGGGTCTAACCATGTGGGCATCAGTAGTATGGTGAGATAGATTTAAACGATGCCTTTGGCGCTTATAAACGTAGGTGATGTGATTGGCTGCTCTCGGGATGGCTGGAGCATATGACAGGGCGATTACTGTTTTCTCGCCTCAAGGCCGTCTATACCAAGTAGAGTACGCTCTTGAGACCGTCAAGTCAGGCTCTACCGCTGTTGGGATCTGTGTAAATGAGGGTGTGGTCCTAGCTGTGGAGGAGAGGGCCTACAGCAAACTTCAGAACCCCAACTATACGCAGAAACTCTTCCAGATTGACGAGCACGTAGGTGCGGCTAGTTCAGGACTGATCTCAGACGCGAGGATACTTGTCGATAGCGCGCGGGTCTACGCCCAGATATATAGGCTAACATATGATGAGCCTCCGAGCGTTGAGGCGATAGCTAAGAGGGTGGGCGATACTATGCAGCTTTATACCCAACATGCAGGTGTGAGACCCTTCGGGGTAGCCTTCTTGATAGGAGGAGTAGGAAGTGACGGGGCTAGTCTCTTCTATACAGAGCCAAGCGGCGTCGTGATGAAATACGGCGGCTGGTCAATAGGTAGGGGCAGCGAGAAGGTGAAGGAGATTCTGGAGAACCTCTACGACCCCAATATGACGCTCGAAGAGGCCAAGCTGCTATGCGTGAAGACACTTGTCCAGAGTGTTGAGAAGACTGACGAGAAGTGGTCAGCCAAAATAGTCGTGATACCTGCTAGCACGAGGCTCTATACACCCCTAAGCCAAGAAGAGGTTAACCGGCTGGTCGAGCAGGCCCTCAAAGGGTAAGGATAGCCAAGGATATAAATAACATGTCTCACAAATTTAGTTGATAAAAAGTTGAGCAAGCGATATACTGTCGCAAGGATATCCAAGAGTGGAAACACCTTTGAGATATTAGTCGATCCTGATGCAGCATTGAGGGTAAAGATGGGTGAGAATCTACCACCCTCTAAGTTCTTAGTGTATGAGGAGGTTTACAGGGACTCGAAAAAGGGTATCAGAGCCAATTCAAACGAGCTTATGAAATCCTTCGGAACCACCAATATCCAGAACATAGCGCTGAAGATAGTTAGGGAGGGTGAGCTGCAGATAACGGCTGAGCAGAGGAGGAGACTAATAGAGGAGAAGAAACGGCAGATAATCGATTTTCTAAGCAAACACGCGATCGACCCCCGAACAAACACGCCCATCCCACCCCAGAGACTTGAGCTCTCACTGGAGGAGGCGGGAGTATCGATCGACCCATTCCTCGAGGCAAAGAAGCAGGTTCCAAGAATTCTGGAGAGGTTGCGGATGGTTCTGCCTATAAAGGTAGGTCTCGCCACCTTCCTGATACGAGTACCAAATGATGCCCAGCCCACTGTATATAGACACTTGAAGCCCCTGGGCAAGATTCTCAAGGAGGAGTGGGGACAGGATGGCTGGTGGAGGTGTGAGTTAGAGGCACCTGCTGGGATTATTACAGATTTGGTGGAACTGGTAAACAAATATACCGCGGGTAGGGGAGAGGTGAAACCCATGGGTGAAGCCAAATGAGCATATATGTCCGTGAAAGGGAGGTCGTTACTCCGGGCCAGCTGCTATCAGATGATCCACGCTCAGCAGGGGCCTACACTTACGTGTATAACGGAAAAGTGTACGCCGCGGTAGCTGGAATTATACAGTTCAGGGACTCAAAGGTAAACATTCTACCCGCAAAGTCGCCTTATAAGCCGAGCGAGTCGGACACCATAGTAGGTATAATAACTGATTCAAAGCCAAGCCACTATGAGGTTGACCTAGGCTGGCACCTAGTTGGATTCCTCCATACGGTGGGGAGGAGGGCGCGGACAAGGCTTCAGATCGGCGACGTCGTCTATACCCGTGTCAAATACTCGGGGGTCAGGGGTGTATTCCTTGAGGGGGGGCGCGAGTTAGTGAAGATTGACCGCGGCCTCTTAATGCGTGTTAGCCCAGTCAAGATTCCACGCATCATTGGTAAAAAAGGTAGCATGCTCCATGTCTTGAGTAGCGAGTCGGGTTGCAAACTCTACGTGGGGAGGAATGGTTTTATAGCGATTGTCGG
>JAVYLC010000007.1:0-49850 GCA_038741355.1 Nitrososphaerota archaeon
ACGTATAGTTGATGAGCTTGAACCATGGAGAATTCTTCATCCCAGCTAAGCCACAACACCAAACATTTGACAAGCCTATCCCCCGAGAAATACATGCCTCTATTGCTCTAAACCATCTTGACAGGCTGAGGAGTGGGTGAGGACACGGTAACACTCTACACGCCCAGAGAGGGCAGGAAAGCCTTGCCCACACATAGCTAGGAGAAAAGGCTTCACGGCTCCCAGACAGTCTGTCCCGAGAGTAGGGCTCCCAAAGGTGTAGTAAAAAGATGCGGAGACGTTTGTTAACCCGAACACCCCTTCAAACAATCCGGGAAAGAATCATCCAAAGAAGTGGATTCTACTAACACTTACGCCCGGCCGCTCTACCTGGCTGAGCTACCGGGTCAGCAATTGTTACTCTGATACTCCTCTATTTAGCCATCAAATTAAGGGTTACATAAGCAGTATTTGTCAATCAATTGCAGAGAAATATTCAATAACAGAAATTGAGTGGCACTGCCCGATTATTCAACACTAGGTCAGTGGCAGGCGGTACTGTCAACCAAGTAATACGCCCCCTTCTATCTTGGTTTTTATGAGTGTGTTGTGTGTTAGGGCTATGGCTGCTGCTATCTCTTCTAATCTCTTAACAGTCTTTGAGTTTATGTTGTTGTAGAATCTCTTGGTCCTGTCTTTAAGCTCCCTGAACCACCTCTCTATCCTATTCCTCTCCCCAAATGTTTCATGGATGTATTCTATTCCAAGCCTCTTCAAAGCCCATGGGTACCATGGACCCCTATCAACGACTACCACAGGCTTACCATCACATACTTCTAGGACCTTCCTAAGGAATGTCAATGCATTAAGTATAGACCTACCTCTGGAGGCGTATACAGCTATTATCTCCCCTGTATCGATGTCTATTGCAGACCATAGATAGACTGTTTGGCCTGAGGCCTTCTCAACGGTCTCATCAACCGCCACAAGCCTCCTACGCCTACGCTCGGGTGTGAAGAGCTGTCCCAGCCTATGGACCCAGCACCTAACACTCTCCCTAGACGCGCTGGTTAGACAGTACCCCTCACTAATGTCTCTAAGGCTTAACCCAGCAACAAACAACAAAGCAGCATAAACCCTCTCGAAAGGACTATAGTTATGGAACCTGAACAGCCTAGACATACAATCGACGAGATAATCGAAGACGTGCACAAACCCATCAAAGCAACCCAGGCCATAGGCCTAACCAACAACAATTAAATAAAAGTTGACAGTGCCGTGGCAGGCTATCAGAATGCTTAAATGCTAGCAATTTTTAAAAGAGGCGAGGCGCTGAATGACATGAGCATAATTGTGAGCAGCTACTTTGCACCTGCTAATGTGCAGGAGGCCGTGTCGCTTAAGAGAAAGCTTCGTGACAAGGCACTAGTGGTGGCCGGCGGAACGTCCACTGTACAGCTGATCAATAAGATGATAATTGAGCCTCCAGCTATAATCTCTCTTGAGAGAGTTCCGCTCGATTATGTAAAGATACGGGCAAACAGTGTAGAGATAGGTGCGACAACTTCTATCGCGAGATTGGTTGAAAGCCGGGGTCTTCCAAATGCTTTGAAGAAAGCAGCTGAAAGTGTTCACGGGCTAGCACTCAAGGATATGGCTACTGTTGGCGGCAACATCTTCACACCCGCCCCAGCAGGAGATATAGCAACAGCCCTATTATCCTTGGATGCTGTACTCATTCTAAGGGGGGGTAAGGGTACAAGGAGTGTGCCTCTATCTAAGTTCTACAAAGGCCCACTACAATTCAACATCAGGTCAGACGAGATACTGACCGCGGTTAGGATTAACAAACCGCCAAAGTTTTCAGCATTCCTAAAGCAGACACCTTGGAAGTACAGCGGCCCAACAATCGCGTCGGTCTCCGTTAGCCTAGATTTAGACAAAAATGGTAAAGCGCGCAGAGTTATGGTGGCACTGGGCTGTCTGACTACACACCCATACCGCGCTAAGAAAGTGGAAAAAATGATTACGGGTGAAAAGCTAACCAAGCAGCTTATCGACAGAGCGGCCCAGCAGTTAACAGATGGTGTGGAGGTTATCGAGGATGCTCTCGCGTCGTCATGGTATAGGAGGGAGCTCGCACAGGTCCTATTCAAAAGGATTTTATATAACTTTATCTCTCGGGGTGATTGAATTGAGAATAAAATTTAAGCTAGATGGCCAAGACGTCGAGGTTGACGTAAAGCACACAGACACCCTTCTGAAGGTGTTGAAGGACAGGTTGGGTGTGGGTTCTGTGCATTTTGGATGCGGGGAGGGGTCATGCGGCGCGTGTATGGTCTTGATCAATGGGAGGCTCAGGTATTCTTGCTTAACACTTGCCGGATATGTTGACGGAAAGGAAGTCACAACTGTCGCTGCCCTAGCGCGTGATGGGGAATTAACTGAAATACAGAGAGCATTTCTCGAGAACGATGCGGCGCAGTGTGGATATTGTACTCCAGGAATGATCTTGACCACCAAGGTCCTCCTTGAAAAGAATCCATTACCTTCTGATGAGGAGTTGTTTGATGCATTGGCAGGTAACCTCTGCAGATGTACTGGCTATATTCCAATCATAAACGCTATCAAGTCCGTCTCTAGGAGGTGAGGGAGGGGCATGTCCGACCAGTTCTCGGTTGTAGGTGCGCCTGTTAAGAATGTCCAGCTGTTGAGCCATGTTACCGGCGCTACCCAGTATGTTGACGAGATATCTTTTTCGGGTATGCTGTGGATAAAGGCTGTTCGCAGCCCGGTGGCACGTGGTAAGATTAAGAGGATTGACACTTCGAAGGCTGAAAAGCTGCCTGGCGTCGTGCGGATCATCACTGCCAGAGACGTTCCTAATAATATACACGTCAACATGGCTGCTTTAGGGATAGGGCCGCCCGATGAGCCTGTTCTCCCCGAGGATGAGGTTAACTATAAGGGGGAGGCAATATGTCTCGTGGTGGCCAAAGACGAGGATACTGCTTCTAAGGCCGCTCAGATGGTAGAAGTTGAGATTGAGGAGCTACCCCCAGTCCTCGACATGGAGGAGGCCCTGAAGCCGAGTTCGCCAGTCATCAAGAAGTGGGGTTTGAACGCTTTCATCTATGGTTCAGGAATGGATGGGGCTACAAGGCCTGGGAGACCTGGAAGGCCCTTCTTCCTAGTGAAGAGAGGTGATGTGGAGGCGGCGTTTAAACAGGCTGACTACGTGGTCGAGGGCAGCTACCTAATCCCGCCAATAGAGCATGCGCCGATTGAGCCGCATATATGCGTGGTCAAGCCTGAGTCGGGGCAGAGACTTACAATATACACTACAACGCAGGCGCCTTATTTTGTGAGGGACAATGTCGCTTCAATCCTCAAGATTCCGCCCTCTAACATAAGGGTCGTCGCTCCCGCGGTGGGTGGAGGGTTCGGAGGTAAGGTGGACCCAGAATTTGAAATGCAGGTCGCTGTAGCTGCAATGCGCGTTGGTAGACCCGTTAAATGGAGATGGACTAGAGAGGAGGAGTTCACGATATCTACTACGCGTCCAGCCATAAAGATAGAGTTTCAGGACGCCCTGTCGAGCAGCGGCTTGATACTGGGGAGAAAGGCGAGACTCCTCCACGACTCAGGCGCATACACTAGAACATCTCCATACGGGGTCATAAAATCGACCGTTAACCTCTCAGGACCCTACTACATACCCAATGTGTATTATGAGGGATACTGTGTCTACACTAACAGACAGCCCTCAAGTGCCATGAGAGGATATGGAGTCTTTGAGGTCTCTTATGCCGTTGAGTTACAGATGGAGAGGGATGCTAGGAAACTGGGTATTGATTCATGGGAGTTCAGGTTTAAGAACGCCTACAAGAATGGACAAGTCATGGCTACGGGCAGGCTGGTAGATGATGCGTATCTTATCGAGGTCATGAAGGAGGCGGCCGCGCTCTCAGGCGTTAGTCTTCCTCACCATTTGCTTCAGATGAGCTCGTGGGGGTGAGGAGTATGGCGAAGCTTAGGGGTCGCGGCATCGCCGCAATATGCTATCCAACAGGCATGAACCTAGGTGGAGACCCTAGCCAGACAGTTATAGTAGCCCAGCCGGATGGAACATTCGTCGTAAATGTAGCGAGTGTTGAACTTGGTCAAGGTTTGAGAACCGCGCTAGCCCAGATTGCGGCGGAGGCTATAGGCGCCCCGGTTGAAGACGTCGAGGTCAGATTTGGAGATACACAATTAGCGCCTCACGATACAGGCACATTTGCCAGTAGAACCACGCATAGGATGGGGAACGCAATTATAAAGGCTGGACAGGAGATAAGGCAGATACTCTTGGACGTAGCATCCAAGATACTGGAGGTCTCTCCACAAGACCTGGAGATTAAGAATGGGAAGATATGGGTTAAAGGAGTACCGGATAAGTCTATAACAGTGAGAGAGGTCGCTAGCCAAGCGCAGTTCGTCTATAACACCCCGGTCGTAGGTAAGGGTCATTACGTCAAGCCTAAAAGCGTTGTAGACCCTGACACAGGGGAGTCCGACCCTCATTCAACGATGGCTCATGGCTGTATAGTGGCAGATGTAGAAGTTGACACTGAGACCGGCGAGGTAACTGTCCTACAGCTATACGCCGTCTACGAAGTTGGCAGAGCCATTAATCCAAAACTCGTCGAGGGTCAGATAATAGGTGGCGCGATTATGGGTCTCGGCGCCGCCTTGAGGGAAACAGTCTATCCCCGCTACCCACAGATAACACATCAAACCACGAGTTTTCGCGAATATGTCTTGCCCACCGCAGGAGATGTACCGAAGATTATCTACAAGATTGTAGAATCCCCCACCCAGACGGGCCCGTATGGTGCTAAGGGTGTCGGCGAGATGGTGACGAACGGCATAGCCCCAGCGATCGTTAATGCGATCTACGATGCTATTGGTGTACAGATAACTGAACTACCTGTAACCCCTGAGAAAGTACTGAAGGCTCTCAGGGAGAAGCGCTAATCAGTCTCACGGATATCGAATATAACGCTTATATATCATCCCGGTGTTTTTCACCTCGCCATGCCAGAAGTTAAGATCCAGTATATCGGACACGCGTCCTTCTATATTGAGTGGAGGGATGAGAGAATCTATCTCGACCCTTGGCTGAAGTCTCCCGGGATAGCGGGAGGGTGGACTAGCCCTGTGAGCCCTGTTGGTCTTGATGATGTAAAAGAGGCAACAGTTGTTCTTGTGACCCACGGCCATATTGATCATATTGGACACGCGATAGAGATTGTGAAGAAGACGGGGGCATGCCTGATATGCAGCCCCGAGGTGGGTATGTATGCAGATATCCACGGAATACCATACGACTCGGAACCAGACCCAAAGGCGGGGAGGAATTACTGGATGTATCCCCTTAATGTGGGGGGAAGCTGTAACATTAGGGGGGTCACATACACTATGGTACCTGCGTTCCACTCAAGCAGCATTATGCACTACGACTATGTAAAAAACAAGACTAGGTATCCGGACGGCGCTGTTGGGTATGTAATATCGTTCCCTGATGGCCCTGTTATCTACGCATCGGGAGACACTGGAGTCATGATGGAGATGCATATCATTCAGGAGTTATACAGCCCTGAAATATGCATAATGACCGCCGGAGGCCAGTATAACATGGGTGTTAGAGAGTTTGCGTATGCGTGCAAGATACTGAAACCTAAAATAGCCATACCCTGCCACTACGATACTTTCCCGCGGCAGAGACTTGATAAAGAGAAACTAAGGCAGGCCGTCTCTGTCATGTCGCCGTCTACAAATCTCGTTTTCCTTAATCCCGGCGAGAGTTTAAGATACGTCGCGGAGTCGTCCTGGTTTGTGGAGAGGTGATCTGGATGGATCTGGACCTGCTCTACGAGTTAGAGGCTAAGATCGTTGGGACTGTTGAGGTTGGTGGCGGAGCTACAAGCGGTAGAACCGACTATTACATGCAGGGGAAGGTCTCGGGGAAAATAAACGGCTCATATGAAGGAGTAGACTACGGATCAACTGTTAAGACGGATCGTGGCGACGCGGTCTATGTCCATGTGCATGAGACGATAAAGACAGACAAGGGGGTGATCTCGGCACTTAGGCGCGGATATGCTGTGCCCGCTGGCCAGGGGTACAATGTGAGGGCGTTTGTTCTTTTCCAGACAGGGATACCGGAGCTCAGGTATCTTAACTGGACTTTGGGGTTGGCTGAGGGCGTAGCTGGTCCCGACGGCCTTAAACTCAAGATATACGCTGTCAGGTAGAGGAGGCCCTCTACCTTCTAAGCCCCCCAAATTTTATTTGCCTAAACTGCCTACCTTCCAAGATGACTATTGAAGAACGGAGGGACAAGCCATGCTCGCGAGCAGCCCTCGAAGGTCCCTCTCCACCCAACTTGTAACCATAGCTAATCAGGGCGTCATGGGCCTTGCGCTTAAAACCGCGAAGGTAGGGACCTATGACTTTTAACAATATCACGGCCCTCAACCCTAAGATGTAGACTACTGTCCGAGAGCCACTCCTTGACACCCATGCATCACCCACCTGCCTAACAACAAAAGAGGCTGTATCCTCGTCGCAGCGCAGAGTGACGAATGGGGTGAAGACGGCCGGGCTTTCAGAGACCTGTAAGTATCCCAACCCTCCTGAGGCTTGGAGTAGCCCTGCTATGAAGCTACTCACCACGGGGCTGAGAAGCTGTCTATTCGGCGGCCTCTTCTCAAGCTCGGAGAGCACAGTCGAAAAATCGTCAACGATCCAGTCCGCCCGCGGCTCACAAAACACACGCCACCAAGGCGGGACAAGGCCCGACAATGGACCTCTGCCACAGACTCGACCCAAACATCTTAAATAATTACCTTTTCTGTCTCAGCGTCTATTATGTGGATGTGCTCCTTGTTGAAAAGCGCATAAACCTGCATACTCTCTTTAATATTTAGGGCCGCGTCGCAGAGACATTTGAAGGATGCAGATCCACACTTCAACTCTACGAGAAGCACCGTACCAAGCGACTCTATATAATTTACGTAGCAGGGGATTGAGCCACTTATTGGGGTAGTTGATATGCTGATGTCATGAGGCCTCACACCCAGCTGCATATTTTCCAGCCTGTCTTGCCGCGGCTGTAGCGCGAGTTTAGCCGCCTCTTCCAACTCTATATACGAGTCACCGACCATTGCGTAGAGTTTACCTTCAGCCAGTTTCAGCTTAGTATCGATGAAGTTGATAGTGGGTGAGCCTATGAAATAGGCTACAAACTTGTTGGCCGGATGGTAGTAAATCTCGTCAGGAGCCCCCACCTGCTGAACCCGCCCATCTCGAAGTATGCCTATCCTGTCAGCTATCGCCATGGCTTCCAACTGGTCGTGAGTGACGTAGATAAAAGTGCCTCCGACCTCCCTATGTATGCGCTGGAATTCTGACCTGAGTGACTCTCTCAGCTTCGTGTCGAGGTTGCTGAGGGGCTCGTCGAATATGTATACCTGCGCATTTCTCACTATAGCTTTAGCTATGGATACGCGCTGCAGTATCCCAAAATCAATCTCATGATGCCTCTTATTCAGATGCTCCTCTATGCGGAGAAGTGAGGCAGCCCACTTAACCCTTTCACGCTCCTCCTGCCTGCTCTTAACCTCACGTCTGATGGCTAGTGCGATGTTGTCGTACACATTTAGGCTTGGATATATTGAAGGGAACTGGAAAACCATAGCTATATTCCTCTCGGACGGCGATAAATCGGTGACGTCCTCATCGTCAAAAAATACTGAACCACTCGTAGGGGTCTCTAGACCAGCTATTATCCTCATTAAAGTGGTCTTACCTGACCCGCTAGGTCCCAGAAGGCAGAAGAATAATCCGTGGTCAACCGTTACCGAGACATTATCCAACGCCCTCAAAGTCTTGAAAATCTTTGTTATACTCTCAGCGCGTACCTTCACCAAACCGTCTACACCACTAAGAGAGGGACAAGATAAATTGATAGCATAACAAAGAATACGATAACGCTCACGAGCGTCGCGAGCCACCGAAGCATCGTTCTAAGACCCACATTACCGCCCGGATTACTCGGCAGGTACGTCGAATAGACATATGTGAAACCTCCAATCCCAATTAAGATAAAGCCGTAGTATAATAGCTGGCTATTAAAGGGCTGGAATACGAACCCAAGACCGATGAATGACAGGGTAAGCCCAACCCTTTCTAGTAAATTCTTCTTCATTTTAATACATCGCCTCCCCACTTGACACGTCAAAAAGAATGACCATATCACCCGGTATATTTATTGTCACTTCATCACCATATTTATAAGACCTCATGCCCTTAGATACAGCCTTCAACTCGACATCGCCTAGATTCAGAGTAACTATTGTTTCATAGCCCAGCCTCTCTGCGGCCAGAACCTTTGCCTTGAAGACATTGCTGTTCCTAGGCGCCTCCAAGACGATGTCTTGGGGTCTGACCGCAAGCTCCACTTCGGAACCGTCCAATAGCTTGGAGAAGTGGCCGACATCACCCAGCTGAATTTTCAGACTGGATGTTGAGAATTCCCAGCCATGAGCCGCCCGCCTAATGACGCCTCGCATAATGTTTATGGTGGGACTGCCTATAAAAGTGGCTATAAACCTGTTTTTCGGCCTTCTCAGCAAATTTATGGGTGTATCGTACTGCAATATCACACCGTCCCTTATCACCGCGACTTTCTCAGCGACTGCAAAAGCCTCTAAGAAGTCAGGGGTAGCGTAGACGATTGTCTGTTTCAACTCCTTGTGCAGCCTTTTGAACTCTGTCCTCATCTCCTCCCTAAGCTTAGCGTCAAGGTTTGAGATTGGCTCATCAAGGAGAAAGACCCTCGGATTTCTGACTAATGTACGTGCAAGTGCTACACGCTGCATCTCGCCCCCGCTGAGTGTAGATGGATCTTTTCTATCTAGGAGATGCGCTATCCTTAGCTTCTCAGCTACGGTCTTCACTGATCTGTCAATGTCTTGCCTGCTCCATTTACGCTCCCTTAACGGGTAGGCTATATTGTCGTATACACTCATGTGAGGATAGAGCGCATAGGTTTGGAAGAACATGGCTACATCTCGTCTCCAGGGTGGAATTCCTAGCACACTTTGCCCATCGAAGAGTATATCACCTGCATCGGGTTCTTCAACACCAGCGATGCATTTGAGGAGGGTTGTCTTTCCCGCGCCTGTCGGTCCTAACAGAGCGACGAGGGCGCCGGACTCTACCTCCAAGTTAATCCCCCTTAGTGCTTCAACAGCCCCAAAAGCCTTCTTTAAGCCACGTATCTCGACTTTTGTCAACTATTTTGCACCCCTCACTGTACCGAAGGTCATCCCCCTCAATAAGAAGCGCTGCAGAACGAAGATGAGAACAAGAGCCGGCAGAATGTAGAGGGTCTCTATGGCTGCGATAAGGCCCCAGTTAATACCGACCTCACCCCTCGTACCGGCTATCATAACTGGCACCGTCCTAGTCGCCCTCTCCGTTAGCAACAAGGCAAAAAGAAACTCGTTCCAGACATTGATTATTAAGAAACCGATTGTTGCCCCTAGGCCCACCAATACTTGGGGAAGGGCGATCTTGTAAAAGACTTTGACCGGGTTTGAACCATCGATCAACGCGGCCTGCTCGATGTCTCGTGGAACCTCGTCGAAGAAGCTCTTCATCATCCAGACCGCGAATGGGAGGTTGAACATTGTGTAGAGCAGTATAAGTCCGATATACGTGTTGTAGAGGCCTAGGCTTCTGTAAAAGAAGTATATTGGAATGGCAACCACGATGGCTGGCAGCATCCTCGTGGAGAGGATGAAGAACATTAGAGTGTTCGTTCCTGCAGGTTTGTATCTTGAGAAGCTGTATGCGGCGAGAACACCTATCACGGTGGCTATGGCGATACTCAAGAATGTCACTACGAAGCTATTGTAGAAGAAGGTCTCAGCACCCGTGGCCAACTCTAGTTCCTGCCCGGTTATTGCCTCGATCTCCGTCTGCCTCTTCAGGAAAATGTCGATAAAGTTTCTGAATGTTGGCTCCCAGACGAATAGCGGGGGTGTACTGAAGGCCTGTGCCCTTGTCTTTAGCGATGTTGCTACGAGCCAGTAAATAGGGAAGATGAAGAAGATAACCGCAATGATGGTCGATAGGTATATTAGAAGTGTTTTCACGATCTTACGCCTTCCACGCCCGTTATTTCTTGAATTTGCCACCCCTACTCCCTCCTCGCCAACCTGAGATAGATGTTAGTCAAGAGCACTATGATGACTAAGAATATAAATGCTAGCGCGGTGGCCTCACCGGTCCTGAAAAACTGGAAGGCGATGCGGTAAATCTGTATTGACAACACCTCAGTAGCAGTTCCAGGTCCACCACCAGTCAGCGTGAAAATTGTGTCAAAGGTCCTAAAAGCGTCCATCGTTCTAAAAAGAAGGGCAAGTGCTACCAATGGTCTAATCGTGGGCCAGACGACGTATCGGAATTTCGTCAACATTGACAATCGGTCAATCTCGGATGACTCCAACATGTGTTTCGGAACAGCCTCTAGACCTGCCAATATGAAGAGCATCATGAATGGAGACCACTGCCAGACATCCATGAATACAATGGCGAACATTGGATACTGGGAGAGTATCTTTACTGACTGTCCTGTTATCAGCTGCGCAAAATAGCTATAGACGCCAAAGGTCGCGTCAAAGAGATATCTGTGGAAGATGCCTACTGCCACAGGTGCAACAAGGAGAGGCGTAGTTACAAGTGTTATTGCGAGCCGCCGACCACGGAACTGGTTATAGAATAGAAAAGCAAGCCCAAATCCAATCAAGAATTCAATACTTACTGCGTAGAAGACGAATTGTCCAGTTAAAACGAATCTCCGCCACACATCCAGACTATTCAAGAGCCTGTAATAATTATCGACTCCTACAAAAACGGGTGGTTCCATGCGAATGACGTTGTACGAGAAGAAGCTGAGGCCAAGCGCCCAGATGAGTGGGAAGATAACAAGGAACGTAACTAGAGCAACTGCTGGCAGTATGAGTAGAATGGGGAAAATCTTCATTAACCGACTACCAGTAATTGTTTGTAAAGTCATGCCAAAAATCACTTTGTTTATCGCGTATTTGAATTTATTTGGGTTTTAGCCGATAGGCAGGCCCTGTCTTATAAGCTGTGCTACATTCTTCGCAGGCTTCCCATACTTCTCGAATGCCGCTGGGTAATTCTCCCTATCTATGATCTCCTTGTGCCTCCGGGCAATGTTATCTAGTGCAGTTTGAGGACTAATGCTTCCAGCTAGCGCTGCATGTATCTCTTCTTGAACTACCGTTAGCATTTCAAAGAAGAACGGAACGTTCCAGAAGTCAACTTGGAATGCTATAGAGTCGGCATAGGCCCTGTTATACGGTGTGAGGTTCCTGAACCACTCGGTCTGGACGATATCCCTAATACACACTCCACCTCCACCTTCAGCCCATCTACGCTGATTCTGAGGCTGGAACCAGTACTTTATGAAGGCAAGAGCCTCCTCTGCGTAGTCACTATAGGCGTTTATACACATTGGCTGTCCTCCGATTCCGCTATATCTTCTGAATATTCCATCTTCTCCTTTGTGCCCGGGCGGTGGAACAACTCTTATCACATTGTATACTTTTGATGCCGCGGGGTCGAAGAGGCTTGGAAGGAAGCCAGCCCAGTTATAGATCATGGCTACTCTTCCAGCCTGCATCACGGCATTTGCCTCATCGAACCATATTTCGAGGGCGTTTGGCGGGGCGTAGGGGACAAGTGAGACGTAGAACTCGAGGGCCTGCCGCGCTCTCGCGCTATTAACCCATCCATTGACCTCCCCTGTTTCAGGGTCCCACCAATACTCGCCATGACTATATAGTATTGAGCCGAATGGACAGGCTATGGCGTCATAGGCCCTAGACATGTGTAGCGCTATTCCATAGAAGTCCTCCTCTAAGCGTTTACCGGCCAGTTCATCACCAGCCTTCCTAGTGAAATACCTAGCTATGTCCCGTATCTGGTACCAGTCAAGCTGCGCTGGATACCAGTCCTCGTAGTTTAGCGGGAGGTCATACCCGTATTGCGCCTTGAAGTTCTCCCTCTCTGTGGGGTGAGAGAATATGTCATATCTGTAGACGAAAAGTAGCACGTCCCCCTCATGTGCGAAGCCGACTATGTTGTTAGTGTTCCCTTGGGGATATGTCATGTAGAAGTAGACTAGTGAGGGGTCGAACCTGTTAAGTAGCTGCTGGAGCTCGGGGTCCCTCGCGATTATGTCGTTAAGCCTACGTATATGACCGCCGACATAGAACTGCCCGAGCCACTGGCTGTCAGATATCAGCAAAGTAGGCTCTTTAGACTTAGCGGCCAATACTGTTGAGAGCCTGTCGAAAATAGCGTCCCATGGAATCAGGTCCATCTTTACCTCGACGGCTTTACCAATCGTCGCTTTTGACCAAGCGGGGAAATCCTGGGCTATAAGACCTGTTAGCCTGCCGGGCAGCCACTCAGGAGAAGCGAAAGTAATAGATAGTTCGGGCTTCACTTCACCTCCAGGCGCCGTTGCCGTCACGGTGGCCGTTCTTGTCACGGTCTCTGTGGCCGTTCTTGTGACTGTCTGGGTTAAGGTCCTCGTAACCTCTCTAGATGGTTGAGCGGACGTTCCGGCAAGGTAACCAGCGATTCCTCCTACAACGCCTGTGACAACTGCGGCCGTAGCTACCTTAACCCCTGTGCTTAGCGCGGCGCGTCTAGAAATTTTTCCATCCCTTGGCATACGCTAGAAAGGGATGAGATGGATACATATATTCTTTATTCCGAGTTTTGATTAACAGGTGGGATCAGACCAATATTTTGATTACGGGGGTCGGCTCGGCTCTTCCTGCATCACGATTCAGTCTGGAGCGGCGGGCCTCATCCCCACTGTGTATCTGCGCGGTGGAGGCTTTATTTCTTACTTGGGCGAGGCTTTTATCGCGTTTTGGGGTGTATTTGGGAGGTAGGGTGGCGTGGAGGTAGCTCTGGTGAATTTCACATCAGGCGGCGTGAGTGGTAGTGGCAGGCATGTGGCCTTGCTTAGGAAAGGGCTTGTCGAGGAGGGGGTTGCAGTTAAGGTTCTCGACTCTAAGAATACTTGGCATC
Source organism: Nitrososphaerota archaeon (assembly GCA_038741355.1). GTDB lineage: Archaea > Thermoproteota > Nitrososphaeria_A > Caldarchaeales > Calditenuaceae > HRBIN02. Next base: position 13,168 of record JAVYLC010000007.1, read on the forward strand.
TCGACTTCCCGATGCTTAGGGCTCCGAGCTTTACTCTCGGCCTCTTAGCTAAGACCGCCGGCGCGGACATTATTCATCTGCATAATCCTAAGCTTGCAGGAATTGTTTTGAGCGGGCCCTCTAGATGCATAATCACTATTCATGGGGGGATGATCGAGTTTAGCCTCAAGTACGGCGCTCTTGGGAGGGCATCCACGAAGGCGATGCTCGCGCTGATGCGGGTCGCTGGTGCGGTGACGTCGGTTATGAAGTCTGAGGCTGAGAGGAACGGGTGGGTCTGGATACCCAACATGACCGACCTCGAGGCGATAAGGAAGATAGAGCCTGCAGATGAGCCTGTGATCCTTTTTGTGGGTAGGAACGACCCTGTAAAGAATTACCCCCTCTTCAGGAGAGTAGTGAAGAGGCTGGGGAGGAGGTATAGGGCGTTCGGCGCCGAGGAAGTGGCCAGCTGGGAGAGGGTGATCTCCTACATGAAGTCTGCCGAGGCGTTGATGATAACCTCGATATGGGAGGGTATGCCTTCTGTCCTGCTCGAAGCTTGGGCGTCGGGCTGCCCAGTTATTGCGCCCAAGATACCGGCATTCACACCTTTCAAGGAAGCACTAATCCTAGCCGAGCACGACCCGGATTCATATGTTAGAGCCTATCAACAGCTTGAGACGCTTCGAGACTCGGTCACTGCGCGGGGGCTAGAGCTGGTGAAGAGGTTCGACTACAGGGTAGTCGCAAAGCAGTATATCCGCCTTTATGAGAGCGTTCTTACTCTGTCCTAAGGGCTTTGACTGGGTCTATTTGCGCGGCCCTTCTAGCAGGGTACAGTCCTGAGAGCGAGCCCACGAACATGGCGAACAACAGCGCTTCGACAAGGAGTTGCGGAGTTATGACTGGGTGTATGGGAAGCGGTTGAAACTGTGGGCCGAATCTTAGGAAGCGTCCTGAAAAGCCTGCGAACCCGATTGATAAAACTACTCCTATCCCTATGCCTATGATGCCGCCGATCAGACCTGTAAGAACCGCCTCGAAGAGGAAAGTCATCAAAACGTCGCGCCTCGTCATCCCGATAGACCTTAAAACACCTATCTCTCTCGTCCTCTCCATAACAGCCATGATCATAGTGTTCATTATCCCGAGACCAGCCACTAGTAGGCTCACAGAGGCTATTGCGCCGAGAAATATTGTGAAGGAGGCTATTATGCCTCGGACGGTCGATAATATGGAGCTGGGGCTTATAATGTTGACATTCCTACCATACATTGCTTCCAGCTCGGAGATGATGTACTCGACTAGCTCCACCTTCTCCGTGTTTACAAGTATTGCTTGATATGTTGTCACCCCGAGAAGCCTTCTGGCTGCGGGAAGGGGCATGACTACTGCGGTGTCCGCGTCGAAGAAAATGGAGGCTCCGAACTTGTCGTATATCCCAGTAACCGTATAACTGGTTGTCTTAACACCATCCTGTGTCGGGACCACAATAGTTAGCGGCTGTCCTACGTAGAGGCGGGAGTAAGTCGCTGCAGCTGGAGGGAATGCTACCTTGTAGCCTACGCCCACCTGCGTGGCGCTGGTGGAGAACGGTGTCTCTCCCTCGAGAATCTTGATGCCGGGGAAAATTATTTGGAGGTGTATCGGGTCTATGCCAATTATCCTGCCGCTCACAGTTGTGCCACCTACCTGGAACTCGGCGGCCATTGAGATGAAAGGTGTGACCACGGACACGCTAGGTATTCTCATTATCTTTTGGACGTCAGCCTCTGTGAATTGAATATTCGATCCCTGGGCCGGGAATATTATTATATTGTTCGCGCCGAGCGTCAAAAGCTGGTCTGTTACGACTATGTTTATGCCCTCTCCGAGGGATAGGAGAGCGATTATGAGACCCGCACCCACTGCAATTCCTAGAATTGTGAGAGTGCTCCTACCCCGCCTCTCCCTCAGCGCGCTCAGTGCATATCTGACCACGTCAACCAGCTTCACTCCGCTTACGCCTCCGCAAGTAGAGATACCCGGAAATCAACGCGGCTAAGACCCCTACTGCCACGAGCGCTGGCACAACCCATTCCGGCCAGCTCTCCTGTTTTGTTTCGCCAACTGGCCTTGGAATCTCCACATCGACTTGAAACGCGGTAGAATAGTTTCTACGGAAAATGTCTTTGTATTCTATTATAATCTCGCCCTGGAATCTCTCATCTCTCGAGTTGAGTCTAAGATTAAATGGGAGAGGGGCGTTTGGCTTTATCTCGCCTACGAAGACGCTTGACTTTGCACCCGAGTTGCTGTTCAGGTGGATGGTGGAGAAGAGGGCGTCAGATATTCCCTCGTTTATGATGTTTCCTGAGAGGTAGGGCTCACCACCTATAAAGATTACCTTGGTATCGTAGATGCGCAGAATGATGTACCCTTGGACGACAAACCCTACCGCTCTCTGCTCTGAGGCCTGTTCACCTGTCTCACCTATGACATATGTGGCGGATAGCTGTATTGATGTAGAGGTCCCCGCCAGTTCGGGCTCGGCGTAGAGCTCTAACAGGATTGTCTCCGCTTGACCGGGGCGCAGGGAGTCTATTAGCCAGTTGTTAGAGCCGATTATTGTGAGCCGCGGGTTTTGTGGCTGAGCGGTGATCGATATGCGTCTAAGATCGCTTAAATGGATATTCTTGACTGTGAATGTGATGGTTTGGGTTCTTCCAGCGACAAGCTCAGGCTCAGCCTCTATGAGGAGGTTGGGAGCCTTCGGCGGGATATCGCCCACGGAGACAGCTATTGCCACTACCTTTGACACCGTATTTCCAGCCGAGTCCTTAAATGATATCTGGAGCGGGATCTGGTAGACGCCATTAGCTGCCATCTGTGCAGAGTATACAGCCGCCTCAACCACGGCCCTCTGCCCAGGTTCGAGGCGATCTATGCTCCAATAGGAGGGGCCAATGAGCGACACTGGCAGGCCCGAATACTCCGCGGATACTCGGATATCACTAACCGCGACGGAGCCGATGTTCTCTAGGACTATGGATACCTTATGGCTTGCCCCGGGCTCCATCCTAACCGGCTCAGCATAGACCCTGACATTCGCCTCACTGACCGCCGGCTTCTTAACGTAGAAGCTCAGGATTGATGTGATATCTCTGTATAGTCCTACCGCGTTTCTATACCTCGCCGCGACCGTAATGGGCATGAGCGAGTCGCCCGACATTTGGGACGCGTAGATACCTATGACCCACTTCGCCGAGCCACTTGGCGGGAGGCTTTCAACTATCCATGGCTGCTCATCCATGAGCAGGCCATAGGCTGGCTGTGACGGGGGCTGGACGAAAATCTGAATATCCGTGGCTTTCGCAGACCCCTCATTCGCTAGCACGAGCTCCACAAAGTTAATCCGGCCAGGCTCGATCTCGGTTGTGTTAAGGCTGAATCTGAGCACCGGTCTACCTGGTATGTTTATTTTGAGCGGGATTGTCTGGACCCTCGTCGTATCTCCCAATACCTTGTAGGTAAGTGATAGGAGTCCCTCATAATCCACACCCACCTGGGCAGACACGTCTATATTCACTATGAATGTCAGCTCGAAAACGCCTCCAGGCGGAATGATTCCTGGGAAATGGGACTCAACTTGGCTTGGCTCTGAGATGCTTTGGGACCTCAGCACGCTCGGCAGCCTAAGCCTGCCAACGATTCCTGTTATGCTATCCTCGTCAAAGTCACTTCCAAGGGCTATTGTCAGGCGAGCCCCACTGTCCCCCGGTGCAACCTCTTCCCTAATGTTATTCTGCCCCCAGTACGATCCTAGATACCTGACATCATCGGGGCTAGCTCGGATAGTCGCTATGGGGGCAACAAGCGCTGTTAAGAGTAGTGAGGCAAGTAGAATGGGTCTAAGCATGGAGAACCACCTCTGACTCAATCCGACCATCCCTTAACCTGACAATCCTGTCACACTTCTCTGCGACCTCTGGGTTATGAGTCACGATGATTAGGGTTGCGCCAAGCGTCTTGTTGATGTTTCTTAGAATCTCCATTATTGCCTCGGTGTTTTTGGTATCTAGGTTTCCGGTTGGCTCGTCTGCCAATAATATCTTTGGTTTCCCGACAAGTCCGCGCGCTATTGCGACACGCTGCTGTTCACCCCCGCTAAGCTCGTTCGGCTTCTTATGGGCAACCTGCTCCAAACCCACCATTCTTAGGGCTTCAAGCGCTGCCGCCTGCCTGGCCTGAAGCTGGACACCCCTGACGGCGAGTGGGAGTGACACGTTCTCAAGGGCGGAGAGCCTGCCAATCAGGTTGTAGGATTGGAAGACGAATCCGATCAGCTTGTTCCTTATCTCGCTAAGCCTTGAGTCATCCAGCCCCGAGGTGTCTATACCATCCAGTACTACTCGGCCCCTCGTAGGCCTGTCAAGCGTTCCCGTGACGTGGAGTAGTGTGGATTTACCGCTTCCACTTGGACCCATAATAGATATCATCTCACCACTCTTCACCCTAAGCGTCACTCCCCGGAGAGCTGGGTATTCGGTCTTCCCCGTCCTATAGATCTTCCAGACGTCTTCGAGAATTACGGCGTAGTTTCCATCAGGCTCCATGCCACGCGCTAGAAGTTCCTACAACCTATTAAATATACCAAGCCATGATAGTAATAGTTGTGTGCGTCACGGCGAGAGCCTTGCCTGCTTGAGGACGAGTGGAATAAGCCTGCTTCTTCTCACGTATGTGTTTAGCCCAAGTTTCAGCTTACCTTCCAAGAGACCTAACGCCTCGGCTAGGCTTCCACACTTTGCTTGGCTCCCCTCTAGGGCCTCGCGCACAATCTCCCTAAACCTCCAGACTCCGAGCGGTATCCAACCCCTGTCCACCTCAAAGAAGACGATCACTCCAGCCTGTACCCCTATGCGGTTTAGATGCTGAAGGATTGGTAGCCTGCAAGCATAGTATGCGCCCCCCGTGTTGTCGGCGTAGCTTGAACGCCCCCACGAGAGCTCGTGGTCAGAATAGACAGCGCCACTCTTCACCCAGCCCTCCAGCAGCTCATACATCCAAGGCGTCGGCATCAAGACTACGTAGGCGGTGTTGAAGTGGGCGCTGAAGCTGTAGACCCTGAACTCTCCTATGATCTTGTTGCGCTTAACGCGCCTTAAGGCTATCTTGCCCAGCATATCGTCGACAGCGGTTATGCTCCACTCTGTCGGGACCAAGTTCCTGTCTATTCGCCTTCCTAGTAGTCCAGCGGAGAGAAGTCTTGTGAGATAGTACTCGTCGATGCCTTGGCTTGATAGCTTCTGCACGGCTTCTAATGCCGGAATGTATGGGTCGCTGATAACTCGATCAACCGGCCTAGGTATCGAGGGGTTGTCGATTAGCTTGATGTACTCGACCCGCCCGGCTGGTCCGTATGGGGCATGCCTCACACCAAGGCCCGGAACAAATCTTACCGCTCCAGATGACATCTTCAACTCGAGGTCAACTGGCTTTTGGGAGGCGGAAGAGTCCTGCAGAGCATCTATTATCTTGGCCGGACTTCTTGCTAAGTCCACACGAACCCTTGTCCTTCCCATCAAGATGCCGAGCCTCATGTTTAGGAGTTCGTCTAAAGGTATGTGGAGCCAGGACCTCGGCGACTCTAGGACCCGCGGATCTATGTCGGGTGTAAGTGCCATGCCTGTGCCCGCATAGACTCGGGGATACCCCCACTCTCCGACCAGTATTGTAGGAGGTGTTGGGCCGGACAATACCCCCATGCTCTTTATGGATTTTAGGGCCTCTCTTACTGCTTCTCTGTAGAAGGGGCATTTCATGAGACTGCAGTTCTTTGCAACTCCCCGGCAGACCTCGCAGCTGAAAGACTCTAGAACCTTCTCAGAGCCACTCGCCGATATCCAGCCCCAGCTCTCCACCCCACGTAAGATGGGCTAAACCAGTTATTCAAGGATTCCATTCCGCGGGTAACAGCTCCATAACTTTTAGGTTGAGCTAACTACCCATGATGGGGGGAGATGGCGGAGAGTCGGTGTAGACCCGCAATAATAGTGGCGGCTTCGGAGATAATGCTCAAGGGTGGAAACAGGCCTAGGTATGAGCGTCTGTTGGCCAAGAACATCGCCGACGCAGTTCAGGGGAGTGGGGCGAGGGTATATCGTAAGCAGGCTAGGATAATAGTTGAGTCGGGGAATGGCGAAGAGTTTGAGGGGCTGGCGGAGCGGATAAGCAGAATCCCGGGCGTGAGGTGGGTCCGGATAGGGTGTTTGATTCCGCGGGAGTATGAGCTGCTCATGCGCGTAGCTGAGGAGAAGGCGAGTGAGCTCAGGCCATCCCGCATAGCTGTCAAAGCATCCCGCGCAGATAAGTCCTACCCGAAGACCTCCCTCGAGATTATGCAGGAGCTGGGTGAGCGTATAAGAAGTGCATCAGGGGCAGTGGTGGATTTGACGAATCCGGAGACGGTCTTTTGGGTGAGTGTGCTTGATGATGTTTTCCTCTTTGGTTGGCGTAGGATTGAGGGCGTCGGCGGCCTGCCTGTAGGCGCATCGGGCAGGGTGCTTGCACTCCTTTCAGGGGGGCTAGACTCGCCTGTCGCGGCTTGGCTAATGATGAAGCGTGGATGCATCGTGGATATGCTCCACATCTACGCGCTTCCCACACCGCAGGACGCCCTGTCCGAGAAGATTGGGGAGCTCTTCCTAAAGCTAAAGGAGACAAGCCCTTCCTCGAGGCTCTTCCTCGCCCCTTATCATCACTTCTTGAGCAACGCCCTCTCAGCTAAGCCGAGGCTTGAGCTGGCCCTCTTCAGGAGGTTCATGCTAAGGCTCGCCGAGGCTTTGAGCTTAGAGATTGGGGCGAAGGCCATCGTTACCGGTGACTCGTTAGGCCAGGTTGCTTCTCAGACCCTCGAGTCCCTCCACGCTGCCTCCTACGGCCTCAGGCTTGTAGTGCTGCGCCCACTTGCAGGCTACGACAAGGAGGAGATTATCCGCCTTTCGAAGATGCTGGGTCTATATGATCTCTCCACCCGGGACTACAAGGATTGCTGCTCAATCTTATCGAGGCATCCCATACCGAGGCCCAAACTCGAGGATGTGGAGGAGGAGTGGAGGAGGCTGGGGCTTGATGACGCCGTGGCTAAGACTCTCGAGGAGGTCTACGTTTTTGACGGCTCGCGCTTAGAGGCTTGGAAAAATATATCTACTGGGCGGCAGGACATATCGCAGGAATGATGAGATTTGTCTCAGCTGAGCTGTGAAGATACCAGCTCACCCTGACCCAAGGTGCATATTTCTTTGCCTCCGAGTAGTTTGGCCGGAAAATGGGGCTTGGACATCGTCCACAAATATCATGAGTCGACCAAGCACAGCTATGCCAGCATCAGGGTTGGCTCTGGGTTCCTCGACTTCTCCAACAAGCCATACCCGTTCAAATACTATGTAAGCGGAGAGAAGCTGCAACTCCCCAGCAAATTCGAGAAGCCCGAGAGCCCGGCCCTAGACGCACTGATGTGTAGCACACCTGCCAAGCCATCACCCAACACGTCACCCAGCCTACTAGCGTCACTTCTCTACTTCACGGCTGGGATAAGCCGCGTCGAGCTGGTCGGAGACCACTACATCTATTTCAGGGTGGCGCCGGCTACTGGCGCGCTATACAGTACCGAACTCTACCCCGTGATCAGCAGCGCTGAGGGCTTGGAGGCGGGGGTCTATCACTTTGACCCGGGCGAGTTCGTCCTCACCAGGCTGAGGAGGGGGGACTATAGACGGGTACTGGCGTCAGCCCTTCAAGACGAGGGCGTCCTACGCTCGCGGATGGCGGTAGTCTTCACGGCATATGGCTGGCGGAATGCTTGGAAGTATAGGGAGAGGAGCTATAGACACTGGTTCTGGGACGGCGGTGCGATGATCGCCAACTTCTTAGCCGTTGCCTGCTCGTTCGGCCTCGAGGCAATGCTCCACGTAGGATTTGGCGACACTATTGTGAACGAGCTAGTGGGTGTTGATGGCGAGGACGAGGCGGCCTTCGCGGTCATAACCGTGGATGGCGGAGTGGGGGCTGCAGGTTCAGAGTCTCCGGAGAGGGTGGCCGGCACCGTCGAGGCTGTTCCCGCCGCCCCAAGAGGCAGGCCTGTGAAATACTCTCTAATCTCTGAGACACATGCATCAACCATGCTCCGCTCCGGCGATGATGTTGCGGCTTGGAAGAGGTCTGCAGCTCTGCTACACGGGTTGGATGGAGACGGGGGTGCTGGGCTTCCAGTCCAACCACCTCAGCCGGCAACAACAGAGAAGAGGCTATGGGAAGTGATTCTACAGCGAGGCTCAACCAGAAAGTTTGCGCGAAGAAGTATTGGAGCCCCCCAGCTCTCAGCCATACTCAGATACAGCTTCGGCCCTCTGAGGGCGGATTTCCTACCAGACCCTAGCTACACGCTAATCCAACCCCACCTGATCGTAAATGCGGTAGAGGGTATTCCCAGCGGCTGTTACCGATATATACCTTCTATGGGCGAGCTGCGGCTCTTGAGGAAGGGACAGTTCAGGGAGGCCGCCGGCTACCTATGCCTAGAACAGGCCTTGGGCAGGGACGCGTCAGTCGTCTTCTTCAACATGGCCGACTTAGATAGAGTGTTAGGGGTGCTTGGTGGGCGGGGGTATCGCGCAGTCCAGCTCGAGGGTGGGATAAGGCTTGGGAGGCTCTATCTATCCGCCTACTCACTCGGCCTCGGCGCAACCGGGCTAACATTCTACGACGACGACTGCGTGGAGTTTTTCTCACCCAGTTCAGAAGGCTTAGAAATGGTGACAGTCGTGGCCATAGGGTATCCGGCCTACACGCCCAAACCAGGCAGCATTAGGTCCGGAATACTCAAGCACCCGGCGAAGGCGCTCTAAACAGCCCTACGCCAAGACTATAACTCGGGATTGCAGAGTAGATTTGGCTTGGAGACGGGAACTAGGTTATGCGATGTATGCGGAGAGGCCCAGCCGGTCTACAGGCAGGTCTACTCAGGGGTAAGCTTCTGCACCTCCTGCTTCAAGGAGAGCATAGAGAAGCGTGTGAGGAAGACTATCTCGAGATACAGCCTCCTGAGGGAGGATGACAGAATTCTCGTAGCGGTCTCGGGAGGCAAAGACAGCCTAAGCCTCCTCAAGATCCTCGCCAAGATTGAAAGGGCGTATCCTAGGGCGAGCCTTGTCGCGGTTTCAATAGACGAGGGTATTCCGAGCTACAGGGACGAGGCCCTGAGACTCGCTGCTGACGTGTGTAGGCGGCTCGGCGTCGAGCACCGTGTATACACATTCGAGGACCTATTTGGGCTGGGCCTATCCGAGGCTATGAGGAGGGGTGTTCTAGCTCGGCTGGGGCTGGGTGCCTGTTCGCTATGCGGGGTCTGGAGGAGAAAGGCCATCAGCCTTGCCGCAAGGGAGTTGAAGGTAACAGTCGTCGCCACGGCCCATACGCTCGACGACATAGTCCAAACCTATCTAATGGACATTCTCCGCGGCGAGTTCCCAAAGGCGCCACTAGGCTTGAGAAGGGAGGGAAACGGGATCATACCCCGCGTAGCACCTCTCAGACTGATCCCGGAGGAGGAGGTCGTCCTATACGCCTATCTCAGCCGCATACCCTTCCAAGAAAAACCATGCCCAAACGCCCAGAACTCCCAGAGAGACCTGGTGAGAACCTTCCTAGCCCAGTATGAGTCAAGATACCCGGGCTCACTATTTGCCGCCCTCAAAACAATCGAGTCAAGCATAATCCCACGCGAAGGAGCCCTCACACCGTGCCAGCTATGCGGTGAGCCATCCTCCAGAACCATCTGCCGCGCATGTGAACTGGAGAGCCAAGTCTCCAGCCTTCTCGGTGAGGAGAGTAAACTACTCGGAGCGAATATTGGTGTAGATGATGTACAGGGCATAGATTGAGAGGCCTAGCAGGAATAGGATGTATGCGTTCGTATACAGCATGTCGAAGAATTGGCTCGGCGACATTCCTGACCTACCTTATTCTGTAACATGTCTCGACGTATTAAAACCTCTCTCCAAAGCTACAGTCTCACACCTTCTCAGGCAGCCTCGAGATTAGCATCGCCTCGTTATACAGCTCTTTTAAGACCTCTTGATAGCCCACCTCTCCGGACTCCACCCTCTCCATAAGTTCCTCCAGCCTCCTTGTCAACTCCTCTGAAACAAGTGGTCCAAAGTTTGATGCGAGATACTCGTAGACTATTCTTCCAAGCCTTGTCGCTAGGATCCTGCCCCTGTTGTTGAAGATGTATCCTCTCTTGTAGAGGACGCTGAGTATCCTTGCATAGGTGCTTGGACGGCCTATCCCTCTCTCCCGCATGAGGGCTATAATGTCGCCCTCACGGAATAGGGGGGCTGCTTGGACACTCCTCACGTCCAAGCTGACTACCTTGTGGATACCCGGAGTCAGCGGCCTAAGGGTTCTAACAGTCTGGAAGACCTTGAGAAAACCTGGCTCCAAGACATCCACAATCCTCTCGACCTCATATTCCCGGTCAAGCACCCTCACTTTGCTGACCTGTCTCCGGATTAGAGCCTCCCTCATCTGGCTTGCCATGAAACGCCTGAAGATCAGGTCGTAGAGGGCGAGGTCCCTATTCTCTAGCCTCATAGGTATTCTAATCATGCCTGACTGGAGGTAGAGTTCAAGCTGCCTTCGATTGAGCGGCCTTGTCGGCCTGATGCATTCGTGCGCTCCGGGCTCGCCGTGATGCCTTGGCGAAAAAAGTTCCGGATGGTTCTCACCAATATAGCTCTTAGCCACCGATATTCCGGTGGAGGAGACATAGGTTGATCCTGTCCTATGATACGTTATCAGGCCGGATTCGAAGAGCCTCTGAGCCACCTGCATCGTCTCTGCAGCACTCATCCTGAGCATAATCGAGGCGTCTCGTAGAAGCGAGTCTGTGGTGTAGGGGCGCGGCGGGGGGAGAGTTGTCTCAACAACATCTACCCCGGTTACCTCGACCCGGAGCGACCCGTCCCTGTAATTCCTTTTAACATCTTCAACACCCACGAGATTCTCCAACAATATCTCAGAACCATCATCAAGCGCCATTGCCGCAACGATCCGCTTCTTCTTCGCCTCCTCCATCCTCTGGAGGATCCATCCGAGCACTGGTGTCTGAACCCGGCCCGCAGAGAGGTGTTTTTTGCCAAAGTGTTCCCAGAGACGTCTACTCAGCTCAAAGCCCACCCACCTATCCTCTATTCTCCTAATGGTCTGAGCCTCGACCAGGGGGAGCGAGAGGTCTCGCGGAGACTTGAGAGCGTCCCGAAGCGCTTTTCTAGTAATCTCGTGGAACTCTAGCCTTTTAATCGATTTGTTGAATGGCTTGATGTTTACAAAGATGTCATAGCCGATCTTCTCACCTTCAGCGTCGGGGTCAGTAGCTATGAAGACCGTGTCAAATTCTAGTGAGAGCTTACGGAGAGACTCGATGATTGTTCGCTTGCTGTAGTAATTCTTTGAGCCGCAGTTCGGGCACAACTCTCCGTCTGTAAACTGTTCCCCACACCTCAGACATCTTTTAATGTCGACATAGGTTGGTACGAACTCGCCATCGACTACTGATACACCGTGGAATCCGTAGCCAGTAGTTAGGTCTACTATATGTCCTTGAGAGGCTGAGAGGCATGCAACATATCCCTCACCTATTGACTCATAAACCGTTAATCCGTCGATAATCCGCTTGGCTGGCCTTCCGAAAAAGTAAGCCAAGGTTCTGGCTTTTGTAGGCGACTCAACTATTATTAAAGATGATTTTAGAATATCGATTGCCTCGTGCCTAACTTCCTCGGTGCTTATAGCCTGTAGAAGTTTCCGGTCCCTATCACAGAGTTTGAACTCTTCCTCAGCTAGGTCTGGCTGATACTCTTGAAATGTCTCTTCGTATAGTGCTTCCACACCTCTTGAAATTCCTCTGAATGCCTTCTCGTCATCGACTATCAAAATAGAGATTCCCCTGGTTATTCCTCCCGCGAACATTCTCGATGAACGGCCAGATGCCTGAACATATCCGTCAATGTCAGGTATCAGTATAGAGAGACCCTTTTCATCTGCGCGAATCTTTAGATCCAGCATCTCAGCAATCCTTCTCAGCTCCTCCTCCCCGATCGAGGACTTTAGGAGCTGGTGGGCCCTCGTAACTGCAGAGTATACATAGCCCGCAAACCCATCAGGAGGGGTACTAGTCTCAAGCCCATGCCTAACCGCCTCCAATATCTCGCTACGAGTGGGAACACACTTGTTTAGCATCCCCATCACTTGGACGAGTTCAGCTTCCCTCTTCTCCCTAATAATTGGGGCCAAATTTCTCAAGACGCTCAGAAGCATCGAGGGTCGATACTCGCTCCAAGTTACATTCAACTCCCTTCTCGGCACGCCGGCGAAGATTACATACCTTATCCGCTCCGGAAGGTCAATACCTCTCGCGAGCGGACTTCTAGTACTAGCTACACCTACTAGGACGTCATATTCGCCTGACTTGAAACGCTCCAGCATCTTCACATACATCCTCTCGTAGGCGTACGCCTTTATCCCACGGCTGTTTAGATACTGTGCAAGCTGTTTTGCCGAGTCGACACCTGCCACCTGTGGAACAAATACTAGGCACCCTCCGCCATGCTTCTCTACGAGCCCGGCAACATCTTCCCAGAGACTCCTGCTTGGTCGCAGATACATGTTCGAGACATTCCTGACGAGGTCTATTGAGCTCCCAGGCTCAAAATTTAGCGCAAGCCTAAACAGTCTCATCCTCTTGGTTCTCCGACCCCTCATAGTGGCTCCCGAGACCAGGAGAACGGAGTCCAGCTCCCTATCACTACCGGGAGAGACTTCATAGTGGTTGTAGCCCTCAGCTTCGTCGGATTTGCCTGAAATTAATTGAAGGTATTTCACGACCTCCTCAAGAGTGAACCCCATCATCAATAGTATCTTGTCAATATTTTTTGGAGACTTGAGGAATGAGTCAACGTCATCCACAAATATGAATGAAAACTTCTTATTACTGAGTAAGTCGTACCGGCTGTAGAGGAATCTATCGGTTGTGATTAGTATGTCGAAGTCATCCTCGGTGATTTGTTGTAGCACCTGGTTGGCGTTACTTTTCTTCATTCCTGAGTAGTATCCGACTATTCTGGGCTTTTCCTCTTCCAGCTTGGAGGCTAGGGCCGCGGCCCTTTCGAGGAGGTGTTGGACAAGGAGGCTAGTGGGGACGACTATGTATGACTTCTTTCCTTTAGTGGCTTGGTAGAGCGCCATTGCTAGACAGAATGTCGTCTTGCCTGTCCCTGTGGGGGATATTAGTGAGAAGCTTCTGCCGAGGAGGACCCTCCTAGCCCATGTCCTCTGAAGCGACCATGGGCGCGATCCTACGATCTTGTTGAAGAAGGTCTCAAATTCCTTGAACCTCTCCTCCAGCTCCAGCACCTGAACATATTTCCCAGGCTTAATCCGGAGCCGGCCTCCCTCTTGGAGGCCGCCTATAAGGCACTGCCTGCATACTCCAAGCTCTATCAGCTCCTCATCTGTTATTACGCCATCGCAGTTGGGGCAGAGCGAGACATAGACCGACTTCAAAACTAGGCCTATGTTAAGGATGGCTTGCTCATCCTCAAATATTATTCCTTCCAGAGTCTATTAGATTGGCTGACTGGATTACCCACCTCTCACTCGTTAAACGCGATTCGGCTCCGATGGGTGGCCGGGGTGAGTGCGCGGTCTCGGCTATACTGACTATGGATGGTGACTTATTGCTTGTCAAGAGGGGGTATAGGTTTGGAGACCCCTGGAGTAGGCACTGGGCGCTTCCAGGAGGTTTTTGGAAGGAGTCAGACGGTAATCTACTCAACACCGCTCTCCGGGAGGTTCTGGAGGAGGTTGGTATAGAGGCCAAGGACCTTAGGCTGCTGGGCTGGCTTACACCGAGAAGTCCGAGAAATAGACCCGAGCTAACCGTCCACCCACTGGTCTTTATAGCTCAGGAGAAGCCGCCTGTTAGGCTTGCGGACGAACTGGAAGACTACAGGTGGGCGCCACTTTATGCGCTAGAGAGGGGGAGGCGTGTGGTAGAGACGTCTCATGGCCCGGCTGAGGTTGATGCCTACGTCTGGAGCGACGTCGTGGTCTGGGGGCTTACATACATTATATTAAGAGAGCTTAGGGGCGAGTGAGGATCCTATAAGTTTGAGGTATCCTCTGTCACCTAGCCAGACGGGCTCTGCCTCTATCCTCAACGCATTTCTGAAGAAGGGTGCGTCTAGTACGAGGGTTTCATACTCCCCACCCTCACCTGCTAAATTGAATCCATAACGCAGAGAGAGTGTGGCAAGCTGCTTCACGGACTCGCGGTCTAGCCGTCTTCCCAGCCATTCGGGCCCGAGGCCATGGGCGCTCACGGCCACTATCACGACAGAGTATCCTCTATCCAACACTTCCCTCATGATCTCAGGGGGCCCCATCCCCCAGCAGGGAGCGACATGACCTACACCTAGGCGGTCTGCAAGCCACTCGATCCTATTCTTCTGATACTGGCTCGCTAGGCCCCCGCTAAGCAATCCATCGATGCTGTAATCCTTCACGAGGGCTCGTATGGTGTCGCAGAGTTCTTGGACCTCGACCTCCTTTCTCCCGCTGACGTCGACGTATCTGTGCTCTAGCCCCATGGCCTCCGCCTGCAGGTGTTGGACCCCTATACAGGTTGTGTGGAACATCCATGAGTCTCTCTCGAGTGGGCGTGCGGTAACCAGGAGGGCTATTTCATGCCCAGCTTCTTGGGCCATCTGGAGGGCGAGTGTCGAGTCTTTCCCGCCTGTGAAGAGGGAGAGGAGGCGCATTACTTCTCCATATTGAGGTGGTTGAGCGCCTTATTCAATATGGCGTCGGAGACCTCGCTTCCCTTGGAGCTCCCTCCTAGGTCGGGTGTAAGCACCCTCCCCTCCTCAAGGACGGATTCCACAGCCCTCTCAACGGCCTTTGAGAGGCGGGACAGTCTCTCGTCACGCCGCGACATTCCAAGCCAGCCGAACATGTATGACGCTGAGAGTATCGTGGCTATCGGGTTTGCATATTCTGGATTAAGACCAGGAGCAGAGCCATGTACCGGCTCGAAAACACCCATGTTTTCACCCACATTCGCTGAGCCCGCTAGGCCGATGGAGCCGGTAATGCCGGCCGCTAGGTCTGAGAGGATGTCTCCGAACATGTTGGGGGTCAGGATCACGTCAAATACTGCGGGATTAACGACCATCTGGTAGGCCGCATTGTCAACATACATCTCGTCCACCGCGACACCACCCTGCCTAATCACCTCTAGCGCGATATCCCGAAAGAACCTGTAAGAGGAGAGTACGTTCGCCTTATGAACTATCGTGATTTTTCCGCGCCTCTCTTTAGCCATGTTTAAAGCAACTCGAGCGATGCGCTCCGTGCCGAAGCGTGTGACGACTAGGAGCGATACAGCGTGGTCACGCCCTACATCCTCAACACCCTTATACAAGTCCTCCGTGTTCTCCCTCACTACCACAAAGTCCACCCCGCTCCAGTGGGTCTTGACACCCCTATACGTCTTGAATGGTCTTATGTTGGCGTATAGGTCGAGCCTCTGCCTAAGAAAGACTATGACATCCCTCGCAGTCTCACCAACAGGGCCTTTCAGGCATGCGTCGGAGGTGGTTATCTTCTTCAGAGAGTCGCGGGGGAGGGCCTCGCCTGTTTCGGCGGCAACCTTATCCCCAGCTGGCGTCTCTAGGAATTCTACGCCGAATCCCACCCTTGAGGCTAGCTCCCCGACTATCCTGACTGCGTGGCTTGTGACCACGGGTCCTATGCCGTCGCCGGGGATTACGGATATCCTATACATTCCTGTTTTCTAGAGGCGTGGTAGGGTTATCGCTCCCATCGAGGCTGAGGAGACGAGGGAGGCGTACTTTGCTAGGAGCCCTGAAGTGGCCTTAGGCGGTTTGGGCTTGAAGGCTCTCTTCCTCTGCTCCAACTCATCCCTAGATACTAGGAGGTCTAGCCTCCCCGCTTCCGTGTCTATCAATATCTTGTCACCGTCCTCGACCAGCGCTATCGGCCCGCCCGACGCTGCCTCGGGCGCTACGTGGCCAACCATGATACCGCGAGTCGCACCGCTAAACCTGCCGTCAGTCACCATGGCGACAAACTCTCCGAGCCCAGCACCCGAGAGGGCGGCGGTAACCCTAAGCATCTCCGGCATACCAGGCGCACCCTTGGGCCCAACGTACCTTATCACTATGACATCACCCTTCTTTACAACTCCTCCTCTAATCGCCTCGAATGCAGGGTCTTCGTCGTCGAATACCCGCGCGGTGCCCTCAAACCTCGTGACGCCGGTAGCGGCTGTCTTGACAACTGCGCCCTCGGGAGCCAGTGACCCTCTCAATATCCGGATACCACCCGTCTTCTTAATAGGCTTCGAAGGATCTCGGACTATGTGTTCGTGGGGGACATTGGGTAGTCTATACTCCTTCAGGCTCTGGGCCAGTGTCCTCCCAGAGACTGTCAAGACATCTCCATCTATGAGCCCTGCATCAAGCAGCTTCTTGAGGAGGAGTGGGGCACCTCCAACCTTGTCAAGGTCCATCATGACATACTCTCCAGCCGGCCTCATGTTCAGGATGTATGGGGTCTTCTTAGAGATCTCGTCGAATTCATCCAAAGTAAATTTGACCCCAGCCTCATGGGCCAGCGCTAGGATGTGGAGGATACCATTTGTCGAGCCCCCTGAGGCCATGAGTAGTGTTGCCGCGTTTCTGAGCGCTTCGTAGGTCAGGATGTCTCGAGGCTTTATCCCATTCTCTAGCAGGGTGCCGAGAGCCTTGCCAGTCTCGTAGGCGAAGATCGCTCTCCTCGCGGATGTGGCCGTTGGGCTAGAACTTCCGAGGAGCGCTAGGCCGAGCCCCTCACTGAGGAGGGCCATCGTGTTGGCTGTGAAGAGGCCCGCGCAGGCCCCGTATGTTGGGTGTGCGACCATCTCGACCTGGAGAAGCTCTTGCTCCGAGACCTTTCCACTGATGTAGGCGCCCACGTACTCGTGTACATCTTCTATCGTGAACTTTCTGTCACCTATGAAGCCGGGCTCGGCTGAGCCGCCGTACATGTATATTGATGGCCTGTTGATCCTCGCCATGGCCATCATTATTCCGGGCTGGGTCTTGTCGCATCCGCCTATGCCTACGAAGCCGTCATATGCGTGGGCGACTATCTGGGCCTCTACACTGTCCGCTATCACCTCTCTGCTGACGAGGCTATACCTCATACCATCCGTCCCCATCGATATGTTGTCATTCACCACTATAGTGGGCATTGCAAGCCCCACACACCCAGCATCCCGGAGCCCCTGCTTCACGTAGCCGACAAGGTTTAGGGTGTGGAAGTTACATGGACCAGACTCGCTCCAAGCCACAACCACGCCTGCCAGAGGCTTACCAATATCGCTGGGGTCTAAGCCTATAGACCAGAGGAACGATCTGTGCGGCGCGTTAAGTACTCCTGCAAACCGCTCAACACTATGGACAGCACCTTTTCCAGACCTTGACATCTCGCCAGATGATCCACTGTGCGTATATTAAAGAATTCCCGTCTTGCGTGAAGGATTTTTATCAGGCTTTGCAGTCATAGACATGAGTTGGCTGGGCACCTCTATCCCTGTGTTATAGGGGGAGAGAAGATTTTCCCCCCCGATGGCAGGACATTCAAGGATATCAACCCCGCCGATACAGGAGAGATCGTCGCAGAGTTCCCCCAAATGTCTAGGGATGATGCCGCGAGGGCTATCGACGCTGCGAGAGAGACCCAGCTTAAGTGGGCTTCAACCCCAGCTCCGGAGAGGGGTAGGATCCTAGTCAAGGCGGCGGAGATACTTGAGGGTGAGGCTGACGAGCTGGCTAGGGTGCTGACTAGGGAGGAGGGAAAGACGCTGGCTGAGAGCAGGGCTGAGGTCGCTAGGGCTGTAAGCATCTTCAGATTCTATGGAGTGATGGGCTATAGGTTGAGGGGGGAGTTCACGCCCTCAGCCGAGCCCAACACACACCTATTCACCCTCAGAGAGCCCCTCGGAGTAGTATCGATCATAACGCCTTGGAACTTCCCAATAGCCATACCCTCCTGGAAGATCGCACCAGCACTCATTTCAGGTAACGCAGTAGTCTTCAAGCCGGCGAGCTACACCCCGCTAATAGGCTATAGGATAGTCGACGCCCTCCACCGCGCAGGCCTGCCGCCCGGAGTCCTCAACTTTGTCACAGGCCCTGGCTCGACCGTAGGCGCAGAGCTAATCAACAACCCAAAAGTGGATGCGATATCCTTCACAGGGTCGCTCGAGGTGGGTGAGGAGATCAAGAGGGCTGCGGGCGGGAGAAACATTAGGATTCAGTTGGAGCTGGGTGGTAAAAACCCAGCAGTGATTCTAGACGATGCGGACATGGGGCGGGCGGTGGAGATGGTAGTCAGGGGCGCCTTCGGCCTAACGGGTCAAGCATGCACAGCAACCAGCCGCGCAATAGTCATTGAAAACATAGCCGACGAGTTTGAGAGGAAGCTGCTCGAGCGTGTCAAGAGGATTAAAGTAGGAAACGGCTTAGCGGAGGGTGTTGAGATGGGGCCGGTAGTCGGCGAGAAGGAGTTGAACAAGATACTCGACTATATCCGGATCGGAGTTGATGAGGGGGCTAAACTAGTCTCGGGTGGAAAGAGGCTTACAGGGTCGGAATACTCCAAGGGATACTTTGTGGAGCCCACGGTATTCACGAACGTCACTCCGGACATGAGGATAGCGCAGGAGGAGATATTCGGGCCGGTACTATCTGTTATGCGGGTCCACAACTTCGACGAGGCTGTAGAGCTGGCAAACAAGATCGAGTACGGACTATCAGCCTCCATATTCACGAGAAGCCTCCCGAGGGCCTTCGAGTTCATCAACCGAGTACAAGCCGGCGTTGTTAAAATAAATAAGCCGACAACGGGGCTGGAGCCTCATGTACCATTCGGCGGATTCAAGAAATCCAGCTTCGGGATGATCAAGGAGCAGGGCGAGGCCGCCCTAGACTTCTACACAAAGATTAAGACTGTCTATCTCGGCTACTGAGCCGCTCAATCCTGTTCCGAAGCACGCCAATCTTCTCAATTTCTATCTCCACCACGTCTCCATTTTCTAACGTGAACTCGTCTGGAGGGACAATCCCCGTCCCAGTCAGCAATACAATGCCTGCGGGAATGACGTTATCTCTAACCAGGAAGCCCACAAGCTCTCCAAGTCCCCTCTTCATGCTCGAAGTGCTTACCGAGCCTTTGAAGACCTCAGCCCCTCCCCGAAGGATTCTCATCTCAATCCTAAGGTTTTTAGGGTCTCCAACCGTTTCAGGCAGGGCGATCGCGGGGCCCAGCGCGCAACTACCCCTGTAGATCTTGGCCTGGGGCAGGTAGAGGGGGTTCTCGCCCTCGATGTCCCTGGCCGAGAGGTCGTTACCCACCGTGTATCCTATTATCTCATGCTTTGGTCCAAGGACAAGCGCCAGCTCCGGCTCAGGCACTGACCATTTCGAGTCACCCCGAATATACGCGACATCTCCTGGCCCGACACAGCGGGAGGGGGTAGCCTTGAAGAAGATCTCTGGCCGCTCAGCCTCGTAGACGAGGTCGTAGATCCCCTTAGCCTTTGTCTCGTATTCGCGGGCCTCCCGGCTCCTGAGGTATGTTACGCCGGCACCCCAGACCTCGGGTGGAACAATGGGGATGAGGAGGCGGAAGCCCTTCAGCCTGCCCTCGGCGACCTCCGAGTAGTTGACCCTTTTTAATCGTCCACCCCCGCTTAGTCTCCGCTCCAGATACTGGGCGACACTCATACCCTTGCTGGCCGCCTCGCGGAAGAGTGTTAGGAATCCTCTCCCGGAGCCGTATCTCCTCTCTGGCAGCAGAACTGCCTCGTCATCAACCACCACTCCCAGCCTCGCACCTCCACGCGGCGTTTGGACCCTAACAATCCTCATGGCTAAAACCTCACAGCCTATGACGTCATAAGGCCTACTTAAGACTAAGTGTTGGAGACCTATACGTTAATAGGGCTGAGCAGGGCTAGTCTATGGTATGAAAAGGTTAGCAGAGTCTGTACTCGCAATAGTCTTGGCAACCGCGTCAGTACTTCCAGTCGCCCTTTCCCTCGAGGAGGCTAGCCTCGGCGGTGGAGTGAAGATAGAGTTTCAGTCAACTAAACTTCTCTCAGGACTCCTGACAGGGAGGCTGGGCGTCATTGCGCGGGGGGAAGACCCGTTCATGAGGCTCGGTGAGACGGGTGGTGAGCCTGGCGAGAGGAGATTTGAGGCGGAGGGAGAAGGAGCCGGTCCAGGTCTATTCACCCTGCAGGCGCCAGGGGCTGCGGGCATACTGGTCCCCTTCAGAAGCCCGGCACCGGCCTTCAGCAGAAACATCTTGATAACAAGGGACTTCAGCAGAGCACCCATTCAGACGGAGCCTCACATAGCCGTGAACCCGAAGAACCCCAACCACCTGCTCGTAGGCGTCATAGACTACAACTTTGCCGGGGTCAGCGCCTATGTTAGCTTGGATGGGGGAGAGACGTGGATAGGTCCGCGCCAGCTAAGATACTTGAGGGATGATATAGGATCTGGCGGAGATCCTGTGGTAGCCTTTGACAGGGATGGGAACGCATACTTCTCCTCAATATCTATCGGCGTGGAAGAGTTTAGGATAGGTGCGGCTGTCGCTGAGGAGATAGTCTCAAGCATAGTGGTTTCCAAGAGCGCGGACGGAGGGTTCACTTGGTCTGAGCCGGTCTCAGTTGCGCGGAGCGGCATCACCTTCAGGAACATCGGATACGATGAGAGGGGGAGGCTGAGGGGGAGTATCGCATTCTCATTCCTAGACAAGCCCTGGATGACAGTTGGCCCCGACAAGACAGACCCCCGCAGAGACGCGGTGTACGTGACATATACAGAGTTCTCCGTCGTGTGGGACATATTCTACGTTGAGGAGCTCGTATTCCTCGGGAACCCTCGGATCGAGTCGGTCATCAAGCTGGTCAAATCCTCAACGGACTTTACAGTGATGACAACGCCTATCAAGGTTAGCCCCATCGTCGTCCGCGGATTCGGAGCCGAGACCACCCAGCGACGCGTTGTCCAGGGGTCTCAGCCGGCAGTTGCGCCTGATGGCACGTTATTTGTCGCCTGGCTAGACACTTTGGACGACGATAGCGCTAAGGGGCTGGGCGAGATACATGTGGCTGTCAGCAACGATGGCGGTAGGAGCTGGAGGGGACCAATAAGGGCAGCCGTCTTTAACGAGGTCAGCTTCACTCCACGGAACGCCGCCTTCAGAAACTGGGGCTCCTCATTCCCACAGCTCGCGGTTGGCCCGGGTGGCGAGGTCTACATAGTTTTTGCGGGACGCCCAGCCGACAAGCCGCTCGATGACGGCGACATCTACTTTGTCCGGAGCCTCGACGGCGGAGCTACGTGGTCGCAACCCAAGAGGCTCAACGACGACGAGACCGGCAAGCTCCAGTTCTTCCCCTCAATCACGGTAGACCCTAACGGCGTAATCCATGTGATGTGGGGTGATATGAGGGATGACCCCGTAGAGACGAAATACCACATCTACTATACTAGGTCCAGCGACAAGGGTGATACGTGGGGGTTCGAGATACCTGAGCTCGGCCAGAGGGTTGGGAGCACTAGGGTCACCGACTCATACAGTAACCCCAACTTCGGGTTCCCGGGTGGCAGATTCATTGGCGACTACTTCTCGATAAAGGCGACAGCCGATGATGTATACTTGGTGTGGGCGGACTGTAGGCTGGGAGAGTTTACCGGCGTGAACCAGAAGATAGCATTCGTAAGGAGGCGGGCCATGACTGCCCCCTCGATCTTCGTCTCCCCGCCTAGTGGAGTCGCGGGGCGCGACATAACGATAGTCGGGTCAAACTTCCAGCCCGACTCCAACATATACATAGAGATCTCTGGGAGCGTGGTGGCATATACTAAGACGAACGAGGAGGGGTCCTTCACTGCGCGGATCTTCACACCGCTGACGTCGGAGGGCACGCAGACGGTGGTGGCGTATGATCAGACGGGAAACTTCGCTATAGCGAGCTTCTACATCGAGTTCGGGTTTAACAACCTGGCAGAGCGGATCAACGTCCTCGAGTCGGATAGGCAGCTTCTGCAGAGCCTGTTGACAGAGGTCCGCGGAATTGGAGAGTCTCTGAAATCCGGTAGTGGACCGCCGCAGGTAGGGCAGCCAGCCACCGGACCAGACGCTGTATGGTTGATGGTGGTCGGCCTTGCCGGTGTTGCGATAGGGTTGTGGGTGGGAGCGATCTTAGCTAGGAGGCTCCAAGGAGCTCGAGGGAACGGCCAAATGACGCGCCAAGCGTGAGAAGGTATCCGAGAGGAGACGCGGTAGTCTCAAGTACCTAGGCGTCAGAATACTCTGCGGTACGAGACGTTTCGGCTATTTCCTAGTGGTGGATGCCCAAAACTTATCTATTCGCCCTCATTACTTTCTCCAGACCTAGAATGCGCATCCTAACAGCACTGATCCTCGCACTACTGCTAACAGTCACCCAGCTGTCCCTAATAGAAGTGTCTAATGGTCAGTCCGAGCTGCGTGGACCCGCAGCCGAGAGAATAATATTCCGGGGGATAGGCTCGCAGGACATCGCAGACAGGGAGATAAAGGCGGGGAGGATAGATATATTCCTCTTCAACCTCAAGACAGAGGCCGCGCGCCGCCTAAGGGACGACCCATCGATTAAACTCATCGAAGCGCCTGCCACCATGTACTCCATATTGCTCAACCCTGCTCCGGCTCCAAGCGGCCAGCTCAACCCATTCTCCATCAGAGAGGTTCGACAGGCCATGCAGTATCTCGTGAATAGGGATGAGGTTGTCTCGGTCATCTTCAAGGGGATGGCCCAGCCCATGTACTCTTTCGTCAGCCCCTTCGACCTAGACTACGTCACAGTCTTCGAGGATGTTAAGTCTCTGGGGATACGCTACGACCCCGACTATGCGCGGTCCCTGATAACCGAGGCTATGAGGAGGGCTGGTGCTGAGCTCTTGGATGGTGTCTGGAGATTTGGTGGGAAGGAGATCTCCCTGAAGCTGATTTACAGGTCTGAGGATGAGAGAAGAGAGATTGGTGAAATGCTTAGGAATGAGTTGGAGAGACTTGGGTTTAGGGTTGAGCCCATATTGCTGGAGTTTGGTCCCGCTGTTGAGCGGGTATACTCTAGGGACCCGGCTGCCTTTGACTGGCACATCTACACTGAGGGCTGGGGGAGAGGGGGCGCCGCGCGATACGAGGCAGGGAGCATAAACCAGTTCTGCGCCCCCTGGCTCGGCAGCATGCCTGGCTGGAGGGAGGTTGGGTTCTGGCAGTACGAGAACTCCACCCTTGACGAGCTTGGGCAGAGACTCTTCAAGGGAGACTACAGGAGCAAGGAGGAGCGCGACGAGCTCTTCAGGAGGATGACGCGACTCTGCATCCAAGAGTCAGTCAGGGTTTGGGTTGCTACAGCCATCAGCGTCTTTCCCACAAGCCCATCCGTCACCCCATTAATCCTCGACATAGTGGGAGGCCCACGCTCAGTCTACACCCTCAGGGAGAGCCTGAACAAGGAGCGCAGCGATAAGAGCCTAGTAGTAGGCCATCTCTGGGTCGAGCCACCTGGAGGAAGGAGCGCGTGGAACCCAGTAGGCGGCTTCGGTGACGTCTACAGCGTAGACATTTACCGCAATATCGTTGACCCGCCTCTTGCCCGCCACCCCTTCTCCGGCAGGCCAATACCCTTCAGGGCTGACTTCAGAGTCGAGGTCTCCTCTCCGCAGCCCACGGTACAGGTTCCGGCCGACGCCTTCATATGGGATGCACAATCGGGCGGGTGGCGTATAGTCGGTGCAGGAGCCACGGCCAAGAGCAAGGTAGTCTACGACTTCTCGAAATATATCGGCGCAAAGTGGCATCACGGCCAGCCGATAACGTGGGCAGACATACTATACCCCATCTACCAGGCCTTCGACATAGCCTACAACGAGCGGAAGAGCAGGATAGAGACGGCGATAGCCGTGACATCACGCCCATACCTCGAAACCTTCAAGGGCTTCAGGATACTCGAAGGGTCTAAGCTCGAGGTCTACGTGGACTACTGGCACTTCGAGCCCGAAATTGTCGCGGAGTACGCCATCCCAACCTCTGTCTTAATGCCTTGGGAGGTACTCCTCGCCATGGATGTCCTCGTCTTCGATAAGAGGCAGGCCGCCTACACAGACACGGCCGCGGCCCGATTCAACCCCGAGCTCGGATGGATAAACCTTGTAAAGGAGCGTGTATCGAGACACTTGGCTGAAGTGGTTTTAAGCGAGTTTCTATCCTCCAAGTTTTTGCCTGAGAAAGTGCTCAGCATTGATGGTGTTTACCAAGTAGGATGGGGCGAGGCTGAATCTAGGTATCGAGCGTCCATAGAGTGGTTTAGAAAGTATAGGCACCTAGTGATTGGTCAGGGGCCGTTCATATTGGCAAGGTTTGATGGGCCGAGCCAGACGGCTGAGCTGGTCGCCTTCAGAGACCCAACATACCCGCTTAGCCCCGGCAGGTGGTCAGAATTCACTCAGCCCCCACAGCTCACCCTCACCTCAACCATCCAAGGAGAGTTAAACACCCTGACAGGCGGGACAATAACTCTCAGACTCAACGCCCCACAAGGGACCAAAGTGAGATACCTCATACAAGACGCATCACGAGCCGAGATATTTGCCATCGGCGACGCCACACCCGTCGATGGAGGAGCCTACGAGATCAAAATCCCAGCCGAGGCCTCATCCAAGCTAAGACCTGGACTCTACAAGCTCTCAATTGTAGCCTACAACCCCGACGAGGTTGGAACCGTGCTGGAGGTTGAGAGCGACATCCGAGTGACAGCTGGGGAGACCGTGACTACGAGGGAAATTACTACGCGGACCCAGCAGACGATGACTACAGCGACAGGTGCTCCCGAGACGCAGCTGCCAACTTTTCTATACGGCGGCGCTGCAGTGGTCGTTGCTGTGGCTTTGGTTCTAGTAGTTGTGTTGTTGAGGCGTAGGGGGAGGTAGTGGGCGTAGCGCGTGTGCTGGTTGCTAGGGCGGCCTCGCTGGGCCTCGTCCTGTTAGTGGTAATCGCCGTACTCGTAGCAATACTTGGTGCGAGCGGATTCTCCGAGCGGGTCATAACAGCAACGATAAACGAGGAGTTGAGAAACCTGAGACAGACGCTGGCACAGCGCATAACAGACCCTACAGAGCTCGAGAACGTCTTAGCGGCGCGGAGACAGGAGCTGGTGGAGTCCTATGGCTTGGACAAGCCATGGTACTATAGGCTTCCTGACCTTATCCGCCGGGTCGTCCTCCTTGACCTAGGCGAGTCAAGGGTTATTGAGGGATTCAGTGGGAGCAGAAAAATCAGCGACATCGTAATGGAGCGAATTCCCTTCACAATAATGCTAGTTACATCTGCCGTTACGATATCGACGCTTGCCGGGATCTATATCGGCCTCAAACTGGCCCTAAACCCGGGAAGCCGGATAGATAGGATAGCTGTCTATCTAGCCGCGATATCGAACGGCCTCCCCAGCTGGTGGACCGGAATAATACTCCTACTCATTTTCGTATACTATGTGAGACTGCTTCCACCCGGCGGGGTTATGAGCTCACCGCCACCCATTGAGCCGCACCTCATAGTGCTTGATATCTTGTGGCACTCGATACTACCACTCACAACACTCGTGGCAGTAAGTATAGGACCATCAATCTATGCGGCAAGGACTGTAGTCTTGAATGTGGCACAGGAGGACTTCGTAGTAGCCGCAAAGGCTAGAGGGCTACCCGAGAACATCTTAATACGGAGACACATCATGAGAACCGCCGCACCGCCGATCATAACGATAGTCGTCTTCAGCCTAGCGGGCTCCCTCGGAGGCGCAATACTCACCGAGACAATATTTAACTGGCCTGGTATGGGTAGGCTCTACTATGACGCGGTTGTGAGGGGAGACGAGGCGATAATAATAGCTCTGACCTACATGTATGGCCTAATCTACGTCGCCGCAAGACTCCTCCTTGAGTCCCTCTACCTTATACTCGACCCTCGGGTCCGATACTGACGCCACATCGCAAGAAATATTAACCCGTAAAAACCCACGATATAGGCATGGACAGTCTCAGGGATGCCAAATACCTCGGAGGCATCGGCTCAATACTAATGCTGTTATTACTGGCCCCAAATGTGGGCTTCATACTCTACATCGTAGGGCTAGTGCTCGTCGCGATAGCTGTGAAAAAAATCGCTGACGCGGTGGGCGACTCATCAATATTCAACAATATGCTGATCTCAATCATATTAGTGATAGTGGGCGGGGCGGTTGGTGCGGCTGTTGGCTTTGCCCTCGGCCTGGCAAGCTTCGCTCAAATCTTCTCAAGGGTCTTCACTGGCGAGGGTCTGCCGACAGAATTTACAGAGCCTGAAGCATTTCAACTATTTTGGGGAATATTTATCGCAGTTTTCGCCGCACTATTAGTCGTCTGGGTCTTTTCTATAGTGTCCAGCATCTTCCTTAGGAAGAGTTATAGTTCTATATCTAAGAGGCTTGGCGCCGGCCTCTTTGCCACAACTGGTCTTCTCTATCTTATAGGGGCTGCATTGGCGATAGTTCTGATAGGATTTGTAATTTTGCTCGTAGCAGTTATAGTTCAGATAGTTGCCTTCTTCACTCTTCCTGAACAACCACCTACACCCCTGAGCCAGACCATCTAAGCCCACTAGCTGCGAAAAGCCAATATGAGACACGCAGTCTATCTATATGCTGATGGCTAAAGAGCTCCCACACCCTACACACTTCGACCCATCTCAGGCAGACAAGATCTGGCGCGTCCCCTACCAGCAGAGGGCTGCTGAGGCCATGGAGTGGCGGAGGAGGCACTCCATCAAGCCCGCCTCCGCCGACGAGTTCAGAATATGCCTGATACTCATAGATGTTCAGAACACCTTCTGTATGCCTGGGTTTGAGCTCTTTGTGGCGGGAACCTCCGGCAGGGGTGCGGTGGAGGACTGCCAGAGAATGGCGTCATTCATCTATCGGAACCTCCCCTTCATAACCGGAATAGTCGCCACTATGGATACACACCAGGCTTACCAGATTTTTCACTCAGTTTTCTTCGAGGATGAGGATGGAAAACATCCCGACCCCTACACCCGCATAACTGTTGACGACATTAGGGAAGGCAGGTGGAGGGTCTCCGCAGAGGCTGCAAAAACAATTGGGATAAGCCACGGGTACCTGCAATCTTATGTGAGACACTATGTGGAGACACTGGAGAAGAGTGGGAAGTATGAGCTCACAGTTTGGCCATTTCACGCGATGCTGGGTGGAATAGGCCACTCACTCGTCCCGCTCGTAGAAGAAGCCGTGTTCTTCCACGCAATAGCGCGGGCATCTCAGCCTGTTATAAGGACGAAGGGCTTCTCCCCCCTTACAGAGCACTACTCGGCGCTAGGGCCTGAGGTGAAGCGGGGGCCCAGTGGAGAGGTGATAGGGGAGAGAGATGAACAGCTCATAAACCTGCTTCTCTCCTACGACGCCCTCATAATTGCGGGTGAGGCCAAGAGCCACTGTGTCGCTTGGACTGTCTCAGACCTGATAGATGTTGTAAAGGAGAGAAGACCCGGGCTCGTCTCCAGAATATACCTGCTCGAGGACTGTACTTCGCCTGTGGTGGTTCCGGGCGTTGTGGACTATTCGCTTGAGGCAGACCTCGCCTTCAAAAGGTTTGCAGAGATAGGGGCTCACATTGTGAGATCAACAGAGACCTTGGAGAGCTGGCCAGATATGAAAGTGTAGAGTCGGGGCGAGAATGTGTATTTAAGGTGGCTTTTATTTGAGTCCTTGGATACATGGAGCTCTGGGTCTCGATTGACCTCCTCGAGGGTCGTGTAGTCAGGCTGATAAAAGGAGACTTAGGAAACATGTTCGTTTACTCTAACAGCCCCGCGTACGTAGCGAGCCAGCTGGCCTCTACAGAGATAGATGGAATCCACGTAGTGGACATCGACGCGGCTCTGAATAGGGGGGACAACACGAAGGTTTTAGAAGAGATAGTGAGAAATGCTAAAGGTAAGGCAATACAGGTTGGCGGCGGTCTCCGGACTAGGGTGCGGGTTGAAAAAGTCTTTCAGATCGGAGTTGATAGGATAGTTATTGGGACCATCTTATTTAAGAATAGGGAGTTGGTCAAGGAGCTTGTAAGAGATTACGGACCCGAGAGGCTCGTCGCAGCACTAGACTTCAACAGAGAGGGCATAGTCTACGAGGGGTGGAGCATGACAAGCCTCATGCGCGTTGAGGAGGGGTTCAGACTCGTCGATGACCTCTCACTAAAATATATTTTGATGACGTCTGTCGAGAGGGATGGCACTCTGGAGGGACCGGACTTGAGATTTTTTGAGAAGATTCCATCTGAGAGAAGGGGGTCGATCTACGCTAGTGGAGGCGTCACCACGCCGCGCGAGGTTAAGATGCTGTCAAGCATCGGCTACAGAGGAGTGGTACTAGGCAGGGCCTATTATGAGAAGCTAGCACCGATTAGGGATTATATCAAGGCCGCTAAAGGTGTAGCGGGTGCTGGCTAAGAGAGTTATACCGTGTCTTGACGTTCACCATGGGGTTGTTGTGAAAGGTGTCTCATTCAGGGAGCTTCAGACTGCTGGAGACCCTGTAGCTTTAGCTGCAAGATATGTGGAGGATGGCGCGGATGAACTGGCTCTACTGGACATCTCGGCCTCGATTGAAGGTAGGGAAACATTCATCGACGTAGTGCGTAAAGTAGCCTCGGAGATAAACATACCATTCACCGTTGGTGGAGGGGTTAGAAACTCAGAGGACGCCTACAAGATACTTGCAAACGGTGCGGACAAGGTGGCTGTAAATACCGCGGCCATCCAAAATCCAATCATCATCACAGAGATATCGAAGAGGTTTGGTGCACAGTGCGCCGTACTGGCGATCGATGGTAAGCGAGAATATAGTTCGGGTAAAGCCTGGTTCCAGGTTTACAGCCACAGCGCTACTAAGCCGACAGGGCTGGATGCCGTGGATTGGGCTGTACGCGGAGAGGAGCTTGGTGCAGGGGAGATACTGCTCACATCGATCGATCAAGACGGTAAGAGGACTGGATACGACACAGAGCTACTACGCCGCGTATCTAGTGCCGTCTCTATACCAGTGATTGCCAGCGGAGGAGCTGGTGATCTCAGACACTTTCTAGAGGCCGTTAAACTCGGTGGTGCGGACGCCGTTCTAGCCGCCTCTGTCTTCCACTACGGTGTCTACACGATCAGACAGGTGAAAGAATATTTAAAGACACACGGTGTCGAAGTTAGGCTATGAGCAGCCCAGAGAAGGTGTCAGTATCAGACCTCGACTTCTCAAAACTGGGGGGCTTGGTAAGCGTCATAGTTCAGGACTACGAGACGAGGGAGATTCTGATGTTCGCTCACGCTGATAGGGAGGCGATAGAAAGAACCATCCGCGAAGGGCTCGCATACTTCTTTAGTAGGTCGAGAAGAAAGCTATGGCTTAAAGGCGAGACCTCAGGAAACTACATGAGGGTTGTGGAGATACTGGTGGACTGTGACGGCGACGCAGTCATTTACCGTGTTATCCCAAAGGGGCCTGCATGCCACCTAGGTAGCCGAACATGCTTCACTAGACTCTTGCCTATTGAAACTGTATAACTGGGTTAAGTAGATATAGTAGATGCGGAATAAATAGACCTGATACCGATGGTCCGACAAGTTGATTTCAAGTCAGCCCCTATAGATCCGGACTTTTCCAAGAAGTTCCCAAAAACGGGCGAGCACCACGGTCACGCCGTATGGGCTGAGGGAGTGGAGAGGCCAGATGGTGAAGGAAAGCCATACCCAACGAGGCTGGGAATCCACGGCACTGCTGTAGCGGTTGATTTCGATTGCTGTATCGCGGACGGAGCATGTATGGATGTCTGCCCTGTAAATGTCTTTGAATGGTTCCTGAACCCCGGCTATTCAGGCACGGGGAAGGACAGGGTCATTGACCCGGATAAGGACAAGGAGCTATGGGAGAAGTATAGGACGGATAAGTCAGACCCCGTTAGAGAGTCTGATTGCATCTTCTGTATGGCCTGCGAGTCTGCATGCCCTGTCCAAGCGATAAAGATAACACCGCCATAGAAACACAAGTAATTTTTCGAGGACCCTCTCCGAGCCTCTTTAAAGACTTGTTTTCTAATAATTTCGATTTTAGTCTCCTGTGATGGTCACAAGGATTCGCCTTTCCCTCGCGCGTGTGTCTAACTCAATTAGGACGAGCTGCTGCCAAGTCCCCGTTGTTAAAGAGCCGTTTCTGATAGGGACGCAGAGGGAGGGGCCGACTATCGAGGCTCTGATGTGGGAGTGGCCGTTATCATCCCCCCACCTCTCATGGTGCTTGTAGTAGGCATTTTTTGGCGCAATCCGCTCCAATGCCGCCCGGATGTCCTCTATAAGCCCCGGCTCATACTCCATGGTCGTTAGGGCCGCAGTAGAGCCGATAACATAGAGGTGGGCGATACCATTTTTCACGCCTGACCGCTCAACGTAGCCCTCAACCCGCTCGGTTATGTTCACGACATCGTTTTCGCCCCTCGTCCTAACCACTATCTCGCCAGTGTAGGTTGGCATCCCCGAGCCAGAAAACTTCTAGAGTGGTCTATAATTCTTATCCTGAGCCATATCTCTCCCGGAGCTCGCCGCTCGGCAGAAACAGTTTCTCAAGTTCAGCATATCTTCTGATGCCTGCGAATTCGTGGAGGTTCTCAAAGGGTGTGCCTTCGATCTCAGATTCGAGGCGCCAGTGGGCTTCCTCCATCTCCTCCGCCAGCGCCTTCATATACTTCCAGACAGAGACCAGCTCGGCCTGGAGACCACCCATGCTCACCAGTAGGATCTTATACCCCATACTGGCCACCTCCTTGAAACGCAGCCTCCACCTACTCTTGGACCACTTGAAGGAGGAGGAGTAGTTGAAGAGGAGTGGGAGGCCGGGGTGCTCGGCCAAGACCCTTTCTGCAAAGATTTTTGCGGCCTCGTCGTCGGGCGATCTGAACTCCGCCCAGACCACATCGGCTCCAGCGTCAGCATATGCTATCCCCCTCCAAACAGCCTCTTCAACTGTCCCGCCCTCGGACCCCAAAACATCAGTCCTAGCGATTATGACCATGTCCCTATCCACTTCATCCCGCGCCCTTAGAATCGATTTCATCTTCAACAACGCTTCATCAAACGGAAGGACTAGTTTGCCAGCGAGGTGTCCGCATCTCTTAGGAAACCTCTGATCCTCCACATGTATCCCAGCAACACCAATCCTCGCGAACTCCTCCACAGTCCTAGTGGCCGTCACCGCGTTCCCATAGGCATCGTCAGCATCCGAGATCACCGGCTTCCCGACAGCCCGCGAAATCATTCCTACAAAGTTCACCATGTCCGTGAGGTTGAGGAACCCGATATCAGGCCTGAGCAGATATCCTATCGAACAAGAGTAGCCGCTGACGTAGATGCAGTTGTGCCCGGCTAACTCAGCTAGCCGGGCCTGGACAGGTGTATATACTCCAGCGGTAAAGACTAGGCCGTCGCCCTTTAGCAGGCCTCTCAAAAGTCGGCCGGCCGACATATAGTCGTATAGAGTGGCTGGGCTTAAAAAAGGTTTACATCACCGCCAAGACACTGCCCGGATAAGATGAGTTTCCTTTCCCAAAAACCTCTAGCCTGAAGTTTAGGGTGTTTAAAGAGTTATCTTGTCACCATAGCTGGTTGAGTCGTCAACTTTTTATACAAATTGCAAGAGGGTCGGTAATGAGATGTCTATTCAGTGGGTTTTTATAACCGTATCAAACCTCAGCAAGTCTTTAAAATTCTATACAGGGGTTTTGGGACTATCCGTTCTTTCATGGCTGGGGGATAAGGTCGTGCTTGGGGTGGCCGGCGGTCCGCCGCTTCTGATACTTAGGGAGAAGAGGGGTGCGTTGCCTAAGCCTGAGGACAGGCGTGGCCTCTACCACTTCGCACTCTGCATGCCCTCTAGGCTGGATTTGGCTAGGATGTTTTTGAGGCTTGCCGAGTATTGGGAGATTGACGGTGCATCAGACCATCTGGTGAGTGAGGCACTCTACCTGCGGGACCCTGACGGCCATGGGATTGAGGTCTATGCCGATAGACCCTCGACAGGTCGGGGTCGGGGGCCCGACGGGTTCATACGCATGACCACGTTACCGCTCAACCTCGACTCGTTGCTAGGTGAGTTAAAGGGTGAGGGAAGGAGTATGGCCCTCTCAGAGGATTGGGAGGCCCCATCAGGAACCAAGATTGGTCACATTCATTTACATGTCTCGAGGCTTGAGAGGGCTGAGGAGTTTTACCATAGGCTACTGGGCTTTAACATCACTTTTAGGCTGGGTGGCTCGGCCCTCTTCATGTCATCCGGAGACTATCACCACCACATAGGTGCCAATACGTGGGCTGGCGTGGATGCACAGCCACCCTCGGAGGAGCACGTACGTCTTGAGAGCTTCGCCATAAACCTAGGCAGCGCTGACCGGCTAGAAGAAGTGAAGGCCAAGCTGTTGGAGAAAGGCGTTGTCGTGAATGATGCGCTGGTGAACAGTTTCGAGGGTTTCGTCGGCTCCAGTGTGAAGGACTTTGATGATAACGTGGTGGAGCTGATAATCCCACAAAGGTAGGCTGATCCTAGGCAAGAAATAGATAATCATCCCCTGAATAATAGTTCTCGCCACTTCTCTACAGGTAGTGTCCGGATAAACATGTTTATCCGCCCTCCTCGCCCTAGCGTTTAGTATTATAATGCGGACCATTTCTATTACGCTTAAAACAACTCGACACTGAATACGCAACATCTCTCACCGAGGTCTTATCCCCCTAGATATGGAAGGATTTTTATTCTGTATTTGTGGTTGAGATGGTTGGGGGAGGGTTTTGGAGCTGAGTGATTGTCAGAGGTTGATGGCGAGGATATATGGCGAGCGTGACACTGCGCGGGGCGCTGAGAGGACGCTACTCTGGATGCTCTCAGAGGCCGGAGAGGTGGCCGACGCCTATATTAAAAACTCTAAAAATATTGGGCCCGAGTTCGCTGACCTCTTGGCATGGATGCTCAGCACATGTAATGTCTTGGGGATTGATATTCAGAAGGAGTTTATCTCAAGATATGGTGCAGGCTGTCCGCGCTGCGGCCAAATACCCTGCAGATGCCCCGCTCGCTAGTCCCGGCTCCTCTTCTTCACGATCTTGATCCTGCAGAGCAGGTAGTCTCCATCCTTAATGTCGAAGATCTTCCTAATCTCTTCCGGGATGGTGATACGTCCTCCTGCTGTCACTTCTGCGAAGAAGGGCACGTCCTCCTCCTTAACCGTTACCTCGCTCATCGCACCTCTCACACATCATTCATCTTTTTTAATCTTAGCTTTTCAGCTAAGGACCTCCACGCCCCCACCTATACCCGACACCAGCACGTTGAAGCCGCCTCCGCGAATCTCCTCTGCGACGGCATCAACATATTCTGGGAGGGTGTTTACGTAGACGGTTGGTCCTGTCTGCATCGAGAAGTAGGCTGCTATGCCTCTCCCCCTCAGCCTCTTGACGATCTCTATAACCCGTAAGCACTCAGGTGTCATGAGTATCGTTCCTCGGGCACCAGTCATGGTTACCGCGTGGAGCTCAAGCGAGTCCCTCTCCACGAGCTCTCCGAACCTCTTGAAGTCACCGTCCTTAATCGCTCTCTCCAGCTCTATGCATCGCCTGTTGGCCGACTCGACCCTTGACCGGAGGAATGGTGAGGTCTCAGCCTCCCTGTGCGCAGTCTCTGTTGAGACATCAAGCCAAAGCGGGACAATAACGTATCTTATATCTAGATCGGTGGCGTCACCTATTCTCACCGCATAGCTGTCCTCGTCGCTTGACCCGGCCAACCACTTGGCATACGCACCCACGACCGAGCGGCAGGCCGAGCCTGCCAATAGCCTTGCGATTCTCGATAGGAGCCTGAGGTCCCATCCGAACTTCTTGTCGAGCGAGGCGGCCTTGTAAGCAGCCGCGGCTATCGCGGCTCCTGCGGACGAGGAGAAACCCATGCCCTTAGCCCTTATCTTCGGGTGGTTTTCAGCCTCCACAATACATCTATCATCGATACCCGCTAGGGCCCTCACCTTATCTATCACCGCTATGACACGCTCTCGGGAGCGACCCTCAAGCTGGACACCGCCTGACAGAACCGCATCACTCTCATACGATCCAAACGATACACGCGCAGTGGTGTATGCAACATCAGTGTTCACTGATATGCTGTCATGGTAAGGAATCCTCAGGCTCCAATCCCTTAGGCCATGATACTTTACGAGGGCCTGCATTGTGTAGGCCTTAGCAACCGCGCCCCTAGCCACGGATTAATGAACATTAACGGCTTCTATTCATAGTATGCCTATCGGTAGGTGATGAGGGGGAAGAACCTTTTAAGCCCTACACAATATTTCTCGGCGAGCAGGATTGGGGAGAATAGGCGATCCGGGAAGGAAGTATTTCTATGAGGGGATCAGCGATTCGGAGCGGGCGGCTTTCGAGGCTGGAATCGCACTTGCCACTGCATATCACTACCTCCTCGGCCTTCCGCTACCGAGAAAACCAGCCTCAGTCAAGAAGCTGCTGGCCCAGCTGAGCGAGGGACTTGCCGCCCAGCCATTTAGAGAGAGAGTGAATGTAAGGGTTAAGGGGCTGCGTATCGCGAGGTCGGCCTACAAGTATGGGCGTATAGATGCTAGAAACCTCGAGGTAAGCGTTGTGGTCAAATATGGTCGGAGCAGGGTCTGGGGGAGGCTGAGCTGGCTGGAGGAGCTAAACTACCCCCTCATGAGGATTGAAAAAGTTGTTCGAGGGCAGTAATATTTTTAGCATCCTTAAAGCCTTGAGGATTAATGCCTGCAGAGCGGGTCGGAGCCGCTGGCCACTTTCGCAAAGCATTCGTCGCATAGCGCCTCGCCGCGGTATATGTTGAGCCGCTTCAGAGTAACCCCACATCGCGAGCATACCATACGAGGCTCTACACCACTACCACCCCCGCCTCTCTATTTTAAGATAGAGAGGCCGCCGCGACCAGCTCTGGCCCACTGGCGCCAAAACCGCTTAAATATTGAGGGAGTGTCGAGTCATTTATGAGGTTAAGCTGGTCCCAAGCATCTTCAACAATTCTGGGCGCGCTTGTTGGTGGGATCTGGAGCCCGGCCCCTACCTTGCTAGGCCACGGCCCCCTCCGCCTCCTTGAGAGGTAAAACACCACAATTAATCCTTTTCCCGTTTGATCGCTTACCTCATAACCTTAGGATAATGTCCCGCGTTAACGGGGAGACGAGGCAGGACTCGAACACGAGGAACATGATCTTCGGGGTCTACTATCTGGTCTCTTTCATCAGCATGGTTATGACGCTTGAGCCAGACGCTTCAGAAATATTACCTCTACCTCTGAGATAATATTTTCTCTCCATACCTGAGCTACCGAGGCCTAATATCAACAACACTTCCTACCATTACATAAATGTATGTTCGAGAGGAAAGAATAGGGGAGGATATGGCTGGAGGCCCGTCATCTGACAACGTCTGAGAAGCCGGATGAAGACTGGTGCATTGCCTCGTATATTGCCGCGAGGCATTCCTAAATCCATTGCCCGGCCTTCATCCGGTTTTTCCCCGCCGTCAGGCCGGGCCTCCAGCTCTGACGTAGTTCTTGATTTTCTTCAGCAGCTCTCGAACTTCTCTTGCTTTAATCCTGTTTTTCCTGTAGTAGCTGATCGCAAGTGAATTTGCAGCCTGTTTTAGGCGATGGTTGTATTTGCCGTTGTTTGGTCTGTAAAGCCCTATGTAACATATAATTCTCCTCAACTTCGTCGTAAAGTCCACGTGTAGAAGAATGTCTGCTAGTGCAACCTTTCCATATAGACAGTTATCTGATAATTTGAGAACTTCGCATAAATTCCTATACCTGCTAATAGAAATATTCGCCATACTTATGATCTGTCGCGCCAACTTAATTTTATTTCTGCGTATGATGTTTATTGCCTCTGCAGGTGCTTCAAGTTGCCTCAGCAGCTTGAGAATGTTAAGCTGTTTATGGTATTCGGCGATGAGCTTCATCAACTCGACACATTCTACTATTACCTCGACGAAACAATCCCTATCCAACATCGATAATAATTTTGCGTCGTTCTCATCGTTCTTGGGCAGCGACAGTCTGTCTCTGTAGGCTGCTATAAGGTCTGTCCTCCTAAGCCTGAAGACACGTACTCCACGCCTCAGAAGCGCAGAAACATCTTCATACATGGTTGGCGGTATGACGTCGACGTAAACCTCATCACCTTCGACCGCTGGAATGTCAACGAGACGAGCCATCCTAACACACTTATCCCCGTCGAAGACAATATGCGGCCTCGCTCCACCTCTACCGTTTGCAGACGCGTGGACATCAACGTAGAACCTTCTCCCCACCCTCCCGAGAGGCTTATAAACCTCTTTTCGGGGTCTCAGACATA
>JAVYLC010000008.1:0-49838 GCA_038741355.1 Nitrososphaerota archaeon
AGTAGTCTAATCTTAAGTCTCCCCGCTGTTCTGAGATAGAGGAAGGCCTCTAGGATGGAGTATACCACCCACGCCGCTAGCGCCGCCCATATACCACCCCTAAAAATCTCGAGAAACGAGAGGATCACCGCGGCATATAAATAAGTCTCAACGATTCGGGCAGAAGACTTGGCCAATAGTTCGAGGAATATAGATTTATATCCGAAGAAATAGAGATTACAAGGGATGGGCTCGATAATAGGGCGGCGCTCCGAGGAGCTGGAGGCGATCTCCCAGAATTTAAGGAGTATCATGACGCAGCTCCAGAACATTGAGTCACAAATCTCTGGAAACGTTATTAGCCAGATAAAGACTGCCGCCCAAGAAATGATTACTAGGTTCGACGCGCTAGCCTCAACTCAGCCAGAATATCTCATAAAAGAGTTCACTGAAGGCGTGAATGTCTTAAAGTCCCTAGCATCATATCTCATGATCTTCCAGGAGCAGCAGGAGGAGTTGGCGAGGTTATTGGAGTTTCAGAGGGAGCAGGTGGGGGTCTTGGAGAAGGCTAGGCAGGCTATATTACAGGAGAGGGAGAGGCTTGAGCAGGAGAAAAACAACCTCGAGACACTGCGCCAAGAACTGATTCAGCTTAGGCAGGAGGTTGAGGAGAAGGATAGGGCCTTGAGGAGTTTTGAGAAGGAGGTCGAAGAGCTGGAGGAGAGGAAGGCCTATCTTGAGGATAAGATAAGGGAGCTCCACAACTCCTATATCGCTGCGCTCCAGTCCGCGGTTGAGGGAATTGAAAAGACAGTGAAAGAGTTGGACAAGAGGTTTAAAGTAAGGGAGGCGAGGCTTGAGAGACTCGTAAGGCTGGAGGAGAGGAAGAGGGAAGAGATATCGCGGCTGGAGGCGGCAAAATCTATTGCCGAGGAGTATAACAAGCAGTTTTCGCAGCTGGCTGAGGAGGTTAGGAGGCTGGAGAAGAAGAAAACTCAGCTAGCCCAGGAGATTTCTAGGCTAGAATCTGAGAAGCGGGAGCTGGAGCGGATTAAGCAGGAGCTCAGGGGCGGAATACTCCGGGGATCCACCTAGCCCTCTTGGGACCGTAGATAACGCTCAACTATATCCGCCAGATAGTCTAGTAGGTTTAGCCTTTCATGCATCTCACCGATATTATCCTCAATAATCTCCAACCTCTTCGCGAGTTTAGAGATATCTTCTTTAATCGACTCAAGTGTTTCCTGAATCGTCTTCAGCTCGCCGCTCGATAGCTGTCCACTAGATAGGCGGCTCACCACCCTCTCTATCTTCTCATCTTGCTCTAAAAGCCTAGCCGATATCTTCTCGAGCGCTCGGAATGTGCTGTCGAACTCGGGAACCCGACCCCTGGGCGTCTCTATAATGTTGATGACTATCTCTTCCTCCTCGCCTGACTCTTCCTTCTCATCACTGCTCATCAAGACTCACCCTGCACTTGGGGCACACCGACTTAGTGTTCTTAAGGCTTCTGAAACAGTCGGCGTGGAATACGGCACCGCAGTTCGCACACTTGGAAACCTCTGCACCGTCCTCGATGTCTAGGAGGCAGGCGTCGCAGCTTGCGGCGGCCCAATCCCACATGCCGAGCGACTCTCCAACCCTTAGCCTAAGCAATTCATCCGTAGAGGATTGCACAGATATATAAAACCCCTCCACCTCCATACTCGACGACTCTCAGCAGTTTTAAGGGTATTTATCATGGAAGCTAGAGTGTCATAGAGGCGCGAAGGGCTGGACGAGACATGGGTCTATACTCTCTCCTGAATCAGGCTTGGAGGAGGTGGCCAGAAGAGCTGAGGGCTATTCTCAGGGAGAGGAAGGTTCTCTGGAGGCGGCAGCCGTCTGTAGTTCGCGTGGAGAAGCCCTTAAGGATTGACCGGGCTAGGAGCATCGGATATAAGGCAAAGCAAGGCTTCGTAGTCTTGAGGGTCAAGGTTAGGCGAGGTGGTTTCAGCAAGCCGCGGCCAAACTCTGGTAGGAGGCCTAAAGCCCTCGGCACTATCCTCCACAAAGTTAATGTAACAATGCTTGAGGAGGCCATAAATAGGGCTAGGAAAAAATATCCCAACCTTTACCCGCTCGGCGGCTACCCCTTGGCGTATGACAGCGTGTATAAGTGGTTTGAGGTGATAATGGTTGATCCATATCACCCAGCTATACG
Organism: Nitrososphaerota archaeon; assembly: GCA_038741355.1. Classification (GTDB taxonomy): domain Archaea; phylum Thermoproteota; class Nitrososphaeria_A; order Caldarchaeales; family Calditenuaceae; genus HRBIN02. Next base: position 2,183 of record JAVYLC010000008.1, read on the forward strand.
GAGCGACCCGGAAATCCAGCTACCAGACCCTATGGTCAGGAGGGTTGAGAAAAAGCTTAAGAGGGAATAAGGACATCTAAGGAGCAAACTGGTCTCAATGGCGATAGCGTATGCCGTTATTGCTCGGAATGAAGTATGCCTCTCCAGTTTAATGGACTGGGTACTTAGGCTGTCTTACCGGTGGCCTGTAACTGAGGTGTTTGTGGATGGTTCTCGCATTTCACCCCGGGAATTGTCTGAGGTGAAGGGGAGGGTGGGACTGGTTGTACATCATGCGGGAGAAGGGGTTGTGGAAGAGGGACGAGACAGGCTTGCAGTCCACTTAAGACCCGCTAATGTCTTAGGGGTTGGAAAGCTTGTTGACTCTCCCTTTTCTTCTGAGATAGAGCTGCGCCGCGAGGTGATTAGGCTGAGGTCTGGACAGGTCGGTTCTCCACCCCTATCATATTATAGCTCAAGCGAGATAATCACGGTCTCCTCCCCACCCTACATGACCGGCCTCCATCATGGCCAAGAAAGAGTTGTAGTACCAAACAGCGAGATATTGCTCGGCTTCGATGGGTCTAAAACCGAAGACAAGCAGGCGGGTGTCACTCCACGGACCGGGCTTCCCATAAACCTGTCGGATGCATCGGAGATGCTTCTTGAAGAGCTGATGGCCGCGGTAAAACGTTCTGTAGCAAAGAAATGTGCGGTTCTCTTCTCCGGCGGCATTGACAGCTCACTACTGGTATGGACATGCATGAGCGTCGGCCTAGAGCCTCTAGCGGTCTCAGTTGGTCTGGGCGGGTCACATGACCTCTCCTTCTCAGAGAAGGCCTCGAAGCTTCTACGCGTTGACTATGTAAGCGTTCCATTAGCCGGGAAAGAAATAATCCAGACATCCATCTACCTTTCTAAAAACATGGTGCTCCACTCTCTGATGGATAGGGCGCTTGCTGTGCTTGTCTATGATGGGTCTAGAGTTGCGGTCTCGCATGGGCGGAGGCAGGTGGTGAGTGGTCAGGGTGCTGACGAGCTCTTCGGCGGTTACATGAAGTATCTACGCATACTCGAGAGCGGCAATAGGCTCGGGGCGGAGGAAGAGATGAGGAGAGATTTAGATACACTTTGGCTCAGAAGCTTGCCGAGGGATTATGCCTCTGCGGCATTGGCAGGATGCCTATTAACAACTCCTTACCTTGATGAACGAATCATTAACAATGCATATAATCTACCGCTTGAGTTCAAGATTTCTAGAGGTGTCAGAAAGATGGTGTTGAGGGATGTTGCTAGGCTTGCAGGGCTACCAGCCGAGCTGGTAGAGAAGGAGAAGAAGGCCGCCCAATACGGAACAGGCATCGAGAAGGTATTGAGGAAGACTGGACACTATGCTGGGTGATGCAGTATGAGTAAGGTATCAATCGCCATATCAACCGTCTCCCTTGTCCTCGTAGCCATCCTCTTACTTCAAATAGTAGACTATCAGCAAAACTTGGCGGCACTCACCTCCCAAATAACTGCGCTAGAGGAAAAGGTGGAGTCGCTTAGAAGAGACCTGCATGAGACGAGGGCCGAGATAAACTCGATAGGGAATTCTTGGCGGGCTCAGGCAACACTCATTACTGTCCAGTATAATGTGACGTGGGTCTACGAACTGGTTAAGGACTCTGTGGTTAAGATAAGGACACTCTATAGGTTTGGAGAATCGGTTGGCTCAGGGTTTATCTTTGATTCACAGGGGCACGTGGTTACGAATAATCACGTGGTTGAAAGCGGGTTGGAGTACTACGTCTACTTTATCGATGGGAGTGCTTATAGAGCGGAGCTCGTCGGGGGGGATCCGGACACAGACCTAGCAGTCCTGAAGATAGTTACAGACGGTGAGGCCAGCTCGTTCAAGCCCCTAAGGCTCGGTAACTCGAGTGCTCTTCAGATTGGCGAGCAGATAATCGTAATCGGCAACCCCTTCGAGCTGACGGGTAGCGTAACGACAGGCATCGTGAGCCAGAAGGGTAGGCTTCTACCGTCAAGCAGAGGATACCTCATTCCTGGAATCATTCAGATAGACGCTGCCGTGAATCCCGGAAATTCTGGGGGACCCATACTCAATATGAGGGGTGAGGTTGTCGGCGTGGCTACGGCGATAGAGTCGACGACAGGGCAATTCGCAGGGATTGGATATGCAATATCATCAAACGTCGTTAGGCGTATAGTCCCAGCACTGATCGGTAAGGGCTCGTACACCCACAGCTATCTTGGAATCTCGGGTAATGAGATAGATGCACTAGTTGCTAGAGAGCTTGGACTCAGAGTGAATAAGGGGTTGCTGGTGGAGAGCGTTGTTCCGAACGGCCCGGCAGACAGAGCCGGTATCAGGGGTGGTTCTAGGACTCTCGTGGTTGCGGGGAGAGAGTATAGGGTTGGGGGCGATGTTATAGTGGCGATAAATGGCAGCCCGATCACCAGCATGGATGACCTGCTGACATATATGGTTGAGAAGACGAGCCCTGGTGACACAGTGTTGCTGACTATCCTGAGGGGTGGTGAGACATTAAATATTGCAGTCGTATTGGGGAAGCGGCCTTAGAGTGGTATCAACCCAATCATGAAGAGCGGTATAAAGACTAGGGACAGCGTGTTGAGCAGCTTTATCAGGATGTGCAGGCTCGGGGCGTAGGTGTCCTTCATGGGGTCGCCAAGCGTGTCGCCGACCACTGCGGCTTTATGGGCATCGGTGCCCTTCTTTCCGCCAATCTCGAGGAGCTTCTTCGCATTATCCATCGCCGCACCGCCATAGAACCCCAGGATGGCCAGCGGTATTGCAGAGATCGTCGCACCCAGCACTAGGGCGCCAACCGACTTCCATCCGAGCAATACACCTAACAAAATAGGCGAGAGGGTTACGGTCAACGTGGGCGTAATCATTAGCCTCAAAGCCGTTGAGGTGGAAATATCCACACACCTCCCATACTCTGGCCTACCACTCCCATCCATTATTCCCGGTATCGTTGCGAACTGCCTCCTCACCTCCTCCACCATTCGGTATGCGCCACTGGCCACCGCGTTCATCGCCTGACCTGAGAAGAGGAATGGAATCATACCTCCTATGAAGAGTCCGATGACCACGGCTGGCGAGTTTAGCTGAAGGCCTGAGCTGAGCTCTTCCACGCTCTTTAAGAGGCTCTCAGCCTCTTCCGGCCCTATCCTCACTAGCTCGTAGATACCTGCCATATATCTCGAAACCTCGAGGAGGAAGGCTTGGAATAGAAGTAGGGCGGCTAGAGCAGCTGACCCCATCGCATAAGACTTAGTTAGCGCCTTGGTAGTGTTTCCAAGCGCGTCAAGCGGCTCAAGTCTCTCCCTTATGGCCTTCTCAGCGTTAGCCATCTCCGCAATCCCTCCAGCATTATCCACTATCGGCCCCACACCATCCATGGTTAAGATGAATCCAGCGGTCGAGAGCATCCCCATAGTAGCCATGGTCGTCCCATAGATACCCCCGAGCAGCGGGTCTCCAAGGCCGGAAATACCAGACCAATAGCTCCCGAGAATAAATGATAGGGCAACAGCCACGACAACTGTGGCGACGGGTAGCATCGATGAGACCATACCGGTTGATATTCCGGTCATCGCGGTAAGGGCTGGTCCTGACTGAGAACTCCGCGCAATCATTGAAACATATCTTGATTTCAGGCCTGTGTAAAACTCGCTGTAAAACATTATCAAGATGCCTGCAACCAGCCCTATAAGCATAGTAACGTAAAGCGGCAGGCCTTGGGGGCCGAATATGAGCCAACTAGCCAGATACATCATGATAGCTGCTAGGATACTCGTAACTATCAGTCCTTCACGAAGAGGCCCTATCGCCTCCTTAAAGCCCCGCCTCGAAACAGCCCAGAAGACCCCGGCGAATGTGGCTATGACACCAAGCGCCCTTATTATGAGAGGAGTAACGACATACAGCTCATTAATGCCATTGAACAACACTATGGAAACCACAAGGGCGATTATCATTCCACCTAGATTCTCGGCCGTGACTGACTCGAAGAGGTCAGCCCCCCTCCCCGCCTCGTCCCCAACATTGTCACCAACCAAGTCTGCTACAACCGCGGGATTCCTAGGATCGTCCTCCGGGATGCCCGCCTCTACTTTTCCAACAAGGTCTGCGCCAATATCCGCGCTCTTAGTGTATATCCCTCCGCCGAGCTGGGCAAATAGTGCGGCAAGACTAGCACCAAACCCGAAGCCGGCTAAGAGCCCAGGGTCCCTGAAAACCACGTAGAGAATAGAGAGGCCCAGAAGACTCATCGCGATCACGGCGAGACCCAGCGATGCGCCGCCAAGGGTCGCAACCCTAAGTGCCTGTACACTGCCCTGAGACGCTGCATATGTTGTCCTTACATTAGCCCTTGTCGCGGCGTCCATCGCTATAAACGCCGCGATGAGGGAGAAGCAAACACCCAATAGGAAACTGCCAGCCATTGCGACACCATATCTGAGCCCGCCCAGCTGTGGAAAGATGGAGAAGCTGCCCAGAATCAAGATAGCTAAAGCAGCGGCGATAATGGCGATCGTCTTAAACTGCCTCTTAAGATACGCACTAGCTCCCTCTCGAATTGCTCGCCATATGGCTACGAAACCCTCAGACCCCTTAGGAAGCCTCTCCACATAGGCTATCGAGAGCACCGATGCAACAGCACCCAGCAACCCTATAGTAATTGTAAAGATCAGCGGGTCCATCGTACATTAACTTCATGACAGGAAGTATATAGAGGCAATCCCTATTGTTGAGGGTTAAACAACACTACTTTACCTTCAAGCAAAGAGGTAATCGAGTTAGCTGAAGGAAATTATGCGTAAATGTTCATGAATGCTTATGCATTTTAAGGGTAAAGAATAAATTTTAGTACAACATAAGGTAAGTCGAAGGGGTGTTTAAAATAATATGCAAGCAAGTAAATGGGCTTCTCGATTTATAGGTGCAGCGATCGTCCAAGGAGCAATAGCGACGCTGATTACCCTATATATCGTCGTCGGGCAGATTTTCTTCCTGAAGCCTGAGCCCAGCCGAGTCATAGCCTTCGGGTCGGCCGGTATGTGGTTCACAATGGGCTATGTGACGTATCTCATAGTCGGCGTTATGGGTGTCGCCGTCACAGCGCTGTTTTACCACTATATCGAGTCGGTCTTGGGGAAGCCATATACAGGGCTCGCCGACAAGCTAGCCTGGGTCCATCTGGTCTTGATGAACATTGGGGTAATTGGCGCGACTGGATTAATGATGCTGGGGGGATACTTGGGCGGCGCCGCAATGCTCTCACCCGAAGTAGGTGGAAAAGGATGGAACCCCGGCCAAGTTCACACAAACATCTTCTACGGCATACCGCTGGGATATCCCTTATGGATAACAATATTCATAATACTGCTCGCCATCGGAGTGCTTCTAGGCGGCCTCGGATACGTTATCAGATGGAGAAGCAAATAATCGAACTTGAAGAAAAACAAGCGACCAAACTCACTAGTAATCTATTCAAAATTTTATTATATTAGGAACTACCCGTTAGTTGAACTCTGTCCATTAACACCACGTACCGACACAAAATTTTCACCCCCCATCATGCTATCCAAGGGGAAGGAGGCTAAAACCCCCAGCCAACCCACCCCATCTCTCCCAACCACATCACGATCACGATAATAATGTACAAGGTATGGGCCCGGTGGGATTCGAACCCACGACCTACCGGTTATGAGCCGGCCGCTCCACCTGGCTGAGCTACGGGCCCGTAGCATCAGCCTGCTCAGTTATATTTTCTACTGGGAGTAATTTAAGGTATCGCGTATTGAGGCCCAGTAAAGCTTTAGTGGGAGGCGTATCTTTTCCAGTGGGAAGTTATGAGGCGTGAGGACGGTCGGGCTGAGATAGCTTCTGTCTTAAGGGCAGTTTCCTCACCTATCAGACTCTCAATCATCGAGGCGCTAAATACGTCACAGATGAACTTCTCTGAATTGATAAAATATTCCGGACTAAGTGAGCGGGGCGATGTGGGGAAATTTACATACCATCTCAAAACACTGTTGAGGACAGGGCTCATCGAATACTCAAGTAAATCTCGAGTATACTCACTGACGCCTTTAGGTAGGAGAGTAGTCGAGGTGGTTCGTAACCTTCAACACAAATCAGTATCAGGCGAGCTGGTCATGCTTAATTGGGACTACTCCATTATGCCAATCAACCGAAACATCATAGCTGAACATGTAGTGGAGGCTGTTCAAATCCCAGCAGATCTCGCCCGCAGGGTTGGGATTCTAGTCGAGAAGAGGCTCGTGGAGCTGCAGACACTTATGATTCCTAGGTGGCTTTTTGAGGATCTCTTGAGGGTTGAGCTTCTCTCTAGTAATGTTGAATTGGAGAAGATATCAAACATCATGCCATCAGGCCCCACAATACGGGAGCTCTACACAGCATTTCACAAATCCGTAGATAAAAATTGTCTAAAGTCACTAAACAACTATATGTTTGACACTGCCATGCGGACGCTGGTTGTTGAGAAACTCTTCCAGAAGCAGCTTAAACAACACTACTACCTAGGAGAATTCGACCTGTATCCTATAGCCCGCGGCCCTGCGCAAATCTTCAGCATTTCACTCACCGGATACGAAGAATTTGTTATTCAAAAAGTAATGGATCTAGTATGTAACGACCTTGTTGTACGGATAGATGTTGACTCTGAAATAGGGCCTTATCACAACTCTTACTTCCCTTATCCCGAGAACATTTACTTTCTGATAGAGGGCTCTGCTTCAATTATAGCCAGACACTCCGAAAAGAGAGGGAATGGTCATAGATTGGGTGAAGTCCTGAAAAGATGCGAGTGGGCCGATAAGGTCGGTGTAGGATTACCGGTCAGGGAATCAAGCCCCATCCTCTACACCTTCTACCGAGGTGATAGAACCCTATTCACACAATACGCGATTAAAACTTCTGTTTCGGGAGGCTTCGGGGTTCACTCCTTCATCGGCCTAAACATTCTGCGGCTATTAAGTGATGGAGAGTTCGACGAGTCTATTATAATTCAAAGAGTGTCCCCAATGCTTGAAAGGCTTGGCAGATATCTGGAGCGGTGCACGCACTACCTCTACAAATTCCATAAAGAGGCTCCGAGGATGCCGTTGCTTTACCTGATGGCTCCTGTGGGACTTGTAGAGGCTTTGAGATTGTTATCGACAGAGTCAAGCAAGGCGGAAGAGGGATACAATCTATTAGCCCGTGTTTTAAAGTCTCTCTCGGAAGCGATTAACAGCGTTTCATCCCTCCGGGGAAGAGTCATAATAGCCTCGAGCTGGCCACAACCGTTGTCGGACAGACTCTACTCAATCGATAAGGCTCTGGCGACTAATAGGTTCTACGCCGACACAGAAATACAGGAGCCATTAAACCGATACTGTAACAGTCTCTCAGAGATATTCCTAACACTATGTTTAGATCATTTGCAGGACCTTGCTCAGTTATTGGGAGGTATTGTGATGGAGGATGCGTTGGTGGAAAGACTAATGGAGCTGCATGGGAGGGAGCCTGTACTGGATTTGCTGCAGTCACTTCCCATACTGCTGAGAAATCCACCTGAAGAAAGTTTCAGGTCTTCTGTGCCCTAAGGCTCATTATAGCGCGGGCCAAATCCCCTCCAGATTCTAAGAGGGCTCTCCTAGCCTCTTCTGGCTCAACCCCCGCTTGGGCCGCGACCAAGGCTATATCTTCTGGACTTGGCTCATAAGGAGGCCTCTCCCCCACCTCTTTCTTCACAGGTTCAAACTCCTCACCACCTACAATCTGATACATTCTGCCGGCCTGTGAGTTAATGGCCACAACAGTCGGCCCGCTTATCTTGATTACCCTGTCTTGAAGCTCTATCGTGACTTCTTTTGCAAGACCTAGCTCCTCCATTGAGACCCCTAGACTGCTAAGCATCCTCTCCTGCATCCTTCTCAGCTCTCGTGTACTAGGCCTTCTCACTTCTACAGCGACATACAGTCTATCGTGGCCATGATTTATGGTTTTTAGCCGTAGAGGAGGAAACCCTTATCAAGCCTAGAGTGATAGTAGTGTATCGGATTGGTTCAAGTCTCTGACCTTTATGCCTTCATACCCGTGGGGGGAGTGGCTAAAAGGCTCCAACCCCTCACATTAGAGGTGTCTAAAGCCCTAATTAGGTTTCTGGGGCGACCCCTTATAGAATACGCTATTATCCACCTAGCGCGTCAGGGGGTAAGGAACTTCATCTTCGGGGTGAAGGGATATATAAATTATCGCTCCCTCTTCGACTATTTTCAAGAGGGCCATGGGATCTCCTTAAAATACGCGATCACTCCACGAATCTCTATAAAGTATCAACCAAACATAGATGATGTTGGAAACGCTGATAGCTTCCTGATCAACCTGGACTACTACGACATAAACACTCCTATCCTTGTTGCGCAAGGCGATAATGTCTTCAACCTAGATTTAAAGGCTTTACTAGCCTTTCACGAGGAGAACTCAGCATTTGTCACGGTTGGTGTGAAGCGCGTATCGGACCCCTCTGCTTACGGGGTGGTTGAAGTAGATGGTAAGGGCAGAGTTAATGGGTTCGTGGAGAAGCCCCCTCGAGGTGAGGAACCATCAAACCTAGCCAGCACGGGGATCTACCTCTTCTCACAAGATGTTAGGCGAATTTGTTTAGATCCAGAACTCAGGGCGAGAAAGGCTTCTCTAAGGCGCCTCGACTTCGGATTAGACCTCATCCCCTATCTCATCAAGAAAGGGTACCGAGTATACGCTTACGAGATAAAGGGTGAATGGTATGATGTTGGAACACCTGAGCTCTATCTTGAGTCGATGATGAGGATCATGGATAGTGGATTTATGAACATCTTTTTCGGTGAGCCTACATACGAGTCGGGAGGCTCCAAGGTCTGGATACTTGGCCAGAGCCAGGCATCGATGCGTAGAAGGGATGAGATTCTCAGGAAGGTTAAGGAGGGGCGGATCAAGATTGACGGAAATGTCCTTATTGGGAGACATTGCCAGATTGGTGACGACGTCATTATCGGAGACTCATATATTGATAACTACTGCTTCATAGGGGATGGTGTAACAATCGAAAGATCAGCACTTCATGACCGAGTTTATGTTGGGGAAGGCGCCTATATACAGGATTCGATTATTGCGCGTCATGTAAAGATAATGTCCTCGAGAATCGAGCCCACTGTAATTCTAGGAGTAAGCGTTGTTGGAGACGACTCGGTAATAGAGAAGGGCTCTGTTCTAACCAATGCCAAGATAGAGCCCCATTCCTACATCTCACGTGAGGCGATTCTCGCCAATAAGGAGACGGCCTAAGGACCAGTCACATTCTGCAAAATTGATCTGAGAATGTTTTATTTTGGCTTCTGCTGTTTCTGCTCCTCTACATAGATGGCAGTGATTATGTGGGCATTTCCGCCACAGTTTGGACACTTCTCCTCAATATTTCTGAAGATATAGTCGCCCTCTCTGTGGGGTCGTGTGTGTATTGAGCCGCAGCTTAGGCATTTCAGCTGCGTTATAGGGTTGAAGGGTGCTGCCCTAGCCTTGGTGATGGAGCCTTCCTGTCCCACTCCGCTTATACTGTTGTTCATACAGCCCCTCCCCTATATTCCCACGCCAATAGTGTTCCCTATACCGGCTACGATGGCCGTCCCATTAGAGGGAACCTTATCCCTTATCAACTCCTTCACCCTGTTCACAACAGCGTCAGCGGATTTTACAATGCTCTCCCTCATCGGTGTAATCGCCTCCAGTATCGACTGATATATCACGATGGCGTAGAGCGGGACATTCTTCTCCTTCGCAATAGTCTCTATCTTGAACTTGTCGATACCTGGCCCGCCTATAGCTACGCCTACCCCCTCAGCTATCTTCCCAGTTTCCTCGCCCTCCAGCTTTAATGCCGCATCGATGGTTATTATCAAGTCTGGCTTAGTGTCCATCTCGTAGATAAGCTTCTTCACAGCCTCACCCGGCCTCCCAACTGTCCCACCAGGCCCGATAGGTCTTACCACATACACTTTCCTACCCTCAAACTCGACAACTTCAAGCCAGGTATCCTTAGCTATCTCCATATCAGATATCTTCTTACTATCTTTAACAAACTTCGCAGCAGATAGCACGCCTATCCCATCTCCTATTGGAAGACCTTTGAGGAAGGCATATGATGCCTGCCTATATGACTCTGCCAGCTCCATTATCATGGGGAGCTGTATCTGTATCTGTACAGCCAAGAAGTAATTAGCCATCCTTTTACCCAACAGATAATAGTGCCGGACAACCCTGTAGATGATGTTGAGAGCCCTAGCCACCTCGACTAGGTTTGAGAGGCTCTTGACGCGGTGAATATCGGCCTTCGGCGCCATCCTAGAAACACTCTCCTCAAAACGAGAATCACCAATCTCCAGTATATGCTCCAGCTTATACACAATTCCAGAAGGATCCATCGACTCTGGGGGAATGTAGAAGAACTCTAACAGGTTTTCCAGCTCCTTGTCTATCGCGGCTGAGTCCTTATTGTCATCGACATAAAGTTTGAGTGTGTTGACGGTCCTCTCCTTTACCTCATCTCTGATCTGTTTAAGTACCGCCAGCCTCTTCTCGATATACCTTAGGATGAATGCCAGCTGTGTCTTCTGCCCGAAGTAGGGATAGATGAAGAAGAACGTTAGGAGGAATAAGAACCATAGTAGTTGGAATAGGACCGAAACGTTGTCTCCTGAAGTGGGTGCGAGTGTTACCACAGCTCCTCCTTTAAGTCTTCTCACGATGCTCATAAATAAACTTGCCTTAAGTTCGATAGAGACTAGGGGGGTCCTCTGTGTACTCTAGGGGACCGTTGTAGTCAACCATCTATTGTTAGAAACTCTGGGACGCTCTTTTTTCTCTTTCTCCTTGGTTTTTTCCTTAATACTCTGTTGGAGTTGGCATTTATCCCTGTTGGAGAAGGTCTGACAGCATCTGCTACAATACCACTCCCCCCTGCCATACTGTGGCTGAAGGCCCGATGGAATAAACAGAGACTCCCCATCTTCTTCATAGCTGAAACACGGTATTCCATCCTCAACCCACAAGGCTATTCTGACCTCTCTACCGGTGTTAGCCTCTAAATGGAACAGCGGTTTATACATGTTTGGTATTCTCAGCCTCCATCCTGCTGTAATGTCATATCTCCCCCTAATAACACCGATATACTCTCCCTTATCTGGTATGTTTAAAGACTGCCAAGCTGTTCTGGGTAGTTTAAGCCTCATCGAGCCTCTTTCCTCACATACCATCCTGCTCCTCCACAATCGGAAGCCCCATTCTCAAGATAAGCTGTCTGGGGACTGTGAAACCGTCTCTAGTGGCTATGTGTGGAATACCTAAGTAGGTAAGGCTTTCAGAAACCATTTTCCTTTCCACTCTGGACGTGTAGATTGTTACGGCGTCCTCACCTCTCTCAAGCCTGTCAAGATGGTTTAGAGCAATAAAGGCATGTATTTCTCAGGGGAATGGGGGTGTTTGGGATGCTGTGGGGAGGCATGGGGCCTCTACACAGTAGCCGAGCCCTTCTCAGACACCATGGAGGTGTTTGAGAAAGGTTTGTGGATGGATGCTGGAGACACGAAATGATCTTCAGAGGTTTCCGGAGACAATCCATGCGGGGGAGATTATCATCTTATGGCGAGAGAAGCCCTGGCAGAGATAATGCCTTACATAGAAAGAACTAGGTCTTTCAGCCGTCTCAAAAATTTCTTCGGATTATTCAAAGCCAGGAAGGGGGTCAACAAAATCTATAGCAAAACAGCAAGAGTTGCCATAATGCGTCTAACTTCAGCGGCTCTGAAAAATACACGTCACAAAGCCCGAGACGAGGAGAAAATTCTTAGGATTATTTGGACGACGGTTAAGACCCGGGAAAGGCTGGAGGCGCCGGCCTGAACACCAGGGAAAAAACCCTCTAGAAAGGCCGGCGCCAAGGATATATTACCGTATCCATTTGATACGGCCCTCATAAATTACGCCGGCCTTTCCCAAGGGTCTTCTTAGATGTTGTTCTGGTTGGTTGCCTTCCAGCCAACTCTCCCCTTGTTTTTTCCTTCCAGAGGATTAAATACTGTACTGGTAGATGGTTCTAATCCGTGGGATGGGCTCTGTCTGGCTTGACGTCCTAAACACCCAGAACAGTTATGGAGGGCTTCATCTGAGAGACAAGCTGTTCAAAAGAACCCGGAGCTTTAAAAAGTTTGTGAGAGCAGCCATCCTCCACAGGCTTTCAAACACCTCTGGAAAACGGTTAAAAAGCTGGTCAGACCTTAATCTCAGCCAAATATTCTCTTCGGCGGAGGCCCGCTATGGAAACCTATTCCGGCAGCCATCTACGCCGCGACGCTTAGCTCAACAGGCAACTTCTACATCGCAAACTACATCCAGGTCATAAGTACAGAAATCCCCGACAAGATAATCTCCTTCGTAGTCGCTTTAGTCATTGCCTCAAGGGTTCCACGCCGACTTGTGCTACTGAAGAAATAGGCCGTCAGCCGGTGATGAGTCCTGAGCGCCCTCGGGTCAGTTCTTCTTAAAAAGACTGTCCTCGTCGGCAAACACCTTTGCATACGGCTGATCCGCGTACAAAGTTCCTCTATTTTGTGTGGATATCCGTTCTTGCCTATGTTTTCTACGACTACATTCTAACGCTCGTCTTCCTCGCTGCAAACATTCTGTTGGCTTTTGCCAGCAGAGTGGGGAAACAGGTCTGCCTTCCTCTGGCGGTTCCCATCCTGTCTCTCCCGTTGGGCTTTCCGTGGAACCAGACGGTTGCTTACAGGCTTAGCATCTTCGGGTTAGACCTTCCGGTTATCTTGAGGGGTTGGCGTGGGGTTTTACATGGTCGTTAAGGATAGGTGTGACGATATCGGCGGCCATGCTGTTCTATCTTACGACACAGCAGACGATGCTCAAATATATCTTCGGCGATTGTTTGCTGGTTATTGACAGAGAAAATCTTTAGGGATTGACTCCTTTGCTGTCCAAGGTGGCAGCCCGTCCTGTCGTGGGGGAAAGTTTAAGGGTCAGTGATAGAGGATAGGTTAAGGTTTAGGGTATAGTATGCGTTGCAGCAAATGCGGCGCTGAGGAGGTACTGCCTTTCAAGTGTGCCTACTGTGGAGACTATTTCTGCTCTAAGCACAGGCTGCCCGAGGTCCATGAGTGCCGCTCTTTGTACCTTGCGCGTAACTTGATTGAAGTTGAGAAGAGGGAGGCTAGGCCTCAAGGCGGCTCCCCGCGGTCAGCTACTATGCTTGCGGTGAAGACTGAGATGCTCTTTTCCAAGCTCACAGCCATGGAGAAAGGCTCCGAGGTTCTACACTTACTTGCAGGCTCCTGCATTGTAGCCGGTGTGGCTTTCTCGATGATCTATCCTCTAGCCATGTTGCTGGGGATTCCTCTCTCGGCTGGTGTGGTTGCGGCTGTGGTGGCCTCTTTCATCGCCCACGAGCTGGCTCATAAGGTCGAGGCGGTGAGGCAGGGGCACTGGGCAAGGTTTAGGCTGAACCTATTCGGCTCAATTATAAGCCTTATATCGATACTCCTCCCCTTCAAATTCATAGCGCCTGGTGCAGTAGTGATCTTCGGTTACGCCACTCAACGTGGCGTGGCCAAAATCGCTGCCGCAGGCCCAATCGTTAATCTGGTTATTGCGGCCGTCCTACTCCCCCTTATCTACATAACACACACGCTCGTAGGATTGTTCGACATCAGCCTATCCACCGCGCTGCTCCTGATCGGGCATCTGAATGTACTGATGGGTCTGATAAACCTCATCCCATTAGGTCCTCTTGACGGCTTGAAGATAATTACAACCTCTTTCAGGGCTTGGGCTTCTTATATTGTTGTGGCGATCATTCTCTATATCGTTTATCAGCTACGGCTGCCTCTCGGGATGTGAGGGGTGCCGCTAGGACTCCTTTGCCCTTTCTGCGATACGCTGGTCTCTCCACTCTTTTAGTGGTCCCGTTAGAATATAGCTGGTCTTCTTGAACTCCGCTATGCTAGAGGCGCCGCAGAGCGCTATGGCGGTCTTCAACTCTTCTTTCAGACGCTCAACCAAGTTCTCAACCTCTTTCACTCCCTGCATCGCTGCTTTCAGGAAAGGCATGGCCATCCCTCCCATATTTGCACCTAGGAGGAGGAGTTTAGCTATCTCGAGGCCGTTTCTTATCCCACCCGAGCCAACTATCTCTAGGCCTTTAACCTGCGCCACCTCTAGGACTGATGCTGCCGTGGGTATTCCCCAGTCCTGAAATACCTCAGCCAAGTGGGCTCTGTCCAGCCTCCCCGCCTCCACTGCCCTCATCCTCTCTATCTCCACCCAGCTGGTCCCACCTCTACCCGCCACATCGACTGCCGAGACCCCAAGTTCTCGTAGAATAACGGCATCCTCGAAGGAGATCCCACAACCCACCTCCTTAATTATAATTGGTACTCCGATCTCTTCGCAGAGGCGGCGAGTCTGGGCTAGAAACCCCTTAAATCTTCTGTCGCCCTCAGGCTGTATGATCTCTTGGAGGGTGTTCACATGGATAGCTATGGCGTTTGCGTCAATCATCTTCACCGCCTCCCACGCAAGTTGTACCCCATGTTGTGCTAGCTGCGCCGCTCCTATATTCGCTATTAGGAAAGCATCCGGGCCCGCCTCCCGAGCAGCCCTGAATGTATAGCGGAGCTCCGGCCTGAAGATTCCAGCCCTCTGGCTCCCAACACCCATCGGGACCCCAGTTCTTTCGGCGGCTTCAGCAAGCGTCGCATTTATTTTAGCAGCCTCATCAGTACCACCTGTCATCCCCTCAATCAGTATAGGCGCTGAAAAACGCCTTCCAAGGAAAGTGGCAGTAGTGTCAACTTCATCGATATTAATGTCTGGTACAGCTTTAGGGACTATGTGCACATATTCGAGCCAGTTACTGCCCCTCTGTACTGACGTGTTTTCAAGCACTATTCTTATGTGGTCTCTTTTTCTGTCCATAACCCCCATTATGGTGTCTGGAGCCTCCTTAACGGATTGGCCCGTGGCTAAATATTAAGCGTTAACCTCTTCTGTAGCCTTCGCAGCCTCCTCCTGCGCCTCTCTTTCCTTGAGTGTCCTCTTCACCAGTGTAGTAAGATAGCCCGCTACCTTGTTTACCAGTCTCTGGGAGACAGTCCCTTCCAGCACCTCCTCAACTAGGACCTTGTTGTGTTGGAAATCAGGCTTAACTCTATCGGGATAGTTCTCAAGTATCTCGGCGGCGAGAACCTTGACCTTCCTAGTACGTATCTTCCCCAATCCCTAATCCGAGCCGGAGGTGGCATGTTATTAAGTTGACTTCTCAGGAAGGGCCTTAGTTCTCATGGACGGTCTGAGCGTCGTTTTGTGCCTGTTTTAAGCGCATCCAGTTCTCTGGGCTTAAGTGTCTGTGTCCGCGCCTCAGGTATTATCCCGCTTGGCCTGAAGAACATAACTATGAGGAGTGTCGTGCTGAGTAGAAGCGGGGTTAGCCAGACCACGTCGAATGGGAGATAGAGCTGTAGCTCCCTCTTGAAGACATCTATCAGGCGTGAAGAAAGCATAAACACCATGACGCCCAGTGCCGTTCCCCAGTTATTCGCGGCGCCGCCGACCAGCACCATCACCCACGGTATGAAGGTGTGGTTAGCCCTGCTGTAATTCGTAGCATTCACGGCACCCGTAGTAAGGGCTAGCATGGCGCCGGCCAGCCCTGCTAGGGCACCTGCGAGAATTATTGTTTTCCTCTTAACACTGACAACGTCGCGTCCGAGTGCCTGGGCCAGCACTTCGTCATCCCTTATCGACTTGAGGAGTCTACCATATGGAGACTTCGTCAACAGCTCTACAAATATGAAAACCATCACAGCAAGGCCCACCAGCAACACTGTTAGCACATAGCTCCTGGTTGGGACGGGTATCCATCCAAAGAAGCTGGGGACAAAGACGCCTAAAGTCCCGCCTATTAGATTCTTATAATTGTCGCCGATTAGTATGAGAATCTCGCCCATCGCCAAGAGTGTCATTGCCAGATACTCTTCCCTTAGCCGCACTGAGGGGATGCTAGATATGAGTCCGAGACCCGCTCCGGCTAGCATGGAAGCAACAAGTGTGAAGACTAGTAGTCCAATTGAGAGGATAGGGTCCCTTGCAAGGGCGTCGTTTATCCTCGGCATAATTTGTGCGTGGTTGTCGAAATAGTCCAGCCCCTCCCCCAAGTTATAGAGCGCGGCTATAAGCTGTCCAGGGAGCGCCCCGACCAGAAAGGCTCCACCGGAGACACAAAGAACTTTACCGAAGTTTGGTATGCCTCCAAAACCATACTCGAGGTTGAGGCTGAGAGATATTACCAGATAGGCAGCTATCCATGGTGCGAGGTCCAGTACGAACCTGACTATTTGGTCTGTGGGGGTCATCTTACGGCACGCACCCATCTAGCGGTTATGGACGTTATTCCCTCGGGTATTGTTAGCAGGACTATCGACATTATCAGGAGCGGTATGATCGGCCGATACTGGATTATTTCTGTGAAGCCTAGCGCCGCTATCATCTGTGGTATGAGGGAGTTGGCTGCCCCCACCAGTACCCCGCCAGCGAGAGACCCGAATATGCTTGACAGTCCGCCGAGAATGCTTGATGCGAAGATCGTGGGCAGGAACTCGTCGCCAGCCGTGGTTGTGACCGGTAGCCACATCGCATACATTTGGCCGGCAAACCCACCCAGCAAGCCCGCGATAAACCATGCCAGCATATACATCCTCTCAATATTGATGCCTAACACTTGGGCTAGGTCTGGATTCTCGATTGACGCCCTCAGAGCCACCCCGGTCCGCGTATTGTTGAGGAAGACGTAGAGGAGGATTGTCGATAGGATGACAGAGGCGAGTGACAGCAGCATAACTAGGGGGACAGACGCTATCTCGGGGTCGAAAGACCTGAGCGCAATGTAGCTGGTCCTAACCTTGTAGGTCTTGCCGAAGTAGTCGGCTAAGATACTCATTACCCCAAAGATGAAGAAAGCCACGGTTAATGTCGCAATCATCTGGTATGTTAGTGAAGCCCCCCTCCTCCTTAGAGGGTTTAGGACAATCTTGTATTGCGCCACTGAGACCAGGCCGCCGAGGAGTGCGGAGGCCCAGAGAACCTCGTAAGGGCTCCTCTGCAGGATTTGGGCCCAGTAAACAGCCACGTAGGCCCCAACCGTGAGAAATGATCCGTGGGCGAAGTTAGGGACACGGGTGGTAAGATAGGTTAGGGTCAAGCCGACACTCGACATGGCTGCTATTCCTGAGAATACTAGCGTGTTTACTATTGCTGGATCGATCAAGGAGCTAATCTGATAGATAATCGAGGGTCTCAATTTAAAGTTTATATACTGTAAGCCCGCTCTCATTACTTACAATGAACAAGTCCAGTCTACGCGCAATTTCAACTACCGCGGCTATCGGGTTGCTGGTGGTCGGGTTGGTGGTGGGGGGTGTGATAGGTATCTTCTTGGGGCCCTCCTTTAGCCCTCCCGCCACGCTGACAACCACGGTTGTTCAGCAGCGGACTGTTGTTCAGGAGAGAACACTAACGATAACGCCTACTGTTGGTCAGCCGGCTCAGGCAGCCGGACCATTGCCGCCTGTCCTGCAGCAATCGGTAGTAAAGCTCGGAGATGGGCTTCCACACATACCAGCCTCTCTCGTTGATAAAGCGGTGACGTTGAGTGGCGAGATACGGATCGGTGCGCTGCTCAGCCTCTCAGGCGCCTTGAGAACATTTGGTGAGAACGAACGAGTGGCCTTAGAACTGGCTAGAGATGACATAAACAACTGGCTCTCGAAGCGTGGCATTAATCTTAAGGTTGTTTTAGAGATTGAGGACACGGCCACACAACCAGAGCAGGCGCTTGCAAAGCTGCAGGCGCTCGCTGCCCGCGGGGTGAAGATGGTTGCAGGCCCCCTGAGCAGCCGTGAGGTTAGAAACCTGAAGACATATGCTGATGAGAATAATATACTCGTCGTCAGCCAATCCTCAACAGCCGTAGACTTGGCCGTACCCGGTGACAACATATTCAGGCTCATACCCGACGATAGGAAGCAAGGTCCGGCACTGGGCCGTCTGATGTGGGACGCGGGGATCCGATACTATGTGCCCATGTGGAGGGGAGACACATACGGTGATGGGCTCAAGGCAGCCACCGAGAACGTTTTCAAGAGGCTAGGCGGCAAAGTAGACGCTGGGATAAGGTACAACCCAGATGCTAAGGAGTTTGCCACGGAGATCGCGACGCTTGAGAGTAAGGTGAAGGATGCGATATCCAGGTACGGGCAAGGAGCTGTAGCTGTTCACCTAATCTCCTTTGAGGAGGCTGTATTAATCCTACAGGAGGCCGCGAAGCGTGACGTCTTGCGGTCCGTGAGGTGGTTTGGTAGTGATGGTACCGCGGGCTCGGGCGAGTTACAAAGTGACGCGACATCCGCCCAATTCAACGTAGACACAAAATTCCTCCACACAATCTATGCAGCAACCACCAGCGACATATTCGAACGGGTCAAGGACAGAGTTAAGCAGGTGCTAGGAAGAGAGCCGGAAACCTACACCTACACAATGTATGACATCCTCTGGCTTATCGTCCTCTCAATACTTACTGTAGACAAATACGACGTGACGGCGGTTAAGAGTGTGCTTCCAAGCGTGAGCAGCCAGTATTTTGGGGCGTCGGGTTGGACGATCCTGAACGAGAACGGTGATAGGCTTGGCGGAGACTACGACGTCTGGGCGATTGAAAAAGTCGGCGATAAATACGAGTGGAAGGTCGTCGGCACATACATTGCATCCACAGACAGTGTAGCTTGGGCGCCCGGATACGAAGGGAAATACACTTAAATTTGGATTATTTTTTATGATTTTTAAAGGAATTGGACGACGGCCTAGTGAAATGTCTAGGACTGGAGAAGAGGTTTGGAGGAGTATGTGCGGTCGCCGGTGTAAACCTCTCCCTTAGGAGAGGGGTTTTCTCGCTCCTAATAGGGCCTAATGGCAGCGGGAAAAGTACCCTGATTAACCTGATCGCGGGTCACTA
The DNA here is from genome assembly GCA_038741355.1 of Nitrososphaerota archaeon. Lineage (GTDB taxonomy): Archaea > Thermoproteota > Nitrososphaeria_A > Caldarchaeales > Calditenuaceae > HRBIN02. The sequence goes on from JAVYLC010000008.1 coordinate 21,325, forward strand.
CTACCCTGACAGCGGCAGGATACTGATGGATGGCAGGGACATTACGCATCTTAAACCACATGAGAGGTTCGGGATAGGGCTGGTCAGAACTTTTCAGACTGCCAGACATTTTCCCAGCCTAACAGTCCTTGATAACATCTTAATGGCTGCGGGGGCTACGGAGGGTGAGAAAATTCGAGTCGCACCGATTAGACGTAGATGGGTGCGCAGGGAGAAGGAGCTCGTGGAAAACGCCCTCCAGATTCTGGAGCTGGTGGGGTTGGAGAAGCTTAGAGACCAGCCTGCCGGGAAGTTGAGTGGCGGCCAGATGAAGCTTCTCGAGCTCGGCCGCGTACTGATGAGTGGGGCTAGGGTTATCCTGATGGATGAGCCCACGGCTGGACTCAACCCAGTGATAGCCGAGTCCGTCCTATCACATATAAGGAGGCTTGTCTCGGAGCTCGGTTTCGCACTCCTACTCGTGGAGCACAGGCTTGACCTGGCCATGAAGTATGCCGACAGGGTCTTGGCGATGTTTAATGGTCGCTTGATTGCAGAGGGTTCGCCGGAGGAGGTGCTCACAATCCCGGACGTTGTCGAGAGCTATCTCGGTGAGAGGCTGTCATGATAGCGATAGATAGCGTGGACGCGGGCTACGGGCGGCTTCAGATACTGTTTAACGTCTCGATGAGCGCGCGGCGGGGCGAGATAACCGCCGTCCTTGGGCCTAATGGTAGTGGCAAGAGTACGCTGCTTAAGACAATTTTCGGACAGACCAGCGTCTATAACGGTTCCATAAAGCTCGACGGTGTTGAGCTGTCTGGCCGCCCCCCTCATGAGATTGCGCGGCTAGGCGTAGCGTACCTCCCCCAGATCAACAACCTGTTCACAGGCCTTACTGTCCGTGAGAATCTGCTGATGAGTGGGTACATGTTGTCAGAGGAGGAGAGGAGGAAGCGGGTCGAGGAGGTCTTCCAGCTCTTCCCCTTCCTTAAAAGCATGCTCCATAGAAAAGCTGAAAGTCTGAGCGGCGGGGAGCGGCAGATGCTCTCCATCAGTATGGCCTTGATGAGGCGGCCCAAAGTCATCATGCTGGATGAGCCCACAGCCAGCCTCTCCCCAAAGATGGTGAATACTGTGCTCGACGTCGTGAAGAGGCTGAGAGATGGTCATGGATTCACAGTGCTGCTTGCTGAGCAGAGCGTGGTTAAGACGCTTAGGCTCTCAGACCACGCTGTCCTGCTGGTTGGTGGGCGAGTATTGTTCGAGGGCGACCCTTCCGAACTCCTAAATAACAAGGAGTTTGGCCGTATGTATCTTGGATTAGGTGGTGGGTGATGCCGATCCAGTATAGGCAGCTAGGCAGGAGTGGGTTAAAAATCTCATGCCTAGTGCTCGGTACATGGTACCTACCGACGCTCCCCGAGGTAGACACTTATGGTGTGAGGAAGATCAACGAGGAGGCAACCCTCAGGCTCTGGAGAAAGGCGGTCGATATGGGGATAAACACGATCGATACCGCTAACCGATATCACGGGGCCGTAGCCCCGGTTCCCGTTACACACGTCGGCTACGCTGAGAGGCTATTAGGTAAGTTCCTCCAGACTGTTGATAGAGAGTCACTAGTTATTGCAACAAAGGTCAGGTTTCCCATGGGGACTGGCCCTAATGATGAGGGTCTCTCCAGAAAGCATATTATGAAGGCGGTGAGAGACAGCCTCTCTAGGCTCCAAACCAGCTACATCGACCTCTACCAAGCTCACGGCTTCGACCCATCAACACCACTTGAGGAGACTATGATGGCTTTCGACGACATAGTAAAGGCCGGCCTCGTCCATTATGTCGGGTGCTCAAACTTCCAAGCCTGGCAGATATCTCAGGCCCTCGCAATATCGGAGAGGCTTGGGCTAGTAAAATTTGTCAGCGTCCAGCCACTCTACAACCTCCTCCAGCGAGAGGCTGAGAAGGAGCTCTTCCCCCTCGTCAGGCAGACAGGCCTAGGGGTGATATGCTACTCCCCCCTGGCCCAGGGGCTACTCGCGGGGCGATATCTCGCGGGTCCAAGAACTGATGCGAGGGCCTCATACAGCACCTCCGTAAACCCCCTCTTCACAGAGAGAAATCTCAAGATAGTGAACGAGCTCTCTCAGATGGCTAAAGAGAAAGGCATAACGCTGGCCCAGCTTAGCCTTGCGTGGATACTCCACCAACCTGATGTCACTGCACCGATAATTGGATCTACTAGGCCGGAGCAGCTTGAGGAAAATCTCCAAGCAGTGGATGTGAAGCTCTCTCAAGACGACTTGAAAAGGATTGACGAGATAACTAGGCCTACCCCTCAATAGGGGCCATGTAGGACGGTGTGTCGTGGGTTGAGGGGGCTCCTAATACGTGCAAGGGAAACCCAGAGAGCCTTAGAGAAATTATTTGTAACAGGTGATTTCGCCCTATACCACGTCAGGGCTAGTCGGGGAGAAGAATACGTCATGGGGGCGGGAGAGAATGAGCGGCTCGTCTTCTCGACCGACGGCCCTATAGTTGTGAACGGTGAGCTGCTCCAGATAAGGGATATGATCTACACGCCTCGGGGTGTCGGACTCGATATACGGGCTGAGGCCGATGCTAACATTTACGTCGCCGAGGCGAGTGGATCCACTCAACGGGAACAGTTCGTGAAGAGGTTTAGTGACGCTATCAAGATAGAATCCGGCCAAGATTGCTATGCTCGGACTATTGTGGTGATGATCGGTGAGGGTGACCCTGTTGACCGTTTTCTAGCAGGCTATACCGAGAGTATCGGAGGCTCGTGGACCAGTTATCCCCCTCACAGACATGATGGCAAGCCCGAAGCATACATCTTCTATGGGATGGCTCCGGGCTTCGGTGTTCAGCTCCTGATGGACGAGGAAGGTGAAGAGGCCCACATAGTCAGAGACGGCGATGTAGTCCTGATCGAGAGGGGGTACCATCCCAACGTAGGGACCTCGCTTAATGGAATAAAATTTGCTTGGGTAATCGCGGCCCCGCCTAGTGCCAGAGACCTCTCTGTCGAGATACATCCCCTCTTCAGGTCCGTTCCAGTGAAGATGTCGCACCTAAAAGTCAGGAATAGTGGTTAACGCCCTTTACCTCTTCAGCTCCCTCTTCTTCCACCTAAGGTTCCTGCTCCTACACTTCCTACACTTCTCTGCGTCCGGCGGGTTCCTAGCCCCGCACCTCCTACAAATCTTATAATGTAGCCTCCTCCGCTGCGCCAGCTGTATCAGAAATGTGTCTGTCAGGACCAATTCTAATGCCTAAGGTCATCAGCTCTATTTATAAACCTCGCATTACTTTCTGTGCTACTTCAAGAATGGGAGGTCCTTGACCCACGGGTACTCGGATAGGAGACGCTCTATCGACCTTTTCACAGCCTCTTCAGGATACTCCCATGGCTGGAGCCTTCCTTCAAAAAACTCCTGATAGGCTTGCAGGTCGAAATGTCCGTGGCCGCAGAGGTTGAAAAGTATGACTTTCTTCTCGCCAGTCCTCCTACACCTTAACGCCTCGTCTATCACGTATTTTATTGTGTGGCTGGGCTCTGGTGCGGGTATGATGCCCTCGGTTCGAGCAAAGATTGTGGCCGCCTCGAAGACCTCCACTTGATTGTAGGCTCTCGGCTCAATGTACCCCTCCTTCAGGAGTAGGCATAGGGTGGGTGCGTCGCCGTGGTATCTCAGACCGCCGGCGTGGATGGGAGGGGGTATGAAGTCGGAGCCCAATGTATACATGGGGAGCATTGGGGTCAGCCTGGCCGTGTCTCCGAAGTCGTATGTGTAGATACCCTTCGTCATCGTGGGGCAGGCTGTGGGCTCGGTCCCAACGAATTTAACCTCCTTCGGCGCCTTCTTTGCAACCTTGTCGTAGTAGAAGGGCCAGAAGAGGCCTGAAAAACTACTACCACCACCAACGCAGCCGGCCACAATATCCGGATACTCGTCCAGCAGCTCTAACTGTTTCTTAGCCTCCAAGCCTTGGACTGTCTGGTGTAGCAGAACATGATTTGCCACACTCCCTATGCTATACTTCACATTATCGTGTTTTAGCGCATCCTCTATCGCCTCACTAATCGCTATCCCTAGGCTACCCGGATTGTCTGGATCAGACTGCAGTATCCGCCTCCCGAACTCGGTCCTATCGCTCGGGCTCGGCAGGATCTCAGCCCCCCATGCCTGCATCAATATCCGGCGATATGGCTTCTGATCATAGCTCGCTCTGACCATGTATACGGTGGCCTTAAGCCCGAAGAGCATACTGGCGAAGGCTAGGGCGCTTCCCCACTGACCGGCACCGGTTTCTGTGGCCACCCTCTCCACTCCTTCCTTCATGTAGTAGTAGGCCTGAGCCACCGCCGTGTTGGGTTTGTGAGAGCCTGGCGGTGAGACTCCTTCATACTTGTAGTAAATCCGGGCGGGAGTCTTCAATGCCTTCTCGAGTTTAACTGCGCGGATAAGCGGCGTGGGTCTCCAAAGCCGATAAGCCTCTCTTACCTCCTCTGGAATCCTTATCCATCTTTCAGTGCTCATCTCCTGGTTCAGCTGTTCCTTCGTAAAAAGCCTCGGCAATATTCCTGGGCCCGGTGACCTTGTGGATGGGTCGATGGGCGGCGGCAGAGGTTTAGGAAGGTCGGGCAGAATATTATACCACTCCGTTGGCAGGCCGTCATCGCCTAGTACCACTTTGCGCGACATTGGGACTTCACAGGCTTTGCAGCTTATAACCTTTATTTTCCGAGCTAACGATGAAAAATCTTTAAGCTCCATTCCGGGGTGGCTAGTGGTCTTGAGACTGCTTAGAAGGCGGAAACCCCAACTGCCAACGATAACTCTCGAAGAGGCGCTGAGGATGGTTCCCATAAAAACCCCAACGCCGAATCCTTCGTCACAACATCGGGAGAGTTTAGCGTCAGGCTTAGAATGCCTAGACCACGTGGCGTCCTTCAGCGCCTCCTACCTATACCAGAGTTCCGCACATTCATACTCGACAAAGTTGGCGGATTTGTCTGGGAGAGCATTGATGGGGAAAAGACCGTCCGGGAGATTGCGGATCTCTTGGTGAAGAGTTTCAAGATGACCCGAGAGGAGGCAGAAGTAAGCCTACTTCGCTATCTTCAGATGCTATCCACCCGCGGCCTCATCTACTTGAGGGTGGAGAAGGATAAGGGGCGGGTCAATGCTTAAATCACCGCGGATAGATGCCTTAATCGATGACTAAAGGAACATATGGCCGAGTATCGTTCCCTGCAAGCGAGTTACTGAAACTCGTCTTTCTAAACATAAGGAAGAGGTTCAGCCGCTCCCTACTGACAATGCTGTCCGTCTTACTAGCAATAGCCTTTATGACCGTAATTCTCACGCTTGGCGCGGTAAACCGTGCAGCGGCTGGGACCGAATTCGCTGCCTACCAGTTCTGGCTCATCTTCGTTGCACTCCTAGTAGCGGGTCTCGGTGTATTCAACTCGCTGCTAATCTCGGTCGCTGAGCGTTACAGGGAGATTGCCACAATCAAGACGCTTGGAGCAGCAGATAGACACGTACTCCTTCTCTACCTAATCGAGTCCCTCATAATAGGTGTAATTGGTGGAGGCCTCGGAGTCTTAATAGGGCTTGGAATAGGAGTAGTGCTCCTCGCAGCTTATGGTAGGGCTGCAGATATCGGGCTAGTCGCATCAACAGAATATCTCTACATAATGGGACAGGGACTACTCTACGCGGCCATACTCTCCCTCTTTGCCACGGCATACCCATCCTATCACGCCTCAAAAATGAGCCCCGCGGAGGCCTTCCGCGTCGAGGTATGAAGCTCTCGATTGAGCGGTTAATATTCATACGGCGCCCCATCGAAGAGTTCTTGGAGTGTGCCAAGAAGCTCGGCTTTGAGGGGGTTGAGTTCGCCGAGTTCGAGATCCAGAAGCTTGAAAAGGAGGGAAGCTATGATCGTGCAAGTCTGTTCGAGGAAGTTAAGAGCCACGGTCTAACCGTCTCAGGAATCTACTGGTCTGCAGACTTTCACAAGAACGAGGAACGCTCCAACATATTATCCCAGGCAGCAAAACTGGCAAAGACATACAGAAGAGCAGGATGCGAGAATGTGGTAATAGGGCCGCCCCGCGGGGGACTAAGCGCCGGACTCTCACAGGACCAAGTAATCCAGATATTAGACCAGCTTGTAAAAACACTAACTGAAGCCCTAAAAATATTCGTTGAGAATGGCATTAAACCTTCCCTCCACAACCACTACGACACCCTCATCGAGGCGCAGAGAGAGCTGGAATATGTCTTATCACACATCGAGCCTGAACTTCTCGGATTCTGCCCCGACACGGCCCACCTAGCACTAGCAGGAATGGACCCGGCCAGATTGATCGAGAGTTATCTGGACCGGATTACGTATGCTCATTTAAAGGACCTCAAGCCTTTCACTAAGAGTGTTGGTCGTGTAGAGAGATGGTATGAGCTTACAACCGAACTAGGCAGTGGCATCATAGACTTTCCGAGAATAATCTCGCTACTGAAGTCCTCGGGCCGTGTCGAGTGGCTAGTAGTGGAGCAGGATTTCTCAGAGAAAGAACCCATGGACAGCGCCCGTGAAAGCCGGGACTATCTCACCTCCCTGATTAAGGGTGTTTGACCGTCAGAGGCCTTTTATCCAACCGCGCAGACTTATCTCCGTGCCAAGCCCGCGTTTTAGATTCGGCATATCATTTCCCAACTTCTCTCTCGATGCCGCGGCAAAAATAGCGCGGGATGTCGAGAGGGCAAGGCTTGATAGTGTATGGGTTAATGACGACCTAGTCGGAGTTTTCCAGAGAGAAACCCAAGACCCCATCCTCTGCATGGCTGAGATGGCTAAGGCCACGTACAGGGTTAGGATTGGGAGCGCTGTCTTAGCTACCTATCGAAGACACCCCGCCAACACTGCCCAGTCAATTATATCGCTGGATCACATCTCGGGGGGTAGACTGATAGCGGGGGTTGGTAGCTGCTGCCCCAGCATCGAGTGGGGGTTCCCCGCCCAAGGGGGCGTGGCCGAGAGGTTCTTTGAGTTCATGACTGTTCTGAAAAAGCTTCTGAGCGGAGGTAGTGTAGAGTTTCAAGGGAGATTCTTTAACATAAGGACCTCAGGCTTCGAAGCCAAGCCCAAGCAGAAGCCTCACCCACCTATATGGGCCGCAGCGAACATAGATAGGGTGATCAGGGGGATCGCTAGTGTTGCGGATGGCTGGCTGCCTATATGCGTCTCCCCGCAGATATACTCATCAGAGCTTGAGATTCTACACGAAGCCGCAGAGAGCGCCGGCAGGAAGCCGCGAGATATTGAGGCTGGCTGTATGCTCTTCACAGTAGTCGAGAAGAAGAGGGAATCAGCCGTTAGGAAGGCTATGCCACTCCTCGCACAGACCGTCCTCTGGTTCAATGCGGCTAGGGTTAGGAAGATGGGCTTCAAGGCCGTAACCTCTGCGAATGATGTGACCCCTGAAATGGTGTTGGCGCTTAACATCGTCGGGTCTATAGAGGATGCAGCACAGCGTATAGGCGAATACCTAGACATAGGAGCAAAACACCTGGTCTTACAGCCCCTCCCCCTCAAGGAGATCCGGGTTGCGATTCCCCGTATAGCTGAAGCTATAAGGCAGGCGGCATAGTCTAGCGAAGCTGCTCCCACAGACTCGTAGCTGTAGCCTCGACAACCGTAGAGTCCTTAACGATACATATCCGCTTGTTAAGGCGCTGAGCAGTAAGCAGAGCAATGGAGGAAAGATACCCGTCGTCAGATGATATGCAGACTAGGTCGCAGTCTTTGGCCGCCTCGATAACGGTCCTAGCATCAGAGGCTATCGAGCCCGAAGCTGGTAACCTGACTACCACGACTCTAACCATGTTTCTCTCCAGCGCATCTACCACTCTTCTCAAATCCTCCTCCGAAGTTCCGCGCCAAACAAGCTTAACCTCGCTTGGATTGTAGACAGAGAGTAGGGGTAGAATATGCGCTAAGTCCCGGCCCAGAGGCACCACGACTCGAATAGTCAGGGAAGCATACTCTATTGTGAACTGGCGTATAAGCTGAGTTATCTCTCCGAATAGAGCGATAGTGAGTTTAAAGATTTACAGGTTGGGACACTGTGAGACTCAAGCTAAGGATCAGCCCTTTATCTAACACCTCTTCCCAGCTTATTTTTCCAAGGGCTACCATGGCCTCCATGGGGAGTATAAGTGGCTTTGAGAATCGTGCTTGGTCCTCGATGCTTAGTCTGGGACATGCCGTGTTGATGTAGGCGTCATAGGTGAAGTCGGCTATGTTATCCATCGTTATCTCGTCTGAGACTATTATGCTTGCCTCACGCCCATTTTCGTTTAGGATGTTTTTGAGCTTTTGCGCGAGCCCCATCATGTATTGTCCAGGCTTCTTGCTTACAAGTATCGCTACCCTCCGCGCCTTCTTGAATCTTTGGACCATATAGTATCTTGTGGCAAGTATTCTCTTTGCTCTCTCATCCATCCATTCAATTCTCTGTACGTGGGGGTCGACCATGAGTGTGGGATTCCTAGAGATGAGAGCCACTCCCAACGCATGGAAGGCAGATCCTACAACTATATAGCAGTCGACTATGTGCTCAATTGTCTTCAACGATGTGTAGTCGCATCCTAGCACTTGGCCCTTGTGTGCGAGGTGGCCGCTGGGGTCTCCTGCCACTACATTGTATCCTCTAGCAGCTAGGTCGTCCATGAATCTGGTGAGGTGGTTTAGCCACTGAACGCTCATACCTACACCCACCCTTCTATACCCTTCCAGCGTCTTCGTTATTGGCTCGATCATGCTTTCCAGCGGTTTATAGTCCCTGTATCTTGCCTCGACATAGAAAACAGGAAGTTCGGCATGAGATAAGAAAGGGGCGTGGCCTATATGGAGGATGGCGTCGGCACCCACTCTCTTAGCCTCTTCAACAGCTATATCGCAACCACCCCAAGTAGGGCTTGAAGAGATGAGAGCTTCAACCCCCTCCCTTGAGATCATCGATTCTAATTGCTCCGCCAATCCTCTGAGGCCAAGCGGTGACTGAATCAGTACCCTCTTAGGCCTCAACTTTCTTAACCAGTCGAGGATCTCTAAACTATTAAACTCAATTGACAGAATAATCACCCCCTCCTTTTTTAAGCTCAGATAACTTCAGGGTTCTTCACGCTTTCCGCACTCGGCAAACTCATCATCGCCAAAAATGAAGATGGGGTGGCAGCTATTATGTATTGCCTGCGGTTAAAGTTGGTTTTATACTATCTGGCTTTGCTTCTAATCAATGGCTGCTTGGTTGGGAGCTGGGGGAGGGTTGCCAATATCCTTTTGTATATACCGTATGCTGGAAGCACACTCAGGAAGACGTGTATAATATTGAAGATCGATGTGAAGGCCACCATGACAGTTGCTAAGGTTAGGTCTGACTCAATCGTGATGCCTATACCGCTTAACGTCCTCCTGGAGAAGGGAAGGTAAACACCGGGGAAGAGGTAGTAGTAGAGAATGAAGGTTGCTGCGGCCATGACGCCAGTCCTCGTAAGGAGGGAAAGTGACACTCCATTCAGGGCCATTGACCCTCCCTTTATACGTGATGCAATCTCAAGTCCCAGTAGGGTGGCTAGCACGGCGAGAAGCTTCATGGTTGGCCCGACAAGCTGGTGGAAGGGTGTCCCGAAGTTTAGGGCGAACCAATGAGCCAGAGCTGCTATGAGGCCTCCGGACAGCCCGAATAAGAAGTAGGCGAGAATGTCGGGTATTTCGGAGAGGTCAAATGAGAGGAATGGCAGGAGTGGATAGCGTAGGTGAAGCCTCATCAGAGAGAGCGCATAGGCGAGTGCAGCTAAGACCGCCACACCTGCCACCCACTTAGTGCTCACACGCGTCATAGCGTATTGGATTAGACGGAATGGCTCTAATAAATTTGAGTCTTAATTACTGATTTCTAGAACATTATATCATAAGAAAATAAGCTTTATTATCACTCAGCTGTGATAATGCCTAATGAGGCGAGTGTCTGGATGAGTGTCTCGATGTTCAGCCCTTTCCTCAGCGCCACTACCCTGCTACGTCCAACATCATATATGGTGACCAGACCGGCTCTGCGGAGTATGGTGATATGTCTGTAAACTGCTGAATATCTCTTCTTTAAAAGCCGAGCATACGCCTTAATGTGTAGGGGCCTGTCACTCTGGCTTGCTATAAGGAGAATCTTGAGCCTCGTCTCATTCCCCAGCGCGGTGAAAATATGGCTCAGCTCCGCAATCCTTTGTTCCGAAATCATGCCAATGTTAGGCTAGTTTGGTGTTTTTATTAATTCGATTCTGTGATACACGATCATGGGTAGCTACTCATAATTTATTAGTTGAGCCTATACTCGGGTGCTTGGATGGGGAAGGGTCATTCAAGCAGAACCCTGATGATTGGAGCAGTATTTGGTGGGTTGGCATTCACGCTGGGGTTGCTACCGCTTAGCTTCCCATTCCCGCCCCTCCCCTATCTCCGCTTTGACCTCGCAGAGGTCCCTTCTTTCATTGCTATGTTGATGTTCGGCCCTACAGTCGGATTCATCTCTGCAACAAGCCACTTCATAGCATTACTCCTGTTCGGTGAATGGACGCCCATCGGTCCCCTAATGAAGTACATGGCGGTTTCATCTAGCTTGTTGGGGTTTTGGGCTGCTGCCTATCTGACGAGAGGTACGGGTACGAGGGTTTGCTCTTTTTCAATGGGATTATTCGGTGCGGCAGTGAGGGTCGTTGTTATGGGCCTTGCAAATTATGTATTACTGACAGCTCTCTTCCCCTTCTTCCTAGACATGGGTGCCAAATATCTATCAGGTTTTACTGGGCTTCCACTATCTACTGTTGGAGAGAAGCTCTTCTTCGTGCTTCTATTCACAGCGATCTATAACTCTCTACACATCCCCCTCTCCATGATTCCCGCTTTTCTCCTTACCCGCTCTCTAGCACCTATCTCCCCTCGACTAGGCTCTCCATCACCTTGGATAATCACAGTAGCCCAAAGTAAAAGGCATTGAGTGGTGGTAGATTGGATAGGCTACATGACACCGGGGGTACGGCCGCGCCTATACATCCTCTCTAACGCCCTAGCAGCCCTTATCCGGTCTATCTCTTCGTCAAGCTCCGTATAGTCTAATGTGACGCCAAGTATTCTTGACAACACCTCCAGCACAGCCTTAGCAGCAGCCGGCTGTCTGACATGCGGGTCACCAATCTCGCCGAGCAAGCATGCACCAGTCATGCCACGCTCTCGCGCAATACCCAACAACAAACCGTTGAAGCCTGTAATGTATCCTTCGGACTCTAATGGCGCGGAACCATAACTTCTCAACTTCTCATCCATCGTATCGGATAATGCGGCATGAAAGACTCTTGGAGGCTCTGTGAATGCGTCTTCATAATGTGCAGCGCCGATCGTATAAACCTCCTCGACACCAGCTTGCTGTGCAATATCTAGCACATCCTCACAGAGCTCGTATAGTAGGCTCGGCTCTGAAGGCTGATGCGACCCTGTCATAGCGATAAAGTTCAGCCCATCCCTAAAATAGAGGGTATATTTCCCCCTCTCAAACTCTATAATTCCTCGCTTATGAGTAACGAAAGGTGGCCAAGTGTCAATACATGTGGCGAAAGGTTCAAGACGCATCTCACGTATTAGATGCTCCATAGCTATCCCAGCTACGTTGCCCATGTCAGGCAACCCTGCAACTAGCTTGCTGACTCTTGAAGGGATGCGCGTTACTCTAAACTTCATGTAAGTAAGAAGAGCTAACTGGGATAAAAGGGTTGACCAGCTGTAAATTTTTTACCATGTGAACATCGCGAATGTATAGATAGTAGCCGGGGGGTGGTTGATTGGAGAGATGTTAAGAATACCGCGTAAGGTGGTTGACGAAGTGTCTGATGATGTCTCGCGACGGTATCCTGAGGAGGCATGTGGGCTATTGATAGGGAAGCTCGACTCTGGAGTAAGGGTAGTCGGCTATCACGTGCCTGTGAGAAACTCGTTTGTTGGTGAGAGGAACAGGCGTTACCTGATCGATCCACTCGAGTATATGCGGGTTGAGGATGAGGCTGCGTCGAAGGGTGAGGTGGTAGTGGGGGTGTATCACAGTCACCCTGATGCGCCGGCTATCCCGAGCAACTTTGACCACCTCAGCGCGGTGCCTTTCCTAAGCTACGTCATCTTATCTGTCAGCCGTGGGAAGGTTGTTGAGATATCTGCGTGGTTTCTGAATGAAGTGACTTGGAAGCTTGAGCGCGACTTGTTAGCGGTCGTAGAGTAGCTGTATCTATTCCCGCGCCTATGTACTGCTTGTGTCACACAACTCTATAGTCTATGTATCCGCGCCGCCTACCAATCTTTTCTGAATACGTGTAGACCGTAAGCCCGGCGAGAAACCAAGCACCGCCTAACAGGGCTGCAGACAATATCTCGGCTGGATATAGACTTAGAGGTCCTATGAGGGCAGCCCTTGCAGCTCTGATTATGTGTGTGAAGGGTAGTAATTCTGCGATGATTGGGAGTGGAGCTGGTAGGGCTGAGGCTGGGAAAATCGCTTCAGAGAATATCATCAGGATTCCAGAGATGTAGACGGGCAAGCCCCACTCAAGCCTGGTCACAAATATTGCGTAGGCTGCCAGCATCAGTCCGAGTCCAAGGGCTGCGAGGAGGCCCACTACCATGCCCAGAGCGAAGAGTGCTATGCTGAGTGGGCTGAACTCTAGTTCAGGTGTGATAACGAGTAGCTCCTTTACTGAGAGTGTGGCAGCTCCCAGGGCTAAAACCGCCGTGAAGGAGGACTCTATGAACGAAGCAATAACCCTTCCTGTGATATAGGAAAGGGAGGAGTGGGAGATGAAGACTAGTGGAAAGGTGTAGGATGCTTTCCCCTCCGAGACAGCAGAAAGGGGGGCCCAGATGTATGAGGAGAAGTGTGTGTAGAGTGATGCACCCACTATGAGGAAGGCTATCCAGTGTGGGTCTGCGGCGCCCGCCGCGCTCGACCCCACCCAGTAAACCATCACCGCAGTCAACACGCCGGCAGTCGCTGGGATCATGCTAAGCAGGATTACAAGCGGCGGGAAGGTCCAGCCAAACTCCCTCTCAAGGCCTAGCATAATAGAGACCGCGAGTTTCCTAATCATTTCATAGTCACCAATATGTCTCCTGTTTCGCGCCCCCTCATCTCAATATAGTTCAGCGCTCTTAATCCGATAAGGATCGAGGCAACAGCCATAACTGCCAGCGCTGATAAGTTAGGCCAGAGCTCGGTCAGCCCCTCAGCATAGAATAGGGTTCTCCGCAGGGAATCCATACCAAGCGTGAGTGGGATGAGGGATGCTACTGCTTGAACGGCGAGTGGTAGGGGTGAAAACCTTCCTATGGAGGGGAAGTAGACGCCTGAGAGGAATGAGATGGGCTCGTAGAGTGCCTCATTGATCTCCTCTGACTCCCTACCCAGGATCAGATACAGTGATGAGAGGGCTATACCCATGCCGTATAGGGCAACGAGCGTGAGCATGAAGATCAGAGCCACGGTTATTGTGGGTGGGGAGAAGGGCGGCTTGAAGAGTAGGGCTCCGATTACTAGGACGGCTATAGAGCTTGGCAGGGTTCCAAGTATTCCGCCCAGCGACATGCCTATGAGGAGTGCGGTGAGAGGCGCAGGCGAGGCGATGTATAGATAGAGCATCCCAGACCTCTTATCCCAGTTGAGCTGGGAGGCCATAGACCACAAGACGTTCCCCCAATACGCTACCATCCCTCCCCCCAGAATTGCGAATCCGGTTAGACTTGAGAGGCCGGCTAATCTGTAGAGAAAGGCTAGGGCGAGAGAGGTTAGCATAGGGCCTCCCACATTCACCACTATCCAGAGCGGGTCTCCATACATTGCGATGACCCTGATGAGTGCGCGGGAGACAGCCACTTTAACCCAGATTACAAAACTACGCCTCAACGCTCCTTTCTCTCTCTGCGAAGCCCGCCCCAACAAGGCTTATGAAGACATCCTCTAAGGTAGGCTCAATCCTCTGATAATTGAAAACCCTTATTCTCCTCTTTTCCAGCAATTGCAGAACCCTCTCCAGAAAATCCTCATCTCTAAGAATCACACGTATTTTAGCGGCCTCATTCTCATTATCTACTTTTATAGTGCCGCCCACGACGCCCTCTAACTGTGTTGGATCACCAATCGAAGCGCCTGCAATATCAGTCTCGAACAGGACTACTGGTTTACTTAGCGAGGATTTCAGATTCTCGGGAGAATCAATAGCTAAGATCCTCCCCCTATCTATGATCGCAACCCGGTCGCAAACCTCCTCTGCCTCGAACATGTTGTGGGTAGCTAGAAAAATGGTGCGAGAGTTGGTCTTTGCCTCTTTGACAAATAGTTCGCGGACCTTTTTTGCTGAGAAGACATCCATCCCGTTTGTAGGCTCGTCAAAAAAGACTACTTGGGGGTCGTTGATGAAGGCTCGCGCAATGTTAAGCCTCTGTCTATAGCCCGTGGTTAGAGTGTATAGCTTGCGGTCAAGTTGGTCTTGAAACTCAAGTAATGCGGCAAGCTCCTCTATCCGTCTATTCGCCTCGCCTGTTGGGGTTCCGTATAGCTGGGAAAAGAACCATAGATTCCTTCTCGCCGTCACAAAGTCAAACCCTACCCGCTCAGAGCTGCTACTAAACCCTATAATGGACCGGACTTTCTTAGCCTCTTTAACGACGTCGAACCCACCTACTAGGGCGCGGCCGTAGGTGGGAAGTAGAAGGGTTGTAAGTATCCTGATAAGGGTGGTTTTACCTGCGCCGTTAGGACCCAACAGCCCAAACACCTCACTTGTCTGAACTTCAAAACTCACACTATCAAGTGCCAAGAGTCTCTTGGACTTTGTCTCAAAAATTCTTGTAAGATTTTCAGCAACTACATTAGCCAATTCTGTGAAAGAGTTACCCACCGGGAATATTAAACCTATTCAAACTGCCTCGTGTTTCCTAGCCCACTCGAGAAGTCTCATCACCATCTCCTCACTAACAGAGGGTTTTCTCTTTTCAATCGCCGCGATGAAATCCCTCATTGATATTTTCCGGGGTTCTTCAAGCTTGTTCTCAAACATCTCCCTAATCGTTTTCAAGTGTGCATCGAGACAAATGTTATAGAGGTCGGCGGGTGAGTAGCTTCCTGTCATCTCGGCTAGAGCCTCTAGGTTAACGTCTTCCGCCAATCTGAGGTTGGCTGTGTAGTGTCTCAGAATATTCAGCCTAGTCTCGCGGTCTGGGGGGCCTACGTAGATTCTCTTCTGGAACCGTCTTATAAACGCCTCATCGAGAAGCCAAGGCTTATTTGTAGCTGCTATCACGTAGAGGTACTCCTTCTTATTCTTATTCGACAGCCCATCCATCTCTTTGAGAAGCTGGTTCCGTGCACGAGCCTCGCCACCAACCTCCAAGTATCTCTGAGCGGTTAGCGAATCGGCCTCGTCAATAAATATGATGACAGGCTTACCCTTAGAGACGTCCTGCCTCGCCTTGGAGAAGAGTGTTGCTATATTTTTCTCGCTCTCTCCCAGCCACTTGGACAAGACCGTCGCTGCATCGAGTGTGTAGAGTGTTGCGTTTACTTCACTAGCTGTGGCGGCCACAAGGAGAGTCTTCCCGCATCCGGGTGGTCCGAAAAGGAGTATCCCGGTTGGCCAGCCGAGTGGGAAGAGGTCTGGTCTTAGCCAAGGATAGA
This sequence comes from Nitrososphaerota archaeon, assembly GCA_038741355.1. Lineage (GTDB taxonomy): Archaea > Thermoproteota > Nitrososphaeria_A > Caldarchaeales > Calditenuaceae > HRBIN02. The sequence continues at coordinate 37,106 of JAVYLC010000008.1, forward strand.
CTATTGCCTCGCGGATGACTCTCTTAGCGTCGTCGAGGCCGATAACATCGCTCCATTTGACGTTGGTCTCAACAGGCCCCATCATAGGTTCCTCACTAGGAACAGCCCTCTTAACCACAGCCTTGGCAGTCGTCTCGTCGCTCAGCTCATTCAGCCTCTCCAAGTACTGTCTCATTCTCTCCCTGTAAACTTCGTGTAGAACGGGGCTCTGGGTTAGGCTGATGAGTCTGCTGAGGATCTGTATCGCCTCTTTATAGCGGGCTATGGCAGCCTCTCTAGACCCCTGCCTGTCAAGCTTTACTGCTTCCTTGGCCTTTTCTATAGCTATTCTCTCTAGCTCGCTCAAACCTTGAGGCGTGCCCTAGCTTTTAATATCGTTTTAAGAGGTTTCCACGTAGAGCGGGGTGGGTGAGGCTATAGGAAATACCCTCAAAATCCTATAGTAACTCTGCAATGTCATCAAACCAGTCTGAGCTTAGAGGCTCATGACGCGACAGCCTATATACGGGGAGATACCCCTCGTGGTAGATGCATTGACACTTTTTCATAGCGTATTTAACTCCGATAGGAGCCCTAAACTCCCCGCTATACATACCCTGCGAGCCTCACCCTCTCCCTGCCACTAATTAGGTTATCAGGCATTTTTGACGCCTTAGCATTATCCCTCAAGAGGGTTCACATTCTGGCCCATTTCCATGCAATATTTTATTTAGGTTTTCTTCAATTCCTCTGGCGTCTCTCTACAAACTTCTGTATACGCTTCAGGATGTGTGGCCATGCCTTCTGCCTGAGGGTTACTGCTCTTTCTGGACTTAGGCCACGAAGCCTCGCTATCTCAGCCATGTCAATAGCCGTCAAAGTATCTTGGATTATAAACCTCTCCCTCATCCTCGAATCCTCCCCATCATTCATACACTATTGGCCAGTTGATTTTTAGTGTATTACGTTATTCCTATGATTGGGCAGGGGGTGAGTGGGGATCTTCAGCTGTCCCCGCTCGGCAAGTCCGCCGGGTTGCAGGGGGAGGGAAGGCAGAGGAGGCTACCACCAGAGCTGAAAGAGAGGCTCGAGAAGGCAGTAGAGGGCGGGATCCAGATAGGTCTCGGCTACCACAAGATTTGGCGGATGCTGAGGGCGAGTGGCCTTGAGATATCGAGCTCGACTGTCCAAAGATACTACTACAAAATGTTTCCCGAAAGGCGTAGTAAGAGAGGCTCATATCTGGATAGGGGTGTTAGGATTAGGCTATTCGAAGAGGTTAAAAGGCTTCGGGGTAGAGGATACTCTTACGGCAAAATCATTAAAATGATAGAGAAGGAATACGGCTACAGGCTGGACAGGCGAGTGGTTAGTGATTGGTTGAGAGGTGTTCACAGCCCCTACAACGGGTGCAGGATACCGTCAATCGACCACCTCGAGAAGTCTCTAGATCTCTGCTACGTCATAGGTGCTGTTGCCGGTGACGGATGGATATTTAGAAGAAAAATTAGTGAGATGGAGATAGGGTGCGGGGCTGAAGACAGGGAATTCATAGAAGAGTTCGCAAGATGCTTGGGAAGCGTTCTAGGCAGAGATCCGCCAAAGCCGAGACTAAGAGGGGATGGGTTGCTTTATGTAGCTGCTCGATCAAAGGCTCTCTACGACCTGGTCAGAAAACCCATCAACATAGAGGGAATAAAACCGTTCGTAGAACATTGTGAAGACTGTACGCGGAGCTTTCTTAAAGGATTCTTCGACTCCGTGGCCTCAGTAAGGACGAAGGGGTATGTTGAATGCTACAACACTGATGAAAGACTCCTCAACTACGTCAAGGAACTCCTCAGCACCCATGACAGGTCCACATATAGCAACGAAAAAAGAAACCACTTTCCATAACAAAATAACAGGCAAGACATACAAAACAAAAAAGATCTCTACTGCCTCTACATAAGGATGCCGAGCCTATTGAGGTTCTACAGGCTCGTAGGATTCACGGTAAAGAGAAAACAGCAAAGACTCGAAGACACCTCAAGAGACGAGGACTGCCAGAGACGCCTCCAACCAACCACTCCCCTCTGTATCCCTTGGGCCATACTCCCCAGAACTCGCAAAGGGATATTTTGAAGGCAAATACTAATATGAAGAGCCGGACATCGATAAAACATGCTTAGAAGTCCTAGGTTAGTTTATGGGCCATGACCTAAAAATACCCCAAAATATCTGGGAATTCTTCAAGGTACTTCCTTGGCCGTGTGGAAGACAAAGCAAGTCTCGGTCTTAGCAACGTTCTTAATACTTCGTATCTTATCGATTACTAGTCTTCCAACATCTTCGGTAGAAGGCGCTCTAACCTTGATCAGCATATCCCACTGCCCACTTATTAGGTGGACCTCATAGACATGTTCCATCTCCGCAATCATGGCAGCAAGGTCTCGCTGGGAAATGTCCATCACGGGGGAGAACGATACTAGAAGGAAGGCAGTGGTGGGTAGGCCTAGGCGCGAATAATCTGGAATCGCGGCTATCCGCTTGATTATCCCCCTCGCAGTTATCCTTCGGAAGCGTTCCTGGAGGGTAGTCCTCGGGACCCCCAGTTCTCTGGAAAGCTCGGTGAAGCTCTTTTTGGCATCCTTCATCAGTGCCCGGATAATCTCGAGGTCTTTCTCGTCTAACGCCGTCTCCACCATAGCAACGTCTATATGACTGCAGGTTATATAAGCTTAAACGTCCAAAACTACCTTGAGGCCGGCGAGGTGGCAGTAATTTTAGCAGGGGCACCTTTAACTTCCTCACCTGCTATTGTCAATCGACATTTGTAGACTCACAGTTCAACACTTTTATACGGGTAGGTGCAATAGGTGACGAGTTGCCTAGACTCTCAGGTGTCGCAATTCATGGTTATGGCGCCTACATCCCCATGTTTAGGATAAAGGCCTCTGAAATTGCTAGGATTTGGGGTGTGCCGGACTCTGAACTCCCGGTGCTTGAGAAATCGGTCAACAGCCTCGACGAGGATACTGTCACGATAGCGGTGGAGGCTGCTAGCTATGCTATCGCTAGGGCGGGGATAGACCCCGACAGGATTGGTGCTGTTTATGTCGGCTCCGAGTCGCATCCCTACGCGGTAAAACCGACTGGGACAATAGTGGCTGACGTGCTTGGTGTTAATAGCAGACTTCTTAGCGCCGACTTGGAGTTTGCCTGTAAGGCAGGTACTGAGGCGGTGGAGCTGGTATCTGGGCTGGTGGCGTCGGGTATGACAGAGTATGGGCTTGCGATAGGCGCGGATACCGCTCAAGGTAGACCTAGAGACGCGCTAGAGTACACAGCGGCGGCAGGGGGTGTAGCCCTAGTAATTGGAAGGAGCGGTGAGGGAGCTATTGCAGACCTAGAATATGCGTCAAGCTACGTCACAGACACACCCGACTTCTGGAGGAGAAATCATGAGAGATACCCTATGCACGGCTCAAGGTTTACCGGCGCGCCCGCATACTTCCATCACATCGTCTCCGCAGCAAAGATGGTGCTGGAGGATGGCTACTCACTCGACGAATTCGACTACGTAGTATTCCACCAGCCAAACACAAAATTTCCCTACGCCGCCGCAAAGATGCTGGGTATACCTGCAAAGAAAGTAGAGCCCGGTGTAGTCTGCAACGTCATAGGAAACACGTATGCTGCTTCATCGATGATGGGGCTGGCGAAGGTGCTCGACCAGTCAAGACCAGGAGAAAGGATACTCATGGTCTCCTACGGCTCAGGCGCTGGGAGCGACGCCTTCGTCTTCAGGGTTAAGGAGGGGATTCTGGAGAAGAGGGGTAAAGCACCACTCGTGAATGAACTGATAGAGAGGCGGAGATATATTGACTACGCGTTGTACCTGAAGGCGAGGGGCAAGATAAGGGAGTAGAGGCGTATGAGGAAGGTGTACATCGTAGGCGCCAGCCTGTTAAAAGTTGACGAGCAGTGGGGGCAGTCAATTGACAGCATGGTCACACAGGTGGTCGACGGCCTCGCCGAGGTGAGGCCTTGGAAAATAGACTCAATCTACGTCGCCAACGCCCTAGGCGAGATACTCCAGAACCAAGCCAACTTGGGAGCAATTGTCGCAGAGGACGTAGGCCTGGCTGGGGTTCCAGCCCTTAGAGTTGAGGCGGGTGGGGCTAGTGGAGCCGCAGCCCTACTCTCGGGCTACCAAGCGATACTCTCCGGCTTGGCAGACACGGTCTTAGTCATCGGGGTTGAGAAGTTATCGGATGCGACACCGGAGGAGTCTGTCTTTCTACAATCCCTCTCGGAGAGATATGACCTAGTAGGTTTCCAAGGTGTAACTGAGTCCGCGCTAGCCGCGATGATGTATAGAATGTATCTCGAGAAGTATGAGCTGCCGCAGGAGATGGTGGCCCAATTCCCTGTAATCATGCATGAGCATGCATCCAAGGCGCCTCACGCTCAATACCAATTCAAGACGACGCTAGAGAATGTCCTCTCCTCCCCCATAGTCTCGCCGCCCCTCAGAAGACTTGAGACAACAGCTCCAGCAGATGGAGCTGCTGCCGTAATACTCTGCAGCTCAGATGCCCTACCCACTATCCAGCATGAACAAGTCGTCGAGCTGGCGGGGGCTGCATCATCCACCGACATCGTCTCGCCATTCGACAGGGAAGACCCCTTAAAACTAAGTGCCGCCGCCCGCGCCTTCTACGAGGCGCTAGCTAGGCCGGGCCTGAGCCGAGAGCAAATCAAGGTATTAGAGATTCACGACTCGTACTCAATCCTAGCTAATCTCATTTTAGAGTCGATAGGCTATTCGGCTGAGGGAGCCAGCGGTATCGACGCTAAGAATGGAGTGTTTGACCATGGCGGCAAAGTCGTCATCAACACCTTCGGTGGTCTAAAGGCGCGGGGACATCCCCTCGGAGCCACTGGTGTTTACCAGGCCGCGGAGATATTCCTCCAGCTGACCGGTAGAGCGGGGGCCTGTCAAGTGGATGGCGTAAAGTATGGCGCAATGATCAGCCTCTCTGGGCTGGGGAGCTCCGCCTACTCACTTGTAATGAAGGAGGGGTGAGAGGGTTGCACGCTGTTTTCCGCCCACCCGTAAACTGGAGGCATAGAAGATTCAGATACAGGCTGGTCGTTTGGAGGTGTCTAAACTGTGGGGCAGTCCACCACTACGCTACAAGCATATGTAGGAGGTGCAGGTCAAACAGAGTTGCAGAGGACAAGCTACCTGACCGCGCACGTCTCATCACCTACACGGTTGTTAAGAACCCGCCCGTCGCCTTTGAGAGACAAGCCCCATACATTGTAGGCCTTGTAGAGTTCGAGGATGGGACCAAGCTGGTGGCCGGCATCACGGATTGCGACCCCGAAGAACTCAAACCCGGGATTGAGCTTGAGAGGGTTGTCCGGAAAATAGCGGAGGACGGCGAGTCAGGGCTAATCGTCTACGGATACAGGTTTAGGCCAGCGATAACGCGGGGGCGCTAGCCTCCCACTGGTTAAAACATGCCGCGGACGTTAACCGGTTATCGAATGAGAAGGTAAATAGCGTAGCTGTGCCCCTATGTTTAGCGGAGGTCTAGGAACGGCTTGACCAGTTTTACAGGACGGCTGAGCGAGAGGGGCAACAGTCTACCGCCTCTATCCACCGGAACAACGACAGTAGGCTTCACCGCGGGCGATATTGTTGTCTTCGCGACAGATAGTAGGGCGACTTCAGGGTTCTTCGTGGCGCATAGGAAGGCCAAAAAGGTCTACAAAATCGCTGACCACGCCGCTATGACGATAGCGGGAAGAGTGGCTGATGCCCAGAGCCTCATAGACCTTATGAGGGCTAACGCACGGCACTACGAGCTCACCCATGGAAGACCCATACAGATTAGAGCGCTGACCAGCCTTTTAGCAAACCTCATGTTCAGCTACAGGGGGCTTCCATTTCAGGCCCAGATCCTACTGGGAGGGGTTGACGATACTGGCGCCCATATCTTCAATGTCGACCCGCTAGGCGGCTTTACCGAGGAGAAGATGGTAGTCTCGGGCTCTGGATCACCTGTCGCCCTAGGAGTCTTGGAATCAGAGTATAGACCAGACTTGAGCCTAGATGAGGCGATCAAACTGGCATTTAAGGCCGTGGCGGCGGCTATTAGACGCGACATAGGCTCTGGAGACAGTATAGACGTGGCGTATATCTCGCCCGCGACGATGTACAGGGAGCTGACAATCCATGAGAAGGCGCCACTCTACGACCAATTCGTCAAACCCTATCTCCTCATGTAGTAGAACTCTTCTCTAACCGGTATCTTAGAACGTATTCATAGTCATCGGGGGATATCGGGTGGAGAGATCCCTGGAGATACGCAGACCATCGCGCCTTATTCTTGATAAAGCTCATGTTTGGATCACGTCGCTGGCATGAATGGGAGTGGCTCAAACGATACCATTTATCCCTATGTAATGGGTCAGTAGGGTTGATGGGTAACCCTCAATAAGCCAGAACAATTCAGTGAGTCTAGAATCAGATGATATATATGCTTTAATCGAATGTATCAGATGGTGCTGGCTAGACGTGAATCGGAGGACCTTACTCCTAATTATCTCGGTGGCTGCAGGTAGTGTGGCCATCTCAACACTCTACCTCCTTCTCCGCGTATATGACCAAGTAAGGGGACAAGCTGAGGTGAAGAGGGATTATGTCGTGGAGACAGTTAAAGAGGGGCTTGTTATTCCTTGGGAAATCGACTTCATCAGTGGTGATGAGGCTCTCATCACTGAGCGGCCTGGCCGCGTTGTTTTACTCACCCTTTCCACAGGTAGGAGCCAAGTCTTGGGAGAGATTGATGTAGCCCACGTTGGTGAGGGTGGCCTGCTGGGATTGACTCATATCGAGCCTGGCCCCCGCCCAATTACCTACTACACGTATAGGGATGGTTCTCACCTCTATAACCGTGTACATTTGTGGGACTCGCTTGAGTTTAAGGAAGGTGTTGTGTTGCTGGATAGAATACCTGCCGCCTCGGTTCACGACGGTGGTAGGATCAAGATTGGTCCAGACGCTAGACTCTACATTACGACTGGCGATGCTGCAAGCCCGGAGAACGCCCAAAACCTAGACTCAACGGCTGGGAAGATACTTCGGATCGGCGTCGACGGCTCAATCCCGGGCGACAACCCATTTGGGAGCTCGCCTATCTACAGCTATGGGCACCGCAACCCTCAGGGTCTCTCTTGGCGTAGGGGTGGTGAGCAGCTCTTCGCCACAGAGCATGGTCCGTCGGGTGAAATGGGGTTGGTGGCGAACGATGAGGTAAACCGCATAGTGCCTGGAGGGAATTACGGATGGCCCCGCGTTGTTGGTGTACGTGGGGTTGAGGGATTCATTGACCCCATCTATCATAGTGGGAGTGAGACTTGGGCGCCGGCAGGATGCACATTCTATTACGGTAGCGACTTCCCACAATGGAATGATAATCTATTCTTCGCAGCCCTTCGCGGAGAGCACCTGCACAGGCTAGCACTCAGTGAAGATGGGTCAAAAGTGGTAGAGTCGGAGAAACTGTTACTGAGAGAGTACGGGAGGCTAAGAAACGTTGTAGAGGGACCCGACGGTCTACTCTACATTCTTACAAGTAATAGGGATGGGCGCGGCTCGGTAAGGCCTGGCGATGACAAGCTATTGAGACTCACGCCTAGAAGGTAGCGGCGGCACTATCGAGTGAATACCTGCGTATTCCTTAGGTAGTTTTAAGAGGGCACTATTTAGACAGCTTATATTTAGATGGCGCTTTGGTGTGCAGGAATGACTCGCTGCCCAGTATGCGCGGCGCCGTGCGTTGAACGGGCGGCATATTGCCCATTCTGTGGGAACAAAATCGAGACTGAACAGAAGATCGAGACCTATAGGTGCTGGATACATAAGAATAGATTCGCTCCCTACCGGTGCGAGGTTTGCGGAAAGCTAATCTGCAAAGAGTGTCGTTATGAACACTCATCCAAGCCAATATGCAGAGTCTGTTACATCTCAGTAATTCTGCCGAAGAGAGTGGTCACAATGTTCCAGCACCATGTCGCCGTAGGCGGAAGCGGTAGTGCGGGTGGAGCGGAGCTTATTCTGGTGAGGAGCGGCGGGAGGGTGGAGCGTACACTTAACCGAGGTGGCGATTTCTAAATGCTGTGTATTCACTCAGCACCGCATATAGAGCCAGTGATAATAAAACTTATACATTATGGGGCGACGGTGTTGAAGCGGGTTCGGCATGGACTCCACACCCCTGATTGACGCACTGGTAATAGGGGGCTCTCTCGCGGCCCTAATAGCTTCTATCCTCGCAATCTATATGGTAACACTCTCCCTACGGGTCTACAGGCTCTCCCTCACAGCCTACACAAACATACGCGACGCGCTAATGCAAATGGCGATTCAGGCGGCTGAAAAGACCGTGGAACAGGCTGCCAAACAAGCCCCTCCAGAGGAGTTAGCTACAGTTGAGGAACACGGGCCTCAACCAGAAAAAACAGCTCCTGAAACAAAGCTGGAACCCTACAGCCTCCTCTCTGATCTAGTAGCTGGGGAGGGCTTTGAGGCCGCATTAATCTTCGATGATAGTGGACAAGTAATCGATCAAGAAGGCGCCATTGACTCGAATAGGGAGGCCGCCCTTCTCACAGAGGTCATAAGCTCCCTCCAGCTTGCGAGAAGCTCTGTGCAGAGCCTCCAGATACAAGGGAACGGCGTAGTGGAGTTACTGATACCTGCTACAGACATAGCTGGTAGAAGGATCTACCTATATGTCAGATCCTCAAAGGGGGCGGCGGGTATAGACGTCGAGTTGCTGAAAGAGAGCGCGAAAAGAATACTCAAGAATCTCGTAAGCGGGGGTTGATTACCGATTGGCGGATATTCAGACACCATCACCCGAGCTTCAGGCACTCCTCGAAGAGGTCGTCCGAGTAAGCAGAGGATCCGTTGAGGTTGCGATCGTATCTAAACCGGATGGCACACCTGTAGCACAGGTAAACGCCTCATCGGTGGGACCGGAGTATCTTGGAGCGGCGATATCCGCAATCTCAGGAGTTGTCTCATCGATCTTGGAAGTTATGCATGTAGGCGACTACCGACGTATAGCGGTGGAGTTGGACGGGAAACGCTACCTCTTCATATTCCAATACAGGGGTGACGTCGTTGCCTTAATAACGAAGCTAAATCCAAACTTAGGCTTCGTGAATCTGCTTCTTGACTTGTACTTTAAGGAGGAGGAATCTATTGAAGAGCTTTAAGATAGTTGTCACTGGCCCGTTTAACTCGGGTAAGACCACGCTTGTGAAGACACTCTGCGAGCTGAGTATGACAACTGAGCGCCAATTAGCGAGGGAGGAGGAGAGGCGGAAAAAATCCTCGACAACTGTGGGAATGGACTTCGGCGTTATTGACCTCGGCGACGGATACTACGTCAGGATCTTCGGGACCCCTGGTCAACGCAGATTCTCCTTCATATGGCACATACTCGCCAAGTCCATGCACGGATACATATTGATGGTCGACTCCACCGACGAGTCCTCTATACTTGAGGCCCAAGAGATCCTTGAGGAGTTTCGCAGCATCTACCCGAATACGCCCTTCATCATAGCCGCGAATAAGCAGGACTTGGAAGGGGCGCTGCCACCTGAGGACGTCAAGATCGCCATGAGCCTAGGAGACGAGGTATACGTGGTCCCAAGCATAGCTAAAGATCACGAGAGCGCTTGGACCGTCCTTAGAACCCTCTTAGAGACAATTCTGGAGAAGACTAGGAGGTGAGACCTACAACTTAACCCAAGAGAAGAGGATATACCTTATTCTACCAGATTCCTCGGGAACCGCGATGATGAAGTTTTTCCGCACAGTGGTCGCCAACCTGCCAGCCCTGACGATCTCGGTCGCGCTTATCTCCTCATCTGCCGATTTCACCTGGACTATGTATGGTGCGTGGTCTATACCCGGCCCATACTTGTATACTGCGAAGTCGCTGCCAAACTTTATACCAGGTGTCACCACGAATCCCCGCTCACGCAGGTCCCTGTAAACAGGGTAGAGTTGTCGAAACCTTGCATACAGCTCGTTTCCCAGCTCCTTGAGTTCCTCCAAGCCTACTGGTCTATCTTCCCTGTAAACCTCGATCACGCCTTTCTCTACCAAATAGCACGCCTCGATTAAGTCTAGGATTAGTGGGGCGTCGAAGTCTGCCCCCTTAGGCTTCGGGATGCCAAGTGGCTTACCGTAGAATCCCTGTGAGAAGAGCTGCTGAGCTCCCTCTCTGTCGAAGACCACTACGTTGGTCTCAACAATATCTGCGCGAATCGTTTTCTTCAATGGGTCCTCCATGTCATAACTCTGACTTGAGTAACAGCTACCTCCCTCTAGGATATATCACTCTTATAATATTTGATATCTCCTCCATGTGATCTGCTATCTCCTCAAGAATCTCCGCAACCTCTCTGATAAGTATCATCTGGGGGAGCTTTAGCTTGCTTTGCAGTATCTCGACGTCAAAACCCCTATACATCTCGTCGACAATCCTCTCGTACTGCTCTATCTCGTCAAGCTTGTCGTGGAGAGCGGTAACTTGGAGCATCAGGGCCCTTAAACACTCCCTAAGCATCTCAGTCCCTGCATGAACCTTTTCAGTCATCTGTGATAACCCCGCGAGTGATAGGTTGTCTAACCCCTTAAGCTTGTGAAGAGTTAAGGTCCTGTAGGCCGCCCCCTCGATTTTATCAAGGATCTTGTCTAAAAGCGCTATAACCCTGATATATTCTCCTCTCTGAACTAGGAGGGCCCCATAGCTCATCACCTGCTGCTCAGCGCTTCTTTTGAGACCCTTACACTCCTCGTCAATCTTCAATATCTCGGAGAACCCTCTCTCGATACTCTCTGGAGAACCGTCAGACATCAGGGCTGAAAGCATTGATGAGTATATCCGCATGCAATTGTTGATTTTGAGAGTGTACTCGTGTGATATTTGGATGAGATTATTCTCTATATCGTCCTGCCGCGACTTAGTTACCATAAGTGTCCACATATAACGTGCTGTCCTACTTTATAAAAATTAGCCTTCTCCCGAGCTATCCTCCCAGCCGAGATATTCTCTTAAAGTAGGCATGACTCTATCCACCGTCCTCCAGGACCTCCTAACAAAGTCTGTGAGGCCTTTCTGCCTGACAAGCCTGTGCAGAAACGCGATCGTCATAGGGTCTGAGGGGTAACCTGAACCGATCTCTCCTAGTGTCTTTGCAAGGTCAGATAGGGCTGTGTCGCGTATGACCTTCGCCACTATCGAGGCTGCTGCGACTACAGGGTAGTTCGCATCGGCGTGGCACTGACATATTACCCTGACGCCAGGTAGGTGTTCTGATATTTTTGATCTTATAGGCTCTGTGTTTTTGGCAGGTGAGTCGACTATTAGGGTATTGGGCTTGAGCGCCTCGGCGACTGATATTATGGCCTCTACTTCTAGCATGTTAATCCCGGGGCCGCCGCTCCTTCTAGTGTATGAGTCGACTCTCTCAGGCTCGATTAACTCGAACTTATTCTCGATGCCCGTCGAGGTGATCCAGTTGTATAACTCCTCTCTGCGTTTTCGGGTCAGCTTTTTAGAGTCCTTAACCCCTGCTTCCTCAAGCCGTGGAATCGTGTCTTCAATTACTGCCACCCCCGCCACAACTAGTGGGCCTATAACTGCTCCACGCCCCGCCTCATCCACACCTACAATCCTGCTCTTACTACTCATACCTCGCCCTAACCATTATATGGTCCTCCTCGTATGGAGCAAGATTAACAGTCTCCAATACCTTGAGGCCCGAGTCCTCCATCGTCTTTATCTCTCTTCGGTAGATCTTTTCAGGCTCCTCCACGCTATCGATACTCCGCGCCTTAATCGCTATCATAATCTCTCCACCCCTCTTGAGATAGAACTCCGCGTTCTCTACCAGTATTCTGGACTGGTCTGGTTGGGCGATATCACAGTAGATGATATCGACGAGGTCTACCAAACCTGCATATCTCTGCGGCATCCTAGCGTCTGCGAACACGGCTACAACGTTAGGGCGTCTACGCACCACCCTCTCTATCAGCTGCGAGAACACGCGGGGGGCGAATTCTACCGCGTAGGCGAAGCCCTCACGGCCTATGATGTCTGAGACATGGCTGAGTGTTGTGCCAGAGGCCGCGCCGAGGTATAGGATTGTCCTACCTCTGCCAACACCCCAGCCCTTTAAGCCGCATAGAATCGCGGCTGCAAGCTTGCTCCGAAATGGCACCCACTCCCTGTATTCAGTCCCCATTACTTTGAACAGCCTCTCCCCATATACACTGAATCCCTTGTCAAGGTTCTCCGTAACCAGGAGCTTCTGGCCCTCAGCCCTATAGACGTAGACCCCCTCGAATGGTGGGATTTCCTCGAGGCTCATCTCCCCCGCCTCTTAATGCCTCTACAATCTAATAACTTTTGCAAGAGACCTAGTATCTCCGGCTAAAACATCGTCGACAAGACTGTCAACATCATCCTATATGTATTAACTTTGCCGACGAGTTAGCGGCTGTTCTCAGAAAATACCCATGAATACGCATCAATCATGTAACCCAAGTCTAGTCTGAAAAGCCCCCTCAGCACCCCAATAGAAAACATTGGCCTACAGGCCTTCATCTACGTTCTTGGCTTAAGCTACGACCGGCTGATAACAAGAAGCCCGCGAGTTCAAATCACAGTGGCCGCAA
>JAVYLC010000009.1:0-28750 GCA_038741355.1 Nitrososphaerota archaeon
CTCGGGGGTAGCCGTGCGTGCTGCCACCCCTACCCCCACTCAGGTGTTGCCGTTTGGGGGCTGCGCCGCACGTGTGAGCCCGGGTGGGCCATTTGAGGCTTGAAGCCCCGCTACAGCCGCCGGCGCTACGTTCCGAGCCCCCATTCAGGCGCTGCCGTCTGGAGGGTTAGGGCGCCGCGCACAACGGCCGGGGGCGGGGACGGCAACTCCTGATGAATACTACTGATGGTCTGCTTGACGACGTTCTCCACATCCATTCCACTTATGTTTCCCGGACACCATGGGGGTGTTTGAGAAAGGTTTGTGGATGGATGCTGGAGACACGAAATGATCTTCAGAGGTTTCCGAAGACAATCCATGACGACCACAGAGTGGAGGTGTGGGGTCCTCCACCCCTCTCCGAGCAGCTGAGGCTGACCCGGAGATGGTGACGGCCATTGGGAGAGGACAGAATACACCAGACAATCGATACATAGCTGTTTATGCGAATCCCAACCCACATAGGCCCCGATAGGAGGTCCCGGCCGGAGGCATGCTCTCCGGCGGGGTTTCCCTCCTGTCGGGGAGCACGGCGGCCGAGGCCTCCCGGGAATGCCATGTCCTCTGACGTGGCTGCCTCCTCGGAGGCCCGGGGGGCTTTGTTTGGGGAGGGCCCACGTGGTGGGGAGGGGCGATGCCCCGCCACGGACGAGCCGCCATGCATGGTCGTCTGCCCGGACGGCCATGCAAGTGGGGGGGTGAGAAGAAGAGGCCCATACCTTCCCAGAGATCTGAGGATTAGACTATACGAAGAGGTTAGGAGGTTAAGAGGGCAGGGATTGTCGTATAATGAAATCATCGACTCGGTGAGGAAGAGTTATGGCGTTGTATTAGGGAGAGGCCAGATTAGCGAGTGGGTTAGGGGAATACGCAGCCCATACAACGGCGTACGAATACCCTCGATAGGGTTTCTAAAACCATGCAGAGAACTTGCATATATTATAGGCGCCGTTGCAGGTGATGGATACGTATGGCGGCGACAACGGCCTCGAAAATCATACCACGAAGTGTATGTAGGGTTGAAGGTTAAGGATAGGGAGTTTGCCGAGGAGTTCTCCAGGTGTCTTGCAGTAGTCTTGAAGAGAGAGCCGCCTAAACCTAGATGGAGGGTCAGACGATTCGTCGTCAAACTAGAAAGTAAGGTCCTCTACGAGCTGCTGAAGAGGCCTTTAAGGCTGGAGAAGATCAAAAAGTTTGTAGAACACTCTAACCGCTGTAAATCGGCTTTCCTGAGGGGCTTCTTCGACAGCGAAGGAAGCGTAGATGAGGACGGAGAAGTAACAGTCTGTAATACCGACTTAGCCCTGCTTGGATACGTCAAACAACTTCTCTCTTCTCTAGGGATAGAGACGACAGGACCACATCTTTACTCAAGGCGTGGAACGGCCTTCAGAGACCCGAGGACGGGAAAAACATATAGGACTAAGAAGGACGCATATGGGTTATATGTTACCGCTGGCTCTCGGCTGATGTTCTACAATCGCGTAGGATTCACGGTGAGAAGAAAACAGCAGAGGCTGGAGAACTACCTCATAAGGACTGGACGGCTAAAACCCCCAGCCAACCCACCCCCCATCTCTTCCCAACCACATCATGATCACGATAATAATGTACAAGGTTTGGGGCCGGCCGGATTCGAACCGGCGACCTCCGCCGTACTGAGGGGCGGGGCTCAAATCTGACCCTCGAGCCTCCCCCCGCGTCAGGGCGGCGTCATACCGCTAGACCACGGCCCCAACCCGCATCAGACCTGATTCAGCACTCTTTATTTTTAGTCTTTTGCTTGTGGGGGGTAAATGTGTTAAAGCACCTTGGCGTGGCAGTCTATCCTAATTTTAGGCAGTTGTGAGAGACTTGTTAGCCTACCGTAGCCTATTGCCGAGAGGGCCCAGAACCTGTCGTTCACGTTGCAAAGCCAAGCCTCGGTTAGGCCTATTGTTTTCCTCCTAACCGCAAGCCCTTTTGGATGAATGGGGTAGCTTATAGCATGGTGCCCGACCTCTTCGCGGACCGGGCGCGGCTCACGGCCTATGAATACCTTATACTTTTCGAGAATCTTGGAGTGGAATTTCCTGAGCCACTGTGTTATCTCGAGTCCGAGTGCTGCAGCTGGCCCTGCCCTCTCTATCACCACCACATTATTCTCATCTTCAAGGACTAGGGAGAATGCGCCTGTGGTAGAGTTGATGGCGCTTATCCAGAGTGTAGACGGCGTGAGTATCTGGAATTCGTAGAGACTTAGGAGCATCATGCTATCACTCCGGTGGCATTTAAGACTTCTGAAGGTGTCTGCCCAATCTTCACCCTCCTGTTGAAGGTTCAGCTTGAAAAATTTCAACACACCCGCGCACGTCCAAGCATAGGCTATAAAACGGCCACCCTCCACATAACCAGTAATCTTCAGAGCCCTGTGCCCGAATACCTCGGCTTCGTATTTTTTAACGTCTGTCCACTTCTCCGCTTGTCTACTCTTAATGAGCCTCTCAACCCACTGGAGGAGGCCGATGCCATCATAGTTTTTGGACCTGTCAACTATAAGCTCCACTCGAGGATAACCTTTGTCGGAGAATATAGAGTAGGAGCTGTGTGGCCCTATCCTCTCCGCGGCGAGCCTTAGGGTCTCAGATGCGAGAAACTCTATGCCACGCCAGCCGATAAGCGTCTGATTAGCTACATCAGACGTGCTAGACAAGGCCCATCAAGGTCATAAGCGCGAAGGCAGCGGCCCACGCGGCTCCAGCCCTAATCCTCCCCAACCCATACACCACGTTAACTGCATAAGCTCCTAGGCCCGAAATCCAGAGCCAAGCTAAGGGAGAGAGCACCCTTCTGACATAGGTTAGGGCAACCTCATCGCTCGACATCTCCGACAAACCCATTATTGTCGCATCAATATATCTGTAGGTTTCAACCTCGGCGGAGCTCCAGTTCAAGTGTAGTGGGGTGACTTGGGAGATGTTGAATGGGACGGCTATCCTATCCACACCATTAACCACTGCCTCATTGAGCATCAGCCCCTCAATAGTTATCCTTTGACGGCCATCCTCAAGAGCCTTCCTTTTTTCAGCATCACTCAAACTTGTGAGGTTTATTCTCAACCCCGCGGGATCTAAGACTTCCGCCTTCAGGACCAAGGCGCGCGCGGCAGGCGCATATATAGCCGAGCCGTTGGACAGTATATCTTCTCTAACACCCGCCGGGACTTCGACACCTTCATAGATCCCGGTGACGGATAGGTCACGAAAACCAACACCATTCGCCTCATAGCCATAAACAATAATAGTGGATGGGGGAAGAAGGAGACTGATCAGTGAGCCGATGGCAATGAATATGAAGAGTATGAGGAACCCATTCAGGATAGATGAAAGGACAGACAGCAGGTTTCCATTCTTCTTTTTAAGGAAGAATGAGAAGATCCACAGCACTCCGAACAATACGCCTATGGCTAGGAAGAAGTATGCAATCTGCCGCGCAGCGACAAACCTTATGTCCACCGTGGGCGTTGGAATCTTTTCCCCAAAGATATTGATTATTTCAAGCCTAGGCAGAGATACCAACATGTCCAAAGTGATACTGGAGGCTACAACGAAGAAGAAGATGAGCATCGCTACCCCTGTACCCGGCCTCTCAGAGATCTCAGAAATCACCTTCCTCGGGCTGTATATTATCCTGATGGAGCGCGTGAGCTGGGATGAGATAGACATGGCAGCGTTACACTTAATCTACCCGCTCCTTGATAAGCCCTTTCGAGAACTCCAAGTACCTATTCCTCTCCTCGACAGTTATTGCCCTCCAGATGAGGACCTGCTTTCTGAGATCGTCCGCAAAGAAGTAGGCCTGGGTAGCCCACATCGCGTCTGCTCCGCTAATCTTTGTCATGATTAGCTCGAAGGAGTATCTCTTTGTGGACTCCTCGTAGATGGAGGCTGTTTCTACGTGCTGGTTTATACCCTGCTCGTACGGCGCCAGCGAGACATCCAGCCCCAGCCTCATTTCTCCCTTATCGTTCAATACAGGATGCGTGACGTCCCTCACAGTGTAGCTGGGCTTCTGCGCACCAGCGCCGACATAATACTCGTAGAGGAAGGCCATGAATGCTGCTGCTTCATCCTTGTTGTCGATGCTAAGGGGGAGTGGGAGTCGCCATACCCCCTGCTTAGGCTTTGTGGGTGGCTTCCACTTCCTCTCGAGGGAGGGTGTGACCAGCATGGCGGCAATCCTTGATGGGTAAACTGAGGCGAGCATAGCGGCCAATATCACTATACCCAGTGAGAGCATTACGAAGATAGAGGCATAGTTAAGCGTATAAGTCTTCGGTAAGATTCCAAATTCGATGAAAGCCCTGTTTAGCACGAACCCGATCAGATATCCGACTAGTGCACCTAGCGATGCATAGACGGCAGATTCTACGAAGAAGAGGAAGCTAGAGCCTAGGGGCGGCAAGCCTAGCACGGAGTAAACTGATATCTCCCTCCTCCTCTCCTACACACTTCCCATGAGGTTAATTACGGTATTGAGCGCGTCGATAACTATCAGCGCCGGCACAATCTCCCACCCAACAGTCTTAAAGCTTGTGACTGGGAGCCCCTGTATGTTGAGCCTCCTTCACCAACATACACTGCGAGGTCTGTAACCATGCTTAAGTCTCTGGCGAGCTGGCGCATACTCTCGCTGGATTCCCCCTCCGCGGGGTAGATGTTGTATGATGCAGTGTACCCCCCAAGGCTGGTAACTAGTCCATATGGAGCGATAACTAGCCTATCCCATGAGAGGGGCGGCGGGATCTGCTGTGCAGGAACTGTTGCCCCGAATGCGATGGACCCGACATAGTAGGGGTTTATAGGCGCCATTGAGAAGCCGCTGATCTCGAACAGCCTTTCAGCTTCCGCAGTCGAATAGATGCCTACCACTTTTAATGGTAGGCCCATGGCGTAGAGCCGGTCGCCAATCTTCACTCCGAGCATCTCTGCTAACGTGTCGGGGACGAGTATCTCGTAGGCATACTCTCCACTGAAGATGCTACTTTGGTTGTCCGACCGAATTATGCAGCAGGCTCCTAGTTGTATGGCCGAGTTGTTCTCCTTTTTTACTAGATGCGCAATAGTTCTCTCAAGGTCAGGCCCTGCGAGACCGAGTAATGCATGGATGTTGTAGAAATCTCCTGAGAGTGGGTCTTTGCTGAACTGGAGTATAGGTCCCACCGCAGGGTAGATTGAGGCTGGATAGTACCATGCCCTAGCTGCCACCACCATGCCCTGCGCCTCGTAAGCCTTCAGCACTTCGCGCCCCTCATCACCCATGACGCCGCCAACTGGAATGCCATAGCCAATCCTCACAGAGATCCCGTCTGTTGGTGCACTCTGTGGTAGCGAGGGAAATGCAACTTCAACTGAGGGGGCCACTGAGGTGAAGATTGAGAGACCGAGCGTCACACCTATAATTGAACCGATTATCAGCGTAGTTCTCAACCTCCTTCTCCTCATGTTCTCGATGGCGGTATTGTATGCGACGGCCATTATCCCAACCCGACCTATCTCAAGGACATGAGACCCAAGCATTCTGTAGGATATACTGCGCCTTACGCGTTCAACCTCGTTACCCAGAACTGAGAGCACGATTATGTACAACACTATTGTTAGGAGGCCGAAGACTGCCATGAGAGCCGTGCTCATAACGCTGAATGCTGGATGAACCTCGGTGAAGATTAGGAAGAGGACGGCGCCTACAGATATTATTGATAGAAGCCTCTTCTTGCCTTCAGTGTGTATAACTAACCGCTCTACGAAGACGCCGCTCAAGACTATCAGGCCTATAAAGAATAGGCTTGTGTTTGAAGAGTCGTTTATAAGCCCCATAACCTCGTTGTATGCCCTATAGGCCCAGCCCCACGCAAGCATCGAGTAGGACTGGAAGAGGGCGTACTTTTTGTTGGAGTAGGCCTCCTCGGCCAGACGTAGGTACCTCTCCACCTGCTCCAGCTTCTGCTCGATGCTGATGGTCTTAACATTCTTGGAGCTCAGGGCGTCGTACCTGCCCTTGGCAATCCTGTACATGTCAAGTGCAATCCTATAGGCCGTATTGTAGACTACCAGTTCATGTTCAGACTTGAAGCCGACACCCTCCGTCTCCCTCTCAGTCGAGTTTACGAGGGCTATGAATGGTACACGGGAGAGGGCGACCCCAGCTCCACCAAGCCTGCCTAGAACCATGAAGACCTCACCCGGCTGTGTGAATACCGTCCCCACGGACTCGTACATATTGTAGTAAACTCCGTAGAAGAGCAGGTCACCCTTGATCCGGAAGTTGAGTGGGATTATCTGGGCTCCGGCTGTATGATACCACCCGCCTCCGAGTCCAGCTTGCCCGCCTGTCGTCGGCGCAGCCCACCCTGCCAAGTGTGGATCAGGCATCAGTGCCGGCCTAAAATTGATGAGATCTATGACATCGAAGATGTAGGTTGGCACAGCTCTGAAGACGACGATCGAGACCTCGTCATAGGGGGTGAGGGGAGATATCGTCGGCGGAATCGACTTAGCACCATAGATGCCTAGGTCTGGGGCGTATACTATCTCTCCAGTCTCATCGTCGAATCCCCACGCCTCGATGAAATATCTGCCACCAGGGATGAATGGGTAGGGTGCAAGACCCTTAATTGTGAAGACTCCATTCTCGTCGGCGAATGTCATCATCTTGTTGAAGGGGTATGGTAATGGCCAGTATCCCGCGCTGAGGGCGCCTATCGCCACTCCACCTCCATAGGCGATTCCGGCTGTAGGTGTGAAGCCGACGTAGACCCTGACTAGGAGTTTGGGAACGGGCCTATACCATCCGACAGATGCGTTATAGGTTATAACCTTCCCCCTCAGCTCTATGAAGCCGGCATATTCTGCAAAGCCCCCAGGCTGTATGAACAGGCGTGTAGGTGAGACACTCTGCCAGCTGATCCCCAAACTTTTCTCATTCAGAAATGAGTCGATGATGTGGGCTATTGTATAGAGCTGAGGATGGAGGCGCTCCAGATCCATGAGGGAGAGTCGCTGACAGGTGTTCCTATCCAGGACAGTGATGTCTGGGAGGATTGGATTGTGAAGGCTATGCCTCGTGTCTGCTCTGCAGGCTCCGTATCAAGCATGGTTGGATATTGCTGAGAACCCCAGTACATCGTATTGGTGAAGAACTCCTTTACAAAGGAGTCGGGTTTTATACCAGTTATCCTCTGGAGATTTGAGACAAAGTCTTCGTCATGAATATAGCTGGTGAATATCTGTCTCCTTATCCAAGAGTATCTCACAGTTATCCCCCCTGCGTTGCCTGTCGTTGCGTAAAGGTTGAGCGCACTACCCCTCAAAAGGTCAAGCCCCGTTCCATAGGGGTCGAGGTCTCCAATCCCTATCATGAGGATTGGCTTGAACCTGCCCTCGGCAACATCCCCAGAGAGGTAGAAATTATCGACGAAGTTTCTCGGACCGGTTAGCCCCTGCCAATGCCCGCTAAAGAAGACGAACCATGCATTCCAGTATGGCTTGTTTTCTGAATAGTATCTTGCAAGCTCGAGGAGGAGGGCTGGAGGGATGGCTTCCATTGCCCCTGGGGAGAGAGCGGGGACGGCTGACCAGCTATCAAACCGTGCAGTGAAGATCATAGTTGTTGGGTCTGCACTATTAGTGCCATTTAGAGAGCCGACCACATTGTAAGCGGTGGTCTCGATGTATCTCATTCTTACGAAGATCGTTACGCTCGCACCCTTGTCAGCAGCTTCTTTCAGTTTTTCTCCGGTATCGCCTGTAACGTAGAGCCGGGGAAAGTTGAGTGGAGCGTCGATGAACTTCTTTAAAGAGTCTAAGTAGTGTGGAACTGTTGGCGGCTCTATAAAGATTACAGCACGAGCACCAAGCTTCGCAGCATTCAGCCAGTGGGAGCCGCTGGAATAATCCATCAAAACAACGCTTCCGACAACATCTTTCCCGTCAAAATCCTCCAGCTCTCCACGCCCCACATAGATCAAGTGTCCACTAACCCCCTCCCTTCTTGTCATGGAAGTGTGGGGCCCATTCGGCCAAACAGCAAACGCATCGAACTTTACCTTCTCGCCGCCTAATTCAAGCTCAATGAACGAGCCCTCGTCAAATGGCACTACGACACTGTACTTCTGTATGATAACCTTGAGCCCATTTCCCTTAGTCTGTCAGCAATGTATTGTGCGGCCTTGTAGTGTCCGGGATAGCCTGTCACCCGGCTACCGAGGCTACTGAGATACTCAATGTGCTGAGCCATTAGCGAGGTGTTTATGTCGCTGGGTGAGATCTTCTTTAGAGGTGTTTCCTGGGCCTCAGCTATAGGAATGTGAGAAAGAGAGAAAATTGGCACAAGTAGCAATAGGGTCAGAGCTATTGTGGAGCTGAGCCTGATTCTTCTCGGATGCGTATTGGAAAGCATTCCTCCAGCTACACCCTCCCTGATACGGCTTTTCCATCAAAAGCTAATTAATAGCAGCCGAACTATCTATGATGAGCACCGGTTGGAAGAATTTTTTAATAACATTTAAGAAGGCTAGATTCGCGCTTGGTGAGTAGGTTTGGGAGAGATTAAGGTTGGGATTATAGGTTGTGGAGGTATTGCACAAAACGTTCACATTCCCGGGTATCAGCGTCTCGAGAATGTGAAAGTTGTAGCATGTTGTGATGTTGTGGAGTCGGTCGCGAAGACTGTGGCTGAGAAGTTCAGTATTCCGCGTTACTTTAATGACTATGAAAAGATGCTTAAGAGTGTTGATTTGGATGCTGTCAGTGTCTGCACACCTAACGCCCTCCATAAGGAGCCGACAATAATGGCCCTTGAGCGCGGCATACATGTCCTAGTAGAGAAGCCCATTGCCACGAGTGCTGAGGATGGGGCTGCGATGGTTCGTGCAGCTAGGATGGCTGGCAGAATACTGATTGTTGGCTTCCAGGAGCGCTTCAATCCTTACGGGATGGTGGTTAGGAAATTTGTGGAGCGCGGGGATTTGGGGTGGGTTTACTATAACAGGGCGGTTTATTTGAGGAGGAGGGGGGTGCCGACTTGGGGGGCCTTCCTGAACAGGGAGCTGCAGGGTGGTGGAGCCCTGATAGATATCGGCGTCCACGCCCTCGACCTAGCTATGTATCTTCAGGGGTTCAAAAAGCCTGTTAGCGTGCTGGGCAGAGCCTACACGCTCTTCGGAAAGGACAGGGAGGCTGCTGAAGCAAATATTTGGGGCGCATGGGATACTGAGAAGTTTGAGGTAGACGATAACGCATTCGCGGTAGTGACTATGGAGGATGGCTCATTCCTAGTGCTTGAGACTTCCTGGGCCGGTCACATCAAGTCGCAGGGCCTCTTCAACGTCTATCTGCGAGGGACGAGGGGCGGTGCGCAGCTTGACCCTCCAGAAATATATATGGATAGGAATGGGGTGGCCTTTGATATGACACCAGTTATCCACACCAAGCCGGATTGGAGGGAGCAGTCCTACATTAAGATAAAGAAGTTTATCGAGTCGATTGAAGTTGGGAAGCCCCTCTACGCGCCGGGCGAGGAGGGAGTGGTTGTGCAGAGCGTCATCGACGCCATCTATAGGTCGACTGAGACTGGGAAGATTGAGCCAGTACACATACCGCTGTAGCTTCGTGGTGGAGGTGTCTCCGGATGGAATATGTTAATCTGGGCAGGGCAGGGGTCAAGGTCTCCAAGATCTGCCTAGGATGCCTTAACTTTGGCAATGCTCGTGAGTGGATGGTTGAGTATGATGGCGCGAAGAAAGTCTTTGAGAAGGCGTGGGACCTAGGCATAAACTTCTTCGACACTGCCAATGTTTATTCGCGGGGGAGGTCTGAAGAGATTCTCGGGATGCTGCTGGAGGGAAGAAGGGATGACGCCGTGGTGGCCACTAAGGTGTTTGGTAGAATGAGTGAGGGGCCGAACCAGGCAGGATTATCAAGAAAGCATATCATGTGGCAGGTCCGCGAGTCTCTTAGGAGGCTTAGGACAGACTACATAGACCTATACCAAATACATAGGTGGGACTATGAGACGCCGATTGAGGAGACGTTAGCGACACTTAACGACTTAGTCAGGGCAGGTAAGGTCCACTATATCGGCGCCTCGAGCATGTGGGCTTGGCAGTTCACCAAGGCGGTATACATCAGTAGGATGAAGGGCTACGCCGAGTTCGTCAGCATGCAGAACGTCTACAACCTGTTATACAGGGAGGAGGAGAGGGAGATGATCCCATTCTGTAAGAGTGAGGGCATAGCGATAATCCCGTGGAGCCCCCTAGCGGTAGGCGTCCTGAGCGGGAAGTACTATGTGAACGGCAGGGTGGTAGTGACGGAGAAGGATTTAGAGCGTATAAGGCCCGGCACGAATGACTATAACGCGTACATCGCGCCACCTGAGAATGCCGAGATTGTAAGGAGGGTGATTGAGGTGGCGCAGAATAAGGGTGTGAAGCCATCCCAGATAGCCCTGGCTTGGTTGTTTAAGAAAGGCGTGACAGCGCCTATCATAGGAACGAATAATCCGGCCCATGTGGAGGAGGCTGTTGAGGCGCTCAAGATAAATCTCAGCGACGATGAAGTCAAGTATCTGGAGGAGCCCTACAGACCTAAGCCTGTCTTCGGACACAGATAATATTACAGCATAATACCAGGATTCAGGATATTGTTGGGGTCGAAGAGTTCTTTAAGCCTCTTCATGAGGTCTAGCACCTCGCGGTGCTGCTCCCACATGAATTCCTTCTTCTCTACGCCTACTCCGTGCTCGGCCGAGAGCGCCCCGCCGACTTCTATGGCGTATCTGGTTAGCTCCGCATTAGCCTTCAGTGCCCTCTCCCACTCATCCCTGTTACGCCTGTCCGTCAGCCAGTTGGCGTGGACGTTTCCGTCCCCTAGGTGACCCATTACTCCAACCCGGACTCCATATTTTTTGGCGAGCTCGTAGGCCTTGTTAACGGCGTCTAGGAGGCGGGAGAGTGGGACGATTATGTCGCCTATGATTGGTGACCTGCAGGCCTTCAGGATTGACGGGTAAGCCCCCCTCCTCGCCTCCCATACTCTCTCGGCCTCCGCCTCGTCTTTAGGGACAACAATGCTGACAGCCCCACCCTCCCTCAAAAGGCTAGTCGCGTCCGCAACCTCTTCTTCCAGCCCAGCTCTCGAGTAGCTGTGGAACTCGAGGATAATCATGCACTCGTGGTCTGGGAGGTTTAGGCCAGACCACTCCGATATGAGTCTTAGATGCGTCCTGTCGAGAAACTCTATGGCGCCCGGCTCTATTCCGGAGAGCCTGATCCTACCTATGCATCTTACACCGTCCTCGATCGAGTCGAAGTAGGCCGCGATTGTCCTCCGGTGCCTCGGAAGTGGTCGGAGCCGTAGCGTGGCCTCCGTTATCACTCCCAATGTCCCCTCGGACCCGACAAGCATTCTCGCCAAGTCATACCCCATAGAATATTTGAAGACCCGCGAGCCTAGGCGGAGGTCGAGACCTACCGGGAAGACGACCCTCAGAGCCAGAACATAGTCTCTCGTCGCCCCGTACCTCACTGCCTTGAGCCCTGAGGCGTTGTTAGCGATCATCCCCCCGATGGTGCATGATTTGCCGCTGGCCGGGTCGGGTGGGAAGAAGAGGCCGTAGGGTTCTAGCTCCTTGTTAAGCTGGTCGTAGATTACTCCGGGCTCTACGTCGACTTGCATGTCATGCTGCCTAACCTCCAAGATCCTGTTCATCTTCATCATGTTCATGACTATGCCCCCGAGCGTGGGGGTTGATGCACCCGTGAGCCCTGTCCCCCCGCCTCTGACAGTCACCGGTATCCGCCGCTTCGAAGCATACTTGAGGACCTCTAAGACTTCTGAGCTGTTTTCAGGCCAGACGACAGCCTCGGGCAGCACTGGCTGGCCGGCGAAGGCGTCCAAAGCATTGGTCACTAGGTCGTATTCCTCGTTGGAGACGTCTGAAGCGCCTACGATGGAGGCCAGAGCTGCGAGGTCTTCGGGCCTGACTCGGCTATACTCCATCATGCTTCATTACAGTGTATCTGGTTAAAAACTGATACGCATCCATGCTAGCTGGTTTGCCACTTTTCTTCGAGGGCTTTTTTGAGGTCTTTTGTCTCGCCCTTCCTGTGGACCATTACCCTCGACTCCACCTGGACCTTGAGGCCCAGCCTCCGAAACAGGACCAGCAGGTCTCCAGCGTCTATGGGCTCCTCAACCTTGCCCTCTCTCAAGGCTTTAAGGAGTGCGGCCGAGACTTTTTTAACTAGGTCTGGATTCTCGGAGAGCGCTGCTGCTAACACCTCGTCCCCCCTCTCCGAGATGTGCTTTTTTAGCTCCTCTACCGGGTCAGGCTCCGCTGCCTGTTTCTCTTCATGAACAAGTGTTTCCCTCGACTTGGCTAGCTGTGCCATCAAGGTCCTCATCTTCTTCATCTTTATGAGTTTGAGACTAATGTCCTCGTCCTCCAAGTCCACACCCTCTAGGCTGATGTGGCTAAAAAACCTCCTCCGCCCTCGTGCCCCTCCTCTCGACCGCTCTGTTGTTCTCTCTTCTTTCTCAGGGCCGCTCGCCTAGCCGCCCGGCGATAGTATTGTATGGGGTTTTTGATGCCGGGGCATAATCTACCGTCCTCGACGCAGAGGCCGTGCGTCTTCATTGTGCCGCATGAGGGGGGTGTGTATTTGACCCTGCTCCCCTTCTGCCCCGCTATATGCTCTGTCTGGTAGCGCGCTATCTTTTCGTTGAAGTCGCTCCTCTGGGAGTACATGGCTATGACCTGTTCCTGGGTATATCCTGCTGTGAGCATGAAGGCAGCTAGGGCGAAGTTGGCGAAGTGGCCTACACCAAGCCCTGCGAGGAGCTCTCTCTTTATCTTAGCCATGCATGGCGGCCAGTATTCCTCACTTACCTGCCCAGCCTCAGCCTCATAGCTCCTCTTCGCCGCAAGCATCTCTCTAACCTTTTTTGCAATGGCTGAGAGGGAGTCGGGGAGGGGGGTCCCGCGCGCATCCTCATATCGGCTCAGAATACGCTTCTGGATCGCCTCTACAGCAACTCTCGCCAGCTCCTTCGGAGTCAAGTAGGCCCAGCCTTTCCTCACAACTCTATTCACCAGTTTCCACTCGAGGGCGTCTATTCGGGCGGTCAGTGCCAAATAGTGAGGGACCCACACCTTGTATGCTCCGAGCTCAGACTCGAAGGGCTGTGAGGGCTCAACCTTGATGCCGAGCTCTGTTTTTAGGAGCTCTGCAACAACCTCGGGAACTTCCTCCTCTAGGAATCTACCGCATCTAAGCGCCTCGGCTAGAGCCCACCGCCGTGCAAGCCAGTTATCACCGACGGAGGCCACGAGCAGTAGTGCTACGGCAAAGCTGAGAACCTCAACCTCCCCGTCCTGATGTAGCCCGATCACTGCTTCCTCCCCCCTTTCCAGCGCCTCCGCTATCCGGCCTAGGGCCCTCTCCACGTCGCGACCAAACCTCTCCGAGCCCAGTTCGTCTATGGAGATTCCCCTTCTCGCCAAGTAATCCCTAGCGGGGGCTATGAACGGGTACTTGGCCAGCATCCTCTCAGAGCGTAGCAGAGACAAGGGGAGGTCTACACCCAGTCACCATGAGTGTGCAGGCATTGCTTAAATAGGCTACACTTCCACAACCTTTTTAGGGATTATCTTTCGGCGAGGTGTGGGTAAACGTTTTTAGACCACACCAGGCGACTTTGGCCCCGGAAAGGGTAGCCCGGTGGGATGCGCTATCTTGGGCCGCTGGACAGAATAGTAGGCCACTTCTGCGGCGAGGGGTATTCAGTCTCGGTGGGAGATGGGATTGTCTGGCTGAGCAGGGACGGCTCTAAGGGCGCGGTCTGGGTCGTACCTATCGGCGGAGGCTTGGATGAAATACTCTGGGCGGTAATGGGTGCGACCGAGTACGCCAACAAGTTTGGAAACGCCTATGTAGCCCTACCCTTCAACCTCGCCAAACGGATAGATGAAAGCCACTTCTGGACCTATGGCATCGGCCTAGTCGTCTACGATGAGGAGACGGTTAAGGAGATACTTCAGCCACGCCCAAGAGCCGAGCCCAGGGAGCCGGCCATCACCCATTCTGAACAAAGGGATGTTAAGATGGATGGGGAGATGTGCAGTTTAGACATTGCGGTGCTCGAGGAGCTGCTTAGACGGGTTGAGAGGCTTGAGAGGGAGATTTCCAAGCTTGAAGCGCTGGAATTGCTGATAACTAGGGTCGAGGCGTTGGAGAGCAGGGCTGGGACTCAACAGAGGCCACATCATAGGCCCTCGCCACACGCCGCTCCAGCCACAATACAATACCAAACCACAACAGCACATGTTTCAAGTAGCCGGAGACAGTCAGAAGACAAGCTCCCATCCTACCTCCAAGACAATCCCTGGCTAGAAGTGCTGGCGTCGAAGAAGTAGAGGAGCGCCTATCTTATCTCGATGTACTGGTATGCCTCTGTCAGGTTGCTGAAGGCGTAGTGGACCTTGTTGTAATCTTTCCTGAACTCGGCGACCTCCTTCCTGATCTTCTTGGGATCCTCACCCCGCACGACTACCCTGGCGATGAACCGAGCTATCTCCTTCATCTCGCTAGCCCCCATCCCCAACCTCGTAACCTCCTGAACACCTATCCTGATACCGCTCGGATTCCTATAGTCTGTCTTCAACTCGTAGTCTTTTGGTATGAGGTTTCTGTTCAGCACGATCCCCGCCTCCTCTAGCTTTATCTCTGCATCCCTTCCACCCATGAACCTGCTCACATCTATCAGGACTATGTGTGACTCGGTGTATCCTAGCTGCTCGTATAGTGGGGATAGGCCTTCCTCGTGCAGGGCCTCTGCGATGGCCTTGGCGTTCCTTACGATGTCGCGAGCATATTGGTGGTAGAAGGCTAGTGCCTCTGCTAGGGCTATTGTGACTCCGGCCACTGCGTGGAGGTGGTGGTTGCTGTGTAGTGGTGGGAACATTACATTCTTGAGTTGCTCGGCATACTTTTCGTTGCTGACAACCATCCCGTGCTGCGGCCCGGCCAGAGTCTTGTGCGTGCTCATGGTCATGACATCAGCACCCTCAGCCAGCGGCTTCTGAAAGACTCCACCCGCTATCAGCCCGGCCACGTGGGCGGCGTCATAGACTACGGCCGCCCCATACTCCGATGCAAGTCCGGCGATCTCCCTAACAGGGTGCGGGAAGAGGAATACGCTTGCGCCGAGCATGAAGATTTTGGGCCTCACACCCCCCTCCTTCTCGAGGCGCCTCCTAGTCCCATCCACGTCGATGTTGAACCTCTCGTAGTCGAACTCGTATCTAACTACCTCGAGTCCTCGGACCCTTCCCGCGGTCCCATTCCATGACCGTTTGCCATGGCTTATGTGGCCTCCATGCGGCACGGCGAGGGCGACCATGACGTCCCCAGGCTCTGCGAGGGCAGTATAGGCAGCCAGATTAGCCACCACACCAGATATCGGTCTCAGATCTGCAAAGGGCGCGTTGAACACCTTCCTCGCAAGCTCAACACCCATAAGCTCTACCTCGTCGATCCACCTACAGCCTGCGTAGAGCCTCTCACCAGGATACCCTTCGGCATACCGGTTACCAAAATCGCTGGCAAGAACCTCCCTCACAGCCGGGCTTGGGACATTCTCGCTGGCGACCAGAGGGATGGCGCTCCTGAAAAACTCGTGATGCGCCCTTAAACACTCCAAGACCCTCTTGAAGTACGTGTATCCCATCTCGTAATACTCCTTAGACTGCAGCTCCACTTCGTCCCACGAAGTGGCGAGTCGAAACCTCTTATTTAAGGGTTCAGGACCACATAACCCTCTCAAAGACTACGGACACATGACCTTTACCAGCCTATAGGCAGTATTGCATCCATCCTTAAAGGGAAATAACGTTGAAGGACGCCCCAGTTCCTAGGCAGCCCGACACGAATCCTATCGACGCCTCGCCAACGCTCTCACTCCTTTCCGTATACAGCCATGCTTGAAGCTCATAACGCTACTAACAACCAGGTTTACGAGTGATATTGTGAGGAAGAACAGCGCTACGATATGTGCTGTATTGAAACCACTAAGTAACAATATCTGAAGCGGGGCGTAGAACGGGAATAACATGCTTGCCAACGGGCCTGCAAAATACATTACAGCATAGCCTGCCGCAGATGCCCTACTCCTCCTCCTATCTATCCTGACCCCCAAGGCGATGAACAATACCCTATACGGTGGGCTTATCTTCAATGCTCTAACTAGGTTTGATATGCCGATATAGAAGTTGGAGAATCTTACACCCACAAGCACACCAACTATGAGGTGGAATAGATCATGTGTAAAGAACCATAGTAGGAGCCATGAAATTCCACATGCCATGAACAGCAGGTACTGGTCAAGACTAAAGTATTGAGCATACACAGGAATCAGTAGACCTAATATGGTCATTACTGCGCATAATGCTGCGCCCTTGCCTAGGCCTATAATTGTAGGGTCAACATACACAGCCGCACGGCTGCTATCGGCTTCTAGCAGTTTTCTGATCATCTGGCCTCTATAATTTAATATGCGCGCTATCACTCTCCCGGCAAACCAGTCCCCTATAGGTCCGAGAACGGACCTGAACTCTATCCTATCCTCTATTACGCTTCTACTGCCATCATCACTTCCATTGCCTCTCCTCCTGACAATATGCTTATGCCTCCAGATAAGGAAGGGTGAGCCGATGGCCTCACCCGTGAACCCTCTGCCCTCCTCGTAATCCTTGACAATAGTGTACCATTCAAACCGCTGGCCCAGAAGCCTAGCCTCCATCCTTATCTTAGATCCATTAGATATCTGCGCTGGTGCCTCAAGCACCCTGAGCCTAAGACTCTCAGGGTATACAAGCTCTATATTTTTTGGATTTGCTATGAATCTGAATGCTGTGTTAGCGTCTATTCCAACTTCTAAACTTGAGGAGATAACACCCATTATTACTCCTCCCGATGCATTAGCGCTATGCTGCTATTATAAACTCCACGCCATTCACTATCTTCGAGTTTATGTTGCTGTAGGTCCTGTCCCTCCCATCCTAGGAGCTGGATTTAAGGCTCTTATACTGAGCGCGGCTCGCTTTATCCTCGGAGCCTAGGGGTGGGGTGTCTGGGCAAGAAGTACGGGCGTGGAGACAGCGGTGAGACGGACCTCTTCGGGGGCGGGAGGGTTTCGAAGAGTGATTTAAGGGTTGAGTGTTATGGCGAGGTTGACGAGCTATCGTCGATTATAGGCCTCTGTAGGGCGGTGCTGGGTGAGAAGTATCCCGAGATTAATAGGATCTTGCAGGATGTTCAGACGGCTTTGTTTAGAGTGGCGGCGGAGCTAGCGAGCGGTGATCCTGTGAAGCTGGGGCTGGAGTTGATAGGGGAGCGTGATGTCGCTGTCCTCGATGAGCATGTGGAGAGGATAGAGTCTAGGCTTCCAAGGCTAAGACACTTCATCTATCCAGGAGGATCACTCCCTGCCAGCATTCTCCACGTAGCGAGGGCAGTCGCGAGGAGGGTTGAGCGTAGAGCAGTAGCATTAAACAGTAGGGAGGGTATTAACCCGCATATCCTCAGCTATCTAAACAGGCTATCAACACTCTTCTTCGCATTGGCCAGATACGTGAACATGGTGGAGGGGGTCTCGGAGGACACCTGGCCTGGAAGAGGTGTGGAATAGCTTATGTTGGCTTGGAGCCCTTCTTCTTCGCCTTGACCAGCTCGGAGACGAGGTACTCGGCCGAGTCCACCGCCTCCTCTGCGGTGAAGATGCCGAGGTATGAGGAGCTGAACATGATGTTTGCTGTGGGTGACCTGTAGATTCTCTCATCACCGACCCAGAGCTGGAGCAGGAGCCTCATCATGGGGAATAGGTTGAAGGAGTAGCTTAGCCCGCCGAACTTCTCCTTTTCACCGTCAATAGCCCTACAGGCCGCGTCAAACCCCACCGGGTCGTAGCCGAAGTGTTCGATGAGCGGCCTATAGACCCGCCTCATCATATTCCCGGCGTATGATTGGCCGTTTGGAAACTTCTCCAGCGGGACCCACTCTCCCGGCTTGGCACCCATATATTTGGCCAGATATTTTACGAGTAGATGCGCCAGCCTGGGCTGTGATGATTTGTGAGTTACAGCATCAGTGACAACCCCGGAGGATAGGTCTAAGACATATGAGCCGTTGAGGACATTCACTAGGAACCTGTCACCCTTTCCCTCTCTTGGCGGGAGGTGGACGACGTGACAGAGCTTCACAACCTGCTCGGGCGGCCGCTGTCTAAGCTCGGCTAAAAGGGCGTCCAACTCCTCCCCTTGCATACATTTTTTGAGGTCTAGCCTACATAAAACGATTTTAACTATTCTCCCAGCCTATAAGCCTTGGCCGGCGGATCCCCTAATCATGCCCCGTATGAGGGCCCTCAGCCTGGGTCTCTAGGCGCTGCTCCTTAGCCTCGAAATCCACTGTGGCTCCGCTGCTCAACATCAGCCTAACCTTGATGGCTTGAACGCCCTCAGGGATACTCCCTATAAGCATGATATGGTACCCATCACCCTCGACGCCTAAGGCCCTAACCTCTCCCCGCGGCGGGATACATATCTTCTCAACACCCTGCATCCTTGCCACGCCGTTCTCGATTACTGTGCGGTGTAGCTCAGCCCTAATACCTGCCGGCTCGAGAACCTCAGCGCCTACAATGCACGCCTCGACTAATCCGTGATTATGCGCTATAAAGAACACTCCTCCACCCGTCGCCCCCCTCCTAAAGAAGGCCCCATGCACCTCAACACCCTCACCACCCTGGGTTGAGAGTAGGAGAAATACACCAGCCCCTACAGCCGCAACAACTACTACAGAGATAGAAACCAGCCACACCCTCTGGAGACCAGCCATATGGCAGAGCTTGTTCCCACGGGATAAGACCCGCATAGCCTCTCAGCCGCCACTCATAACGCTCTAAGTATAAAAGCTTTCCTCACATCACGACAGAATGGTTCTATCAACATGTTAAAATCTTCTTCCTCTAGAATTGGTGAGAATGCCTCTCCGAGTAGTCGGGATAGATCCGGGTACTAGAAGTTTTGACGTCTTTGGATTAGAAGACGAGCATGTGGTTGTTGATGTCTCTATACCGTCTGAGGAGGTTGCTTTAAATCCGAAAATCCTCATAGACCTGCTCCACGGCTTAGAGCCTCTGGACCTAGTGGTTGGACCCTCAGGTTATGGAATCCCGCTTAAACATATCTCAGAAATAAGTGGCGAGGACGTCTTCCTCATGACGCTTGTAAGGCCAGATGACAGAGACATACCGGTCCTAGTTGGGTTGAGCAGAGTCGTCCAAGAGCTGAAAAAACACGCCTTCAACATCTACTTCATACCGGGCGTGATACATCTCCCCACAGTCCCGCCGCACAGAAAGGTCAACTCTATAGACCTTGGAACTGCCGATAAACTTTGCGTCGCGGCCCTAGCAATATTCGACTACTCTAGAAGACATGGCGTGCCGTTTAGAGAAGTGTCTATACTGGTTGTGGAGGTGGGCTATGGATACAACGCCGTAATGGCGGTAGACCATGGAGTTATAGTTGATGGGGTGGGGGGGACAAAGGCGGGTCCTGGATTTCTAACCGCGGGCGGGCTCGACGGCGAAGTCGCTTATCTATTGGGGACCTTGAGGAAGGATATGCTCTTCAAGGGTGGCGTAAAGAGCATAGCCGGTGTAGACGTAGAGCCCGAAGACTTCTACAGACTGGCCCAAAGCAGCATGTCTGTGAAGATGGCGTGGGATGCCTTCATCGAGGGTATAGAGAAGACGGCCTGGTCCCTGACTCCTGTTCTCAGCAGGGTAGACGCGATACTCCTTTCAGGAAGGCTAAGTAGGGTTGAGCCAATATACAGCGAGCTGTCTAAGCGCCTGAAACGTATAGCTCCGGTTGAGAGGGTTAACGGCTTCGGGGCTAGGTCGAAAGAGGCTGCACAGGGCGCGGCACTGATCGCCAACGGATTGGCAGGCGGCTTCGCAAAAGAGTTAGTAGAGCATTTGAGGATAAGGGAGTCAGATGGCACGGTGCTGGACAACGTATACATCGAGAATTTGAAAGAAAAGATGGGCGTCCACCGTGTTTGACTATATAATGTTTAATTCAAGTTACGATTAATGTTTAGACTATTAAGCCGAGGAAACGCGTCATCTTCACATATATATCGTGCCTGGTTAGCCTAAACCACGAGGACAGGATTGGGCAGGGTTTATCTCTTCCACGAGGCCAAGGGTTTGACGCGGTTCGAGCTTGGAGGCAAGGGCTACGGCCTCGTAGAAATGACTGCTGCGGGTTTGCCAGTACCTCCAGGATTCACGATACTTACATCAGCGTGTAAGGAGTACTACGCGAACGGAGGAAAGATTCCCAGCGGGCTGCTAGGCGAGGTTCGTGAGAAGCTGAAGAAGCTGGAGGAGATGACTGGGAAGAGGTTTAACGACCTTGAGAGTCCTTTGCTCGTCTCTGTGAGATCTGGAGCTCCCTACTCCATGCCTGGAATGATGGACACCATACTCAACCTTGGACTAAATGACAGGGTTGTTGAGGGGCTTGCAAAGCTGACAGGAGACCGTCGCTTCGCATACGATGCTTACCGCCGCTTCATCCAGATGTTTGCGAGGATAGCGATGGGCGTTAAAGGCGAGCTATTCGAGCAAGCCCTTGAGAGGGCGAAACACAGGCTAGGAGTGAAGCACGACTATGAGATCTCAGCGTCGGAGCTCGAGAAGCTTGTGCAAGAGTTTAAAGAAATCGTGAGGAGGGAGACGGGGAGGGACTTTCCACAGGATCCCTGGGACCAGCTTGTCATGGCCATTGAGGCCGTTTTCAAGTCTTGGAACAATCCACGCGCGATAGAGTATAGACGCTACTATAAGATTCCAGACGACCTCGGCACGGCAGTCAACGTCCAGTTGATGGTCTTCGGCAACATGGGTATGGACTCAGGCTCGGGCGTCGGATTCACTAGGAATCCATCCACTGGCGAGGCAAAACTCTACGGCGAATACCTCCCCAACTCCCAGGGTGAGGACGTGGTCGCGGGGATAAGGACCCCCATCCCGATAGACAAGGTCGACCCCGCAATCTATCGGCAGCTGGTCGAGATTGCGGGGAAGCTTGAGAAATACTTCAAGGATATGCAGGATTTCGAGTTTACGGTTGAGCGCGGAAGGCTCTACATGCTCCAGACGAGGAATGGTAAGCGCACTGCTCAAGCGGCTGTGAAGATCGCTGTGGACATGGTCAGGGAAGGCCTCATAACCAAGGAGGAAGCGTTGTCCAGGATTGAGGCCAACGATCTAAACCAGCTGCTACACCGCAGGCTAGACCCGAAGGCCAAGGTTGACCCGATAGCTAAGGGGTTGAACGCATCCCCAGGAGTAGCCACTGGGAAGGTAGTCTTTGACACGGACGAGGCTGCTGAGCTCGGCGGAAAGGGTGAGAGGATAATACTCGTTAGACCTGAGACGACTCCAGAGGACATTAAAGGCGTCATTGCTGCCCAAGGGGTTCTCACGAGCAGGGGTGGGATGACTAGCCACGCAGCTGTCGTCGCGAGGGGGATGGGGAAGCCGGCGGTTGTAGGTTGTGAGAGCATTAAGATAAACATGGAGGAGGGCTACTTCGTAACAGATAAGGGAGTCCGCGTCAATAAGGGCGGCATAATCACGATAGACGGAACCACCGGCTACGTTATCCTCGGAGAGGCTCCGACAATCGAGCCAGAGTTGACAGAAGAGTTCAGGCTCCTACTTTCCTGGGCTAACGAGGTCAAGAGGCTGGGTGTAAGGGCTAACGCTGACACACCTGAGGCGGCTGCAAAGGCGCGGGAGTTCGGGGCGGAGGGCATCGGCCTATGCAGGACTGAGAGGATGTTCAACGCTCCGGACAGGCTGCCTATCGTGAGGGAGATGATCATGGCTGAGACGGAGGAGGAGAGGAGGAGGGTGCTTGAAAAGCTCTTCCCACTCCAGCTGGGCGACTTCATAGAGATATTCAGAATAATGAAGGGACTGCCGGTGACCGTGAGGCTTCTCGACCTACCGCTCCACGAGTTCCTACCCTCCGAAGCACAGCTACTCACAGAGATCTATGAGCTAAAGTCCAAGGGCGCGCCGCAGAAGGAGATAGACGAGAAGATGAAGATACTCCAGAAGGTCCGCCAGCTCCAGGAACATAACCCGATGATAGGGCATAGAGGCTGCAGACTCGCCATAAGATACCCTGAGATATATGAGATGCAGGTCAGGGCAATACTCACTGCGGCGATAAGGGTGTTGAAGTCCGAGGGTGAGACAGTCCACGTCCAGATAATGATTCCACTTGTCTCGGAGGCCTCGGAGCTAGCATACCTTAGGGAAATAATCGACAAGACGGCTGAGAAGGTCTTCCAAGAACAGGGGATAAGGATACCGTACAAAGTCGGGACGATGATAGAGACGCCCAGAGCCGCGCTGACCGCCTATAGTGTAGCCAAGGTCGCAGACTTCTTTTCATTCGGGACCAACGACCTAACACAGACAACATTTGGATTTAGCAGGGACGACGTCGAGGCCAAGTTCATGGCAGACTATCTCGAGAAGAAGATTTTGAAGGAGAACCCCTTCGAAGTGCTTGACACAGAGGGTGTTGGGAGGCTTGTAAAGCTCGCGACCGAGGAGGGGAAGAGGGCTAATCCACACTTGGAGGTTGGAATCTGCGGCGAGCATGGCGGGGAACCGAACAGCGTCAAGTTCTTCCACTCAGCAGGCCTCGACTATGTCAGCTGCTCACCTTATAGGATACCGATAGCGAGAATAGCGGCGGCCCAGGCAGCAATAGCGATAAAGGAGAAGGCCCCAGTCACGGTTTAGAGACCTAGTAGCTTGTTTTAGTTCTACTGTTTATTATTGCTAGGTGGGATAGCTCGGAGTCTGGTGCAGCGCCGTGCCAATGCCTTTCACCAGCCGGTATTAGAACTATATCCCCCTCCCTGACCTCCTTTTCCTCGCGCTCATCACCCACAAATCCGCGGCCCCTGAGAATGAATAATATCTGCTCGTGGTCATGTGTATGGAGTTTAGTTCTTGCGCCTGGCGAGAAAGTCACAATGACGGCCATGAACTCTTTTGAGCCGTTTTCCTCGCTGATAAGAGTTGCCACGTTTACGGTCCCCTCGAATAGGCCGCCCTTCCGCTCCTCACCCCTGACACTCCCACTGCTAACGATTATCATCAAAACCTAAAAGGCTTATCCTGAAATCTAAATTTTTCTAGAGCTTTTTTTCGTCCGAGCTCTGGCTATGCCATTTTCGCTGACTTCTTCCCTAATCTTGAGAGTAGGCCCCCTATCGTGTGACTGGCTTCTGTCTTCCAAGCGTATCACCCACTTCCCTCCCCAATACCTAAGATAATCTAAGAGTGGCCTGAGATCAATTGCCATCTCAGTCAGTGAGTATTTTACACTGAAGGGATGAGTACTCACAATCTCCCGCGACACTAGCCCCGCCTCTTGCAGTGATTTCAGCGTTCTGGAAAGGGTCTTGGAGTTGATTCTGGGCACTGTCCTTAACAGCTCGTTAAAACCTTTCGGACCATCTAGGAGGTAGCTGATGACGACGAGAGCCCACATGCTCCTCAAGAGTTTTGAAGCTGCAAGGACGGGGCAAACCTTTACCCCATCGCCGTTTGAATTGTATCTACACTGCGAGTTAGCCATCTGGTGGCATATCTGCCCCCTACTATTTAAAATAGTGGCACTTCGCCATCTAGTGGCGCTAGGTGAGCGCTCTAAATGGCAGTGTTCGGATTCCTCGAGCAATACAGCGATGTCGCGTTCCTGATACTTAGAATAGCCCTAGGCTTCATGATGGTTGTCCACGGGTTTCCAAAGCTGTTCGGACCCGCTAGGCCTCAGATGAGGTCTGGCATGGCCCAGCTGGGAATTCCGCAGACCCTCTTCGACTTGGTTGGGCTACTAGAGTTTCTCGGAGGAATATTCTTGATAGCAGGGTTTCTTACCAGGATAGTCGCAATACTCTTCGCCTTAGAGATGGTGGGCACGATATTTCTCTATTTATCAGCCCTCGGGAAGTTTACCCCTCCGCCCGAGGTGCTTAGCCAGATGGTAGCCAACTCTAGAAGGGTCATGCGCGGATTCGTAGCCGGTGTTGGTGGATGGGAGTTAGACCTGCTAATACTGGCGGCGGTCCTCCTGCTCCTTACCACAGGTGCAGGCGCGTTCTCGATAGACGCGTTATTGGGGATATAGCCGGATACCGCGGCAGTGAGGCTGCCCCTGCACGTCTTTATCCCTTTTACGGCCACCGAAATCCTAGCGTTGATGCTTAACTGCTTGTGCGAGCGCTTCGCTCTGCTGATGCATAACCCTCCTCTCAGCCCTCTTGATTATCTCTAGGAGCATGCGCCTATACGTCCACCCCATGTAGCTGCAAGCCCTGCGGAGGTGGCCGTCCCACACCCAACCCGGGTTAGGATTCGCCTCCAAGAAGTAGGGCACCCCGTCGCTGCCAAGCCTCCAGTCGAACCGGGCATAGTCTCTGCACTCCAGCCTCTTAAACAGCTGGATGGACCATTTCGTCATCATGGATTTTATGCTTGGCGGTAGGCTGGCAGGCACAGATCTCACAGCACCGTAGCTGCTCGCGGGTATCCATTTTGCCTGATAGGTGCATATCCTAGGTAGGCTGGCTGGGACTCCGCTGTAGTCTTCCCTCAGTATCGGGGCTACTACATAGTCGTGGGGCGGGTTGCCTATGATGGAGACGGTCAAGTCCTCACCCTCGATATACTCCTCTACAAGGATGGGGCCGCCGTATCCCCACCCCCTCCGCAGGTTCTCGATGGAGGCTACAAGATCCTCCGAGCTCCGAGCGATGCTCTTCTCAGTTATGCCCCAGCTATTGTCTCCGAAGTTGGGCTTGACTACGAGCGGATACTTCAGGCCCCTAACGCGGAATGGAGCCTCTCCAGGCTCTAGCAGTACAGACCTCGGTGTAGGTATTCCCATCTGGTGGGCTACTAGTTTCACCAAGTTCTTATCGTAACACAATGTGAGGCAGCGTTGTCCAGCACCGGTGTACGAGAGGCCGAGCATATCGAGCATCGCTGGTATGTGCGGCTCTTTGAATGGGTCGTTGTGGAGCCCATCGTCGCAGAGATTCAGCACTAGATGTATTCTGGAGTGGTCCTGCTCTAATATTCTAAGCATCTCGGAGTGGTTGTCTATGAACTTGAACTTGTAGCCTTTTATGCCGTAGAGGGCCGACTTGAGCTCGTTTACCGCATACTGGTCATCCTCGTCAAATACTGAGCCGGGCTTCACTGGATTGGGGATGCGGGGATCGCCCAGTAGAACATACACCTCCTTTCCTCCCTCCTGCTCCCCATTCTCCTTACCAGCCAACGCTGTCACTATCATACGTGTAGCCATTAATCCAGGATCACTGCTCGAATCCTCGGAATCCATAAGCATTCTGAGGGTGACATTGACGAATCCTGCAGACTCGAGTATGCTCTTGAGCTCTGCGAAGGAGTAGAGTCTGACGGCGTAGACATTGTCGGCGCGAACCCCGTTCTCCACATCTATTACAATTTCCCTTGTTATGATTCTTTCACCATCCGTCGACATTTCCCTCTCCCTAACCACGAGTGTCCTGTCGTCTACCCACTCCCAGCTCCTCTTCGCATAATTCTGCCTTACAGCGTCTCCGGCGGCTAGGTCCATGAGCAGCCTACCGTAGGGTCTTAAAACCCTATAAATCTCTCTAAGCACTTTTATGTCATCGTTCTTGTTTGCAAAGTAGCCGAAGCTATTACCCATCAGCATCACAGCGTCGAACATGTTGTTTGGGTACGGGGTGTTCCGAGCATCACCTAGCCTGAATGACACCTTAATACCTTGTTCACGCGCTGTCTTCTGCGCCAGCCTGACTAGATATTCTGATAGGTCGAGCCCCTCCACGTTTCTGAAGCCTCTTCTACCCAGCTCGATGGAGTGCCTCCCCTGGCCACAGCAAAGGTCCAATATTCTTTCAGAGGGCTCAAGATCCAGCATCTGGATGATGAGGTCTACCTCTCTCTTCGTGAGGCTTTCATTCATTACTACGTCTGAGTCTGTCTTGAGATAGACTTCATTGAAGATCTTTGACCACCACTCAGGATCTAATAGCTGCTCCAGCGGAGTCCCCGCACACCTGCCCTTAAACGGTTTGAGTGTAGTGGATGGAGGGGGATTCCCCAACTGGCTCACCAGCTACCATGGCCATACCAGCTTTCACGCTCATCACCAAATGGGATGTTATTAAGGTTCAATGAGTTATTACAACCGGAACTGAAATAGCATTATTAAGACCCGTCCACTTTCTTCAGGTTTTCAATATTTGGCCTCTCACTCTCATCAATCTTCTCTACTGCGAGCCAAGCGTCTATTATCTCCCGCGCAACCTCAGGGGTAGTTAGCCTACCACTCAGTGCGAGGACGTTGGCGTCGTTCCAGAGGCGGGCGCCCCGCGCTGTCTGGGCGTCGAAGCATAGAGCTGCCCTAACACCCTTGACCTTATTCGCGGCGATCGAGACACCTGTTCCGGTGTAACACACTACTATTCCCCAATCCACTTTCCCCTCCGCGACCATACGTCCAACTTCAAAGCCGACCTCGGGCCACGGCTCCACCTTCCCGCTCTTCAGAGAACCTAGCTCGATAATCTCGAACCCCTTCTCTGCGAGATACTTGGCCGCCTCCACCGCCGCGGCATACCGGTCATCAGAGCCTACAGCCACTCGCCTCCGCACAGATATCCTACTTCACTGCCTAGGCTTTAAAGGATTTAGCCCAGCAAAGCCCGACACAAACTAGCTTAGCGCGGAGACGTGGGTGATATTTGCCTCTACTGCCTATTGAGCCGCACAGGTTCCGGCGGTATAAGGCGGAGCTAGTCGAGGCCTTTACGAGGCATGCCAGCAGGGTTCTAGAGGTTGGGTGTGGTCTACGGCTTTACGAGGGCTACTGTAGAAGTCTGGAGTACGTGGGGGTGGATGTGGATGCGTCTGTAAGCCCGAATATTCTCGCCGACGCCGTGAGGCTGCCCTTCCGCGACTCTTGTTTTGAAGGGATTATTATGCTGGATTCCCTCGAGCATGTAGCAGATGCGGAGGCCGCCCTAAGGGAGTGTGCACGGGTCCTCAAGGATGGCGGCAGGCTGTTAATTACAACACCCAACACCCGCGGGTTTGGGCTTTACGATAGCTTCGCTGACAGGACACACATACACCACTTCAACTGGTCTAGCATAGAAGGTATGCTTAGGAGAAATGGGTTGAGGGTGGAGAGGAGGATACCGCTCCACCTACACATATTCTGGCCACTACGCCTCCTACGCTCCCC
The DNA here is from genome assembly GCA_038741355.1 of Nitrososphaerota archaeon. GTDB lineage: Archaea > Thermoproteota > Nitrososphaeria_A > Caldarchaeales > Calditenuaceae > HRBIN02. Next base: position 27,505 of record JAVYLC010000009.1, read on the forward strand.
GCTACTAGTTCCGCTGCAACAGTCGATCTGCCTGGTGGCTAGGCGATGAGTAGGGTGAGACGCCTCCTCAGGGCCTCCCTAGCCGGCCTCCTAGCAAGTGCAGGCATAACACTCCTCATAGCCACCCTGTTCAATATACCGCTGTCGACACTACTCTCTATCCCACCCTCCCTCCTACTCCTATCCCTAGGCCTGTGCCTGGCGAGGCTACTGGCACAGGGGGTGAGATTCTACCTCCTGGTGGAGCGCCTCTCATCTACGTCTATGAGCATGGGTGAGGCGTTTATGATTAGGAGTGTGAGCGAGTTCTTTGCACTCACCACAATCCCATTCATGGCGGACGAGGCGGTCAGGGCCTGGATACTGACAGAGAAGGGCGAGAACCCTATAGTAGCCCTCTGGATAGCATTCACCGAGCTAATCCTAGACGTGCTTGTCGCAGCACCGATAGCCCTCCTAGCAGGCGTAGCGGCCATGTCCCACGGCGCGATAAGCGTGGCTATGTTGCTGATCACCATACCTGCTCTACAACTCATACTGGTCACCAGCTTGCTCATACAGTCTAGGCGTCAGGGGTTGGAGCGCCTCCGCAGACTGACGAGCCGGCTTGAGATGCACCTCTCAGTATTTGGAAGAGTGTTAAACATGCTTAAACAGGTGGGCCTCAACTCGCTGGGTCTTCTCGAGCCGCTGAGTTTTAGTCGGGGCAAATCTATTTCCGCAGGCCTCCTAGCCGCTACGGTGGCCGTGATGCTTATACCCGCCGCCACGCTCTACGCTGTCTTCTCAAACTATGCGGCGATTGGATTCATAGACGCAATCTACGCTTTTCACGCAGGGAATACACTGGGGATCCTTCCTGTGACGGTAGGGGGCGCGGGCTTGACTGAGGCTGGAGTCTACCTCTTCTCCAGCAAGGTCTTGGGGGTTTACTCGTGGATCGCCGTCGTGGCGTGGCGGATACTCACTTATTACTTGACGCTACTCGTGAGCGGCGTGATGTTTACCTACTATGCGTCGAAGAGGCTGAGGGAGGGTCTTAAGGTTTCTGGAGGAGGAAGAGCGGCTGAAGACCCTCCATGAGAGAGCCAAGCCACTGGCTTAGAGGTAGCGGGCTTTCAGGGAGTTTAGAACCGTGTCCAGCCGCCGAGCCCCCGTCGCAAGAGGTCTTGCCTGCTTGGAGGCAGGTGCACTCAGTCTCGGAGTATACTTGTAGAGCCTATGCAGTTTTCCGTCACTACTCGAC
>JAVYLC010000009.1:28846-29976 GCA_038741355.1 Nitrososphaerota archaeon
CTTTCAGGGAGTTTAGAACCGTGTCCAGCCGCCGAGCCCCCGTCGCAAGAGGTCTTGCCTGCTTGGAGGCAGGTGCACTCAGTCTCGGAGTATACTTGTAGAGCCTATGCAGTTTTCCGTCACTACTCGACCAAGTCTCCAAAACCTCGATGGGGCTCCAGCCGCGGATAGGATAGTTATGCGTCACAATGACTGCGTCCTCTGGAGCTGTTAGAAGCACATGCTCGACCTCCTTTAACGCCCTGCTTGTAAGATAGGCTACAACGTGTGTGACCCCCTCGAGGCTGACTACCCTCACGTCAGTGTTTAGGAAGGCTACATTCTCCAGTCTAAGCTCACCGGCCCTCCTATTAGCTATATCTACGAGTTGGGGGTTAAGCTCAATACCCATTGAGATAGAACCGTATCTCCTGGCCGCCTCGATGACGAGCCTCCCATCTCCTGAGCCGAGGTCAACCAGTATAGAGTCCTCGCCAGGCCCCGCGAAGTCTATGATCTTGCCGACCATGTCCCAGCCTGTTGGGACGAAGGGGTCTAGCCGCGGATGCCGCCTATTAAGCATCCATCTATTGGAGAGCCGCCTCTCCTCTTATCCTTATCCCCTTCAAAACACCTCCTCTCACCCGATATATAGTCCCTGTCAACCTATTACTTGACGGGTTGGGCAGGGAGAAGATAGTACCGGACACTAGTGTGCTGATTAACCGGGTTCTCTCCTCCATGTTGGAGCGCGGAGAGCTGAGGGATGCTGAGATAGTGATTCCGATGGCCGCGCTCGATGAGCTCCAAGCACAGGCTTCGCGGGGGAGAGCTGAAGGATTTGTCGGGATAAACGAGGTGAAGCGGATTAGGGAGCTCGCTGCTGCACAGGGGGTAGAGGTTAGGTTTGCGGGTGAGAGACCGAGCCTCGAGGATATTAGGCTGGCGCGGGGTGGGAGGATAGATGCGCTTATCAGAGACGTGGCCCGGCTGGAGGGCGGAACCCTCTACACCTCAGACTATGTCCAGTATCTTGTCGCGGAGGCTGAGGGGATCGCGGCCAAGCACTTTAAGGTAGCGGAGCCAAGGAGGGAGCCTTCCTTCCAGCAATACTTTACGGAAGACACCATGAGCCTCCACCTAAAGGTTGG
>JAVYLC010000009.1:30074-45597 GCA_038741355.1 Nitrososphaerota archaeon
GTGCGCCCCCCATGGCGAAGAAGGGCAGGCCTGGGAGCTTCAGCCTTGTCAAGCTGAGAGAAGAGCCCTTCACCCGCGAAGAGGCCGAGGCCATGATCAACGACATCATGTGGCTGGCACACCACAGCGAGGACGCATCAGTGGAAATCTCTAGAAGCGGGGCGTCCGTCATCCAGATAGGCCAGTACCGCGTCTCCATGACTAGGCCTCCGTTCAGCGACGACATCGAGATAACTGTTGTCAGACCGATAGCCAAGCTCACGATATATGACTACAACCTGTCGAAGAAGCTTTTCCAACGCCTATCCACCAAGGCGGAGGGTATACTCATAGCTGGGCCTCCCGGCTCGGGAAAGACGACATTCGCCTCAAGCCTCGCCGAGTATTACTGGAGCCTCGGAAAGATTGTGAAGACTTTTGAGTCGCCGAGAGACCTTCAGGTCGGTCCAGAGATAACGCAGTTCGGACCCCTAGAGGGCGACTTCGAGAAGAGCGCCGAGATCCTCCTCCTAATCAGGCCCGACTTCACTATATTCGACGAGATGAGGAAGCAGAGGGATTTCCAAGTCTACGTCGATATGAGGCTTGCGGGTGTGGGGATGGTTGGTGTGATACATGCGAGCGACCCCATAGACGCGATTCAACGCTTCATCTCCAAGGTCGACCTCGGGCTCCTCCCCTACATAGTCGACACGGTGATCTTCATAAGGGATGGCCGGGTTGAAAGGGTCTACGAGCTCAGACAGACCGTCCGAATACCCACAGGCATGTCTGACAGAGACCTAGCAAGGCCCATAGTCGAGGTGATCGACTTAGAAAACTCGCGGCTAGAGTATGAGATCTATACCTTCGGGGAGCAGGTTACCGTGGTTAAACTTTCGGATCAAGCGTTAAAGGCCGTTGACGTTGAGAGGGCTGTGAACGTTGTGTCAAGAGCCCTGGGACGGTTTCTTAGGAATTTTCAAGTCTCGCTGGAGGGCGGGAAGATCGTGGTTAAGTGTGAGGGAGAGGATTTGGCGAGGCTTCTCAGATATCACGCTAAGAGCATTAGAAGGCTTGAAAAAAGACTTGGAGTCGAGATCGAGCTGGCTCCAAAGCTCCTGACCATGGGCGAGGAGATAGAGTGTACTGTCAGTGATGGTGGCGCCTCCGTTGAGCTCAAGTTGCCAGAAGAGAGGGAGGGTGAGAGGGTTGCGGTTTATGTCGGGGACCAGTTCGTAGCGTTGGCTACGGTAGGTAAGGGTGGAACAATAAGGCTGTCGAAGAAGGGGGATGCGGGGGCGGCGATCATGAAGAGCTTCTTAAAGGGGGAGAGAATACGTGTATTCAGCATAAGTAGTGGGGAAGGACGTAATGCGTCTAAATTATAGAAAAGTTAGATGAGCTTATTTTGAGAGCCGCGGAGGATGGGTGCTGGCTCGGGTATGGCGCCAGTTGAAGGGGAGCGTCCACGTGGAGGGAAAGAATACAGGTCTAGGCTTAGAATCTACGTGGATATTTTGGAGTCAGTCTCTTCTGAGGGCGCCGCCAAAATAACGACGATCATGAGGGATGCGAATCTCCCGTATGACAGGCTTGTGAAGTATTTGGATGAGCTTGTAAGCCGCGGCCTTCTCGAGAGGCGGGATGGTGGCCAACCCGTCTATACCCTAACGGTGAGCGGGGCCAAGTTCATAGAAGAGTTTAGGCGTTTCGAGTCCCTTGCCCGGGCCTTCGGCATAAAACCATAGCTCCGCTACACTCCTAAGGAACTGTAACTGGCTTCTATGGAAAATTTTTCTAGTATAGGCTTAAATCCGCGCCAACAGTACGAGGTGGTGGGTTTGTTTTGCCCTCATCGCTAAGTGGGGGTCGAGAGGGTGGATCCCCGCTGGGACTCAAAAACACTCTCGCCGGCCGGGACATCATCAGCTGCAGAGACCTAAGCCGCGGGGATGCGGAGCTAGTTTTCAGGCTCGCGGAAGGGGTCAACTCAGGCACCATCCATTTAGAAGATACGCTTGTTGGGAAGAATGTTGCGTTGATCTTTGTTGAGCCTTCAACGAGGACATTCCAAAGCTTCTACGTGGCTGCGAGGATGCTCGGTGCTGAGGTCCTCTCCATACATGATCCCGAGATGTCATCTATTGCGAAGGGGGAGACACTCTATGATACGGTGAAGATGATTGAGGGGTATGGAGCAGACTGTATTGTTCTGAGGCATCCTGCGCGAGGGTCAGCAAGGTTCGCTGCAGAGGCCGCCTCTGTGCCGGTCATCAACGCGGGAAGCGGGAGCCAAGAACACCCCACACAGGCCTTATTGGACGTCTTCACAATCAGATCTAGGCTAGGACGAGTCGATGGTGTGAGGATAGGGATGTTAGGGGATCTCAGGTACTCTAGGACTATCCCTTCGCTCTGCTATCTGCTCTCAAAATATGATGGGGTCGAGATAGTCTTCATGGCGCCACCGCTTCTCCAGGTTAGAAGAGAGGTGGAGCTCTACCTCTCCGAGAGGGGTGTAACTTATAGGAAAGCCGTGGAGGCTGACGAGATTAAGGAAGTGATGCCCGAGCTGGACGTCTTGTATGTGACGCGTATCCAGAAAGAAAGGTTTCCGGACCCAACAGAGTATGAGCGTGTGAGAGGCTCATACGTTGTTGACGCTAAACTCCTCTCTTACGGTAGAAGCGATTTGGGGGTCATGCATCCGCTCCCTAGGGTTGATGAGCTATCTCCCGAGGTGGATAAGCTTCCTAACGCGTGGTATTTCGAGCAGGCTAGGAATGGTTTGCCTATTAGGAAGGCACTCCTACACTTGGTGCTTGGTGGGGTGGGATGAGCGGCGAGTCGCTCCTAGTGAGAAAGATTGACTGGGGCACCGTTCTCGACCACATACCGGCTTGGAGGGCAGACCAAGTAATAAAACTCCTCAACTTAGAGACACTTAAACAAAATCCCGACGTCTCCGTCATTGTACTCCACAATGTCCCCAGCAAAAAGCTTGGCAGAAAAGACATCGTAAAGCTATACCACTACATGGTCAGCGAGGATGAGGCAGAGATACTTGCGCTCGTCCTCCCCCAGATAACTATCAACTACATCAGAGACTGGAAGGTCGAGAAGCATAGCCCAGGCTTGCCGGAGAAGATTGTGGGAAAGATACGCTGCCCCGAGACAACATGCATCACTAACGTGGAGAGGGAGCCCGCAATTCCTCGCTACATTGTTATGAAGGAGCATGGTGTTATAGCCTGCGAGTACTGTGACACACTGCTAGAGATAGAGAGGATTCCAGACTTTCTGAGAGACTAGTGATCCCCGCATGAGTGCTTGGAGATGTATTGATCCGCATGTACACTGCAGGGATTGGAACGAGGCCTATAAGTCAACGATCAAGGAGGTGGCGGAGCTTGCGAGGGAACAAGGTGTGGTAGCCATCCTCGACATGCCGAACACGGATCCACCAATAATAAGTCTAGAGCTTGCAGAGAGGCGGCTCGAGACCGCGAGACGTGATGGTGTAGAAAATGGCTACTATGTCTACGTCGCAGTCACTCCAGATGAGGGGCAGCTCGAGGAGGCTGTGGAGGCTGCCAAGAAGCTAAGGCGGGTGGTTGGCTTCAAAATGTATACGGCGCCGATGAAGGGGCTGGAGGCCCGCGATATACAGGGCCAGTGTCTCGTCTACCAGAGGCTGTCCGAGCTGGGTTACCGCGGCGTTATAGCGGTTCACTGTGAGAAGGTCAGCCTCTTTCGAGAAGATCTGTGGGACCCTAGCCAGCCCTGGAAGTGGAATCTCTGTAGACCTCCGGAGGCGGAGTCCGAGTCTGTCAAGGACCAGATATCCCTCGCCATGGAGACAGGATTCTCCGGGACCCTCTACCTCGTCCACATAAGCAACCCTGCATCCTTAGACCACGTCAAGGAGGCGAGGGAGCAGGGCCTCCGCGTAGTCTGTGGAGTCACACCCCATCACCTCATGATGAGCGTAGAGGATATGGCAGGGCCCGGTGGCGTGGCTCTTAAGGTGAACCCGCCGCTTAGGGAGAAGAAGCTTGTCGAGGGCCTCCTTGAGCGGGTCAAGAATGGCGAGGTTGACTTCCTCGAAACAGACCACGCACCACATGCTCCATGGGAGAAGTATGGGCCACCATATCTCTCAGGGATAAGAAGCCTTGAGAGCTTCTCGGGATGTATCAGGTGGCTTCTGGCGAACTCGGTCCCAGAGAAGATTCTCAGGGAAATGACCTACGGTAATGCGAAACGGGTTTTTCCGATGATTGAGGAGTAGCTTGTCGTGCTTAGGCGGCTGGAGACGCTTTCAGAGCGTCTAGCATCTGCTGGTGAGCGGCGCAGAGTCTCCCGCTTCTAATCTGGGCCTCAACCAGCTCTTCGTGGGTGTGAGCATTGTATAGTCTGCACCTCATGTTGCTGCAGAAGGCCTCGCCGAAGAGATAGTAGAAGACCCCCATCAGCGCGTAGCCCTTGACAACTTCGGTTAGTCTCTCATCATCTGGAGAGAGGACTCGACCCTCTAGCCTCCTCCTCTCTTCCTCGAGGAGGAGCTGCTGCATATCCGGGCTCCTGAAGAGCTGAACTCTGACATAGATGTCCCTGGGGAGGGCTGGGGCCTCAACGAGCCCAGTCGTGGATATTAGGACTGGCTGGCCCAAGATTATGGTCCTTGCGTGGCCCCTACCCTCTCCCAGCTCCTTAGTCACCAACATCCTCTGAGTCAAAATTGTGTGTAGTACCCCATACCGCTGCTCGTCGCCTAGGATGAGGGATTGGAAGAGGTTTTGGAGTGTGTAGCCCTCGTAGAGGACTCCCCCCACCCTCCTAGCCGGGTTTGACAACATCCTCTCCTCAAAGGCGACCTCGCCCGGCAGCGGCTCCCCAACCGGCTCACATCCTAACACATCGACAACTCTCGCAGCGGCTATAGATGATGAGAGGCGTCGCGGCTCCGCGCCCCAGTACTCCCTGGCGTGTGTTATGAAATCCTCCCTAACCTCAACGCTGCAGTGTGGGACGTGTTCTTGAAGATATTCGGCCAGCTCGGCATATCTAATCGCCCGCGTGGATGGATCTTTGTAGATGTATAGCTTGAGCCCTCTATAGGTCTTGAGGGTCAAATAGTTCCCAGCGCGCTAGACGGCCTCGGCCTCCAGCTTCTTTAGCTCTTCTAGGGCTATCTCTGCCGCCCTCTTTCCTGACAGTAGCATCGCCCCGAAGGTGGGCCCCATCCTCGGCAGACCATAGGTCTCTACCACAGCCATCCCCGCAACTATCAGCCCCGGGTAGACGACGCCGGTATACTCGACCACGGCGTCCTCAGACCTCTCCACCCACATCGCTCCCATTCCCCTAATCTTAACAAGGCCTCGCGCCTCGAGCCTCTTCACGGCAGCGGCGTCATGCCCAGAAGCGTCAATCACAAGGTTAGCCTCTAAGGCTATAGGGTCGACGCAAGTGATCTGTCTTGGAAGACCCTCGACTGGTGTCCAGTTAACCACGACGCCCCTAACCGCATTATCCCTCACCACCACGTCGTCGAGCTTTGTCAGGTTGAGGAATTTGACGCCAGCGTCGCAGGCGGAGGCTATGAGTTTAGAGCATGCGTGGGGGCCGTGGGCCACGTAGAGTCCCTCTGCATACTTCTTATATGGGACTCCGAGTTCGTCGAGTATATCTTGGGCCGGGGCCCTGAAGGTTACAGGGTTCATCAGGTATCCGCCGATCCAGAACCCTCCGCCGAGGTAGTTGTTCTGCTCAATCACTAGGACGCGCACTCCACTTCTAGCCAGCTCCCTAGCCGCCATCAGTCCCGCAGGACCGGCACCCACTACGACCACGTCACTCCGCGCATACTCGTTAAACATCTCTATGAAGGACGAGGCTATAGCCCTCGTAATGTCCGACTCCCTGACAGGGCTGAAGATCGGCACAAGCTCTTCATGTGGCGCCCGAGCTTTAAACTAGGATATAAGTCGGTTATCACTATTTCCCCGGTATAGCCAATAGAGGCTTCCACCCGCCGCTTCCAGCCAAATATTTTAAGCGAGGCGGCAGGCAATCAGAGATGGGAGGGAATACCATGTTTACTATGAGGCTTCCCAACGCTGATTACGCCGCGGACCTCTTTAAGGCAGTCGCCGCTGTTGTTGATGAGGCTTCATTCAAGGTGACGCAAGACTCGCTGAGGCTTGTGTCTATGGACCCAGCTCATGTCAGCCTCGTAGACTTTGAGCTGAGGAAGGAAGCCGCCGAGGAGTTCGTGGCTGATAAGGAGACGGAGCTCACGGTCAACCTTCAGGAGCTGCTCAAATTCCTCAAGAGGGCTAAGAAGGGTGAGTCACTGACACTCGTCTACGAGGAGGATAAGAGGAAGCTGAACATAATACTGACAGACCCGACCAAGTCGCGGGAGAGGAGATACCAGCTCAACACGCTAGAACCCGTCGCAGCCGCTAGCGCGTCTCCAAAGCTCGTCTTTGAGGCGAGGGCTAGGGTGAACTCGGAGGCGCTATGGGAGGCTGTAGAGGATGCCAGCCTAGTTTCCGACTCTGTCAAAATAGTCATTCAGCCCTCTGCCGTCATATTGATGGCTAAGGGCGATATGGGCGTAGTTGAGAACAAGCTCTCGAGGGATGGCGCGCTCGTATACGAGGTGGAGGCTCCCCACGAGGTTGTTGCAAGCTTCAGTCTCGCCTACCTAGAGCGGATCGTTAAGCCGGGCAGGGATCTATCCGAAGAGACCCTCATACAGCTGAGCAGCAACAAGCCCATAAAGCTGACCTTCACACTTCCCGCAGGGAGGCTCGAATACCTCATAGCGCCAAGGCTAGAGTGACGCGACCACACGTCTCACCGGCCAAGCCGCCATCCACCATGGTATGTTTTAAAATTAAAGGCTCAGGTAGCGTAGGCTTTAATGACAAGACCACACTTACATATTCATCAGAGTGGGTGAGCGGGGAGTAGTCAAACAGGGTGATAGATCGTCTAACAGCGATTTTGCGAGAGACATCGCCGCGCTCGTGGAGAGGCTTACAGAGGCGCTGGGACAGCATCTCAGGGACCAGCTCTCCAAGATTGGAGGGAAGCTCACCGACATGTACCAGAAGGGACTCGTTAAGATCAACCATTCTGTGATGGAGGTGATCTGCGCGGGGCACTTGGCGAGGCTGGGATACGAGGTGGATGTGGAGAGGTATCTGGGCGACGCACTCGTCTGTGACGTGTTCGGCGAGAAGGGGGGAAGCACTCACATCATCGAGATTGAGACAGGCTTCGCACCACCAGAGGCCGCGCTCGACCCCCAGAGGTATCTGCGGGCCCGCGTGGTTAGTAAGGTTGCGCGGTACAGCAAGTATGCGGACAAGTTCAGCCTAGCAACGCCCCGCTACAACGTGTTGGAGATTCCGGAGGCCCTAATGAAGCCGCCAAGGCTTAGAGAGGCTGGTGAGGTAGAGACGCTGAAAAGGCTCTGCGACATCTACTACAGCAGGCCCCCAATCCAGATAGACGAGCTCCGTAACTGCAGAATACACTCCATAATCGTGCTTAACATCGATAGCCTCGAGATGATAGAATACTCGCCAGAACAGTACTACGAGAGGATACTCCGACACGTGTTAACTGCTGGAAAAGAATAAGGGGCGCCTTTCGGGGAGGGCGCGCGACGTGCGTGTTAGACCCCTAGGCCCCACGCACACCGTGAGCACCCTCTCCAATCTCTTTGCCCACGGTTTCCCGATGGGTCCACGAGACTAGAGATTCCTCGAGACGCCAGGTCTCCCTGACGCCTCTTGGTCTCCCCTGTCCCGGGCGCCCCGCTCCATAGGAAACTATGGTCCCCTATATAAATGTTCACGTCAACTTATTTAGAATAATACGCAATTATTACTTCAGCCTGGCTTAGGAGGTTTTTCTCGTGTTATTCGCCAGATCTGGTAGGGTGTTAGCGGCGTATCCACGACTTTGACACCAAGCGGCGCCAGTGCGTCTTCGACAGCGTTTACCACGGCCTGTGCCAGTCCTATGGTAGCAGCCTCTCCGACACCCTTAGCGCCCAGTGGGTTAGGAGCGGGTGTCTCGGTCCTCGCTATTTGAATTTCAGGTATCTCTACGGCGGTGGGTATAAGGTAGTCGCCGAAGTTGGAGTTGACGAGGTTCCCGTCGGTGTCGTATAGGGCTTCCTCGTAGAGGGCTTGGGCCAAGGCTTGGACAGCTCCCCCAACGATCTGCCCCTCCACCAGAAGCGGGTTAACAACCCTTCCACAATCATCGACGAGCACTAGCCTCTTCACCTCCACCCTCCCCGTCTCCACATCTATCTCGACGACCGCAACATGTGTCCCAAAAGGATACGTCAACTGCGGACTGTAGCCCACCTCTGCAGAGAGCCCGAGTTCAATACCCGCGGGCAATGCTGAAGGGTCATATGCCATGGCGGCGACCTCCTTGATCGTCACGGACCTCTCTGGAACACCCTTCACCCCAACCCTACCATTAAAAATCTCTAGGTCCTCAGGCCTCGCCTCCAGCATGTGGGCTGCCAGTCTCAGTACCTTGTCTCTCACCTTCCTAGAGGCTTCTAGGACAGCATTGCCGCCAGATGCTAGTGTCCAGCTGCCCGCCGTCCCCGGCCCCCATCCGATCAGAGAAGTATCTCCGAATATGACGTCTACATCCTTTATATCTACGCCCAGCGCGTCGGCTGCTATCTGGGCGAAGGCAGTCTCCTCCCCCTGACCATGCGGCATCGTTCCAGATATCACCTTAACCCTGCCATCCCTCTCCATACTCACGATGGCTGGAGTAGGAGCGAAATTGCACACTTCGATATAGCTTGAGATCCCTATGCCCAGTAGCTTGCCCATTGCCCTCAGCTCAGACTGCCTACGCCTAACCTCCTCATAGCCCACAATCTCCAGCGCCTTGTTGAGCGCCTGCTCATAGTTTCCAGAATCGTATCTGTGACCGGTTATAGTCTCGTAGGGGAACTCTTCCGGCCTGATGAAATTCCTTCTCCTAACCTCGGCTGGGTCGATTCCCAGCTCCCTCGCAACCCTATCCATAGTCCGCTCAATGATATATGAGGCCTCTGGCCTACCCGCGCCCCTGTACGCAGCGGTGGGAACTTTATTAGTAAAGACGCCAGTTACCTCGGCCTCTAAGCCTCCTAACTTATAGCAGCCCGGCAGCATCCCAACAATCCCCTCAGGAACCTGTATCGTGGAGAAGTATGGATAGGCACCGAGATCCGTCAAGATCCTAGCCCTGAGCCCGAGAAGCCTACCATCACTCTTCACAGCCGCTTCAACCCAAGCCGCACTACCTCTCCCATGTGTTGTAGAGTGGAAGTTCTCACTACGCGTCTCAACCCACTTAACAGGCCGTCCAAGCAATTTGGCCAAGAGAGGAATCACCACATCTTCAGGATAATGCTCGAGTTTCGAGCCAAAGGCCCCGCCGATGTCAGGCGCTATAACCTGAATCTTCGACTCAGGTATTCCAAGGGCCTCTGCTGTCCAGCTGCGAAAATCGTGAGGGAACTGTTTGGTGGCCCAGATACGCAGGTATCCAACTCCCTCGTCAAAAAAGGCCACCACTCCACGACACTCCATCGCAGATGGGACAAGCCGCTGTATCCTCAGCTGGACATCAACTACCCTGTCAGCCTCCCTGAAGGACGCCTCGACGTCGCCATACACACGCTTCCTAGTAAAGCAGACATTGTCTGGGAAGTCATCATGTATGATGGGCGCTCCCGGCTTAGAAGCCTCAAGAGGGTCTACAACCGGCTCAAGCCTCTCATAATCCACGCTGATGTACTCTAGAGCGTCCCGCGCGGTGTAAGGGTCGTTAGCAACTACAACAGCGACAGGCTCGCCAACATACCTAACCTTGCCCTCAGCGAGAGGCTTAACCACAAAACCCTTCCGTCCCCGCGGTACATCCACATGTATGCCACCACACATCTTATTAATCTCCGATCCTGTGAAAGCAGCCACCGCACCATTTTGAAGCGCGCCAGAAACATCGATACTAGTTATTCTTGCATGAGCGTACGGACTCCTAAGAAAGGCCGCATAAAGCACCCTGGGAAGACTGATATCATCTATGAATCTCCCCCTCCCCGTTAAAAGCCTCAGATCCTCCTTCCGCGGAATCGGCCTACCAACATAGACCGTCTGCTGCACAGATGAAAACTGATGGAGCCTCACCTAAATATTTACACTCCACGAAGAATGCAAAGAGTTATGCATTGAGTGATGGGGCTTTCCCGGAGGGAGTGATTTGAATAATGTTTAATGAAGAACCCTAATGAAGGAAAAATGTTCATTTTATAGGGTATTTATGGCCCTTGCCAATGTCATCTTTAAATAAGACTTATTAGCCATAAATCGCAAAATGGTGGTCCATAAAACGGTAAAGGATGAAGAAATTATAGCAGATGGACATGAAGTAGCTGTTATTGATGGCTATTCAGTCGACAAAATCGTAGCAGCTATGAGGTTTACTGCTCTAGTTGAGGTGTGTTGAAGAAATGCCGTTTATCTTTGATAATGGCGAGATTGTTCCATGGAGGATGACCATCGACCAAGTTTTAGAGAGTGTTAAAAGGGATGGCATAAAATACATTGACCTTCAGTTCACGGATGTTCCAGGCAGGCTCCAGCACGTAACGATTCCAGCCAAATTCCTCGACGAGGATGCATTTTCATCTGGGGTCCCAAAGCTTGACGGCTCCTCCATCAGAGGATTCGTAGACATACATGAGTCCGACCTAGTACTCTACCCAGATCCGTCAACCTACGCCATCATCCCATGGATACCCGACCATGTGAAGACAGCGAGGATGATATGCAACGTGGGCTGGGGGATGGCACGTGGAAGGCTAGAGAAGGACCCAAGATATGTAGCACAGAAGGCTGAGATGTATGCGGCTGAGCAGGGATACGACACCTCCTTCTGGGGGCCCGAGATCGAGTTCTTCGTCTTCGACAAAGTCCACTGGGATGTCCTAGATGCCTACATGGGCCAGTCCTACAGCATAGAGTCGAAAGAAGCGGCGTGGAGCAGCGCAGGAACCAACTACCCCATCAGGTTTAAAGAGGGCTACTACCCTGCCCCACCACACGACACACTAATGATCTTCAGGTCCGAGTGTGTCAACATACTTTCAGACTATTTCCACATACCCTGCGACGCCCACCACCACGAAGTAGCTACAGCAGGACAGTGCGAGATAGACATGTACAGAGACACACTCACAAACATGGCCGACAACTCCATAACATACAAATTCGTTGTCAAGAACCTGGCTGCCAAGAGCGGAATGATAGCCACATTTATGCCAAAGCCAATCTTCGGCGACAATGCCTCAGGCATGCATACCCATGTTAGCCTATGGAGGAGTAGTAAGGTCAAGTCTAACCCCGGCCACGCCGTCCTACAGTTAGATGGACATGAGAACCTCTTCTACGACGAGAATGATGACTACGCTGAGCTGAGCCAGCTAGGCAGATACTTCGGAGGAGGGCTGCTAGAGCATAGCAGAGCCCTCTGCGCCATAGTGGCACCCACAACCAACAGCTACAGGAGACTCGTGCCGGGATATGAGGCGCCAGTCTTCATAGCCTGGAGCAGAAGCAACAGATCAGCAAACGTTAGGGTGCCTGTATACCATAAGGGCCGCACCGCAAGCGCCAAGAAAAGAATCGAGTTCAGGACCCCAGACCCATCGTGCAACCCCTACCTATGCTTTGCCGCTATAATGGCCGCCGGACTTGACGGAATCAAGAAGAAGATCGATATAGGAGACCCGGTTGACGAAGACATATACAAGCTATCACCCGAGAAGAGGAGACAGCTAGGAATTAAGCAGCTCCCCGGAAGCCTAAAAGAAGCAATCGAGGAGCTCGAATCAGACCACGAATTCCTCAAACCCATATTCCCAAGCGAGCTCATAGACACAATAATAGAGAATGGTCTTAGAGAACATACACAAGTCTCCGCACGCCCACACCCCTATGAATTCTACCTATACTTCGACATCTAGAACTCTACTCTACATAATATTTTCTAATGTCTACGTTAATAAAGATGCCGAGGACGCCGAATTAATTAAGAACGACCATTAAAATATCTAACTATTGAGTCGCATATCAGGGTTTATGCATATAAGCATTAAGGCACACTATCATCTCAGACCAATAAGGAAACTTGCAGCCATTATTAGAAGGATCATACCACTCAGCTTAGGTATGACGCCTTCATGCCTCTTGAGTTTCTCCTCAACCTTGCCATATATCATGCCAGCGACCATAGTTACTCTCACCAGACCCGCCGTCACAGCCAAGCCATAGATCAGCATAAGAGCAAGCGGGTCGACCCCACCGACGGCAAGGGCTAAGAGAGCAAACTCCTCCTCATGGACAAACCCCAAGAAGAAAGCAGAGACGGCTATCCCCCAGAGACTAATCAAAACTCCTTTCGCGTGTCTATGAGGATGAGTATGCCTTATGCCGCCTAGATGCTCGTGTTCATTCCCATGCACACCCTCTTGGAAATCATTGTGAAGGTGCCCATGATCCTTCTCCGAATTATCTCTCAGCCTCTCTAGCAAATACCTGATACCTAGAATGAGAAGAGCAGCTCCCGCGACATAGTTCAAGTATGGTAAGGAAAAGTCTAGAGCCGCCTTCAGAGCCATGTACGCCACAACCACCACCAAAGAGGAGATCAAGTGGAAATATGAAAACACTACAGAGCCAACAAATGCCTCAGAGGGCGGCTTGCCGGCCCCCTTGAGCGGGGATTGGCCGCATATAGAAGAGCGAGAGACCAGCCATGCCCTGGATCCAAACCGTGTAGTAAGCCTATGAACGCAACGGCGAAATAAGCAGCTTCAACCATTGCCATTGCCATTGATTCGTAATTATTAATTATTACGGAGCCTACAGACCTTAAGTATCATGTCTCCCCAAGAACCAGCTTGCAACAAACTCATAGTGAACCATATGTAGATTATCAAACAACTTTCATCAAAAAATGTCGAGAATTTATTATCGCCTAGTTGATTTAGGCGAACATACTTTTTAACTCACTATAGACATCGCCATAGGTTTCGTGCATTCGCAATGTATGCAAAAGTGGTGGATTTTAAAAAGATGGTGAAAAATATTAAAGGAATTACTTTAATTAGCTATCGTGCCTGCTGAATATGTCTAGGCCCGATTAGTCTAACCTAATTTTCCTCATATTCATCATTCAGGGATACAATGAATGTAGGCTTTGAGCCTTTTTGAATAGTAGGTCCCTATAAGCGAATATAGCTGGTATGCCTCCAGTATGTATAAAAACTATGTTCGCATGTGTGTCAATCTGGCCCTGTTGGATCATATCGATTAGGCCGGCCATGGCTTTACCAGAGTATACTGGGTCGAGAATTATTCCTTCGAGCCTTGCTGTTAATAGTATAGCGTCGATGACTTCCTTAGTAGCTTCACCATAATCGCCATACCCATCTAGTACGTCCACAGTGTTAGGTAGTTTTTCTTTGTCTAAGTTGATAAGCTCAGCCCCTTTCTCTATAAAGTTGCGTATCCTTGATATGGTTGTGGCTCGATCATATGCTGCGGAATTTACTCCTATAACCTTAACTCTTTTTCCCGCGGCTGCGAATCCGAGGACTAGGCCAGGCTGCGTCGGCCCACCACTCGTGGCGTGCACCACATAGTCTACCTCCACTCCAAGCCGCGCCGACTGCTCCATTATTTCTTGTGCACAATCATGATACCCCATAACGCCAACTACTGGTTCATCGGTGATCACAGCAGGGGTATGTCCCTTAGCTCTATACTCATCTGCGACCTCCTGCATCTCCCTTACAACATTATCTCTTATTGAGGCCTCTACTATTCGCACATCCGCCCCCATCAAATAGTCTAGAAGTAGGTTGCCAGTATAGTCAATATTTGTTCCTTTAAACTGAGCAGTTCTTAGGAGTAATACTGGCTTGATTCCAAGTATCCTTGCAGCTGCTGTGATCTGTCTAGCCCAATTAGATTGGATGCCCGACGTGGCGATCACTACATCGGCGCCCCTGTTTATAGCATCTCCTAAAACGTACTCTATTATGCGGGTCTTATTCCCCCCAAGTGCAAGACCCGTTAAGTCATCTCTCTTTACATATATTCGTGGTCCCTTAAGGTGGCGGGACAAGTTAGTCATCAGGTGGAGGGGTGTCGGATAAAACCCCAAATTTACCTTATTTACCTTCAAATCAATAACGTTCAGTAGAAGAGCTGTATTTAAGGAGTATAGCGTCAGGGTTGTGATTGGTTAACTAAGCTGGAAACTAACACTCAACAATATTTTAGCTAAATGTGTAGCATATAGGTTAGAGGCAAATCCGTCTTATGAGTTCTTCGTATACTGATGTGCTTGGTGGAGCTGCTTTATTTCTACATACTCATTTGGAATATGGGCCTGCTTTACGCTTCCAGGTCCAAGTACTACTGTAGATATGTTCAGTCTTTGATATAATGGTCCCTCGGTGCCGTATGGAGCGGTTTCGGATGCTTGTCCAGTGATCTCTTCGCATAGCTTTACAAAGGGATTGTCTCTCGGAGTGTTTAGTGGGTCATAGCTTAGTGTCTCAGCTATAGTTAACTGGAGGGTTGGGAGTTTTTCTCTGAGCGTTGATGCTAATTCCTCGAGCCGCGAACGGATATATTCGCTGCTGTGGGCTGGGATCATGCGGCAGTCAACGACCACTTGACAGCTTTCAGGTATTACATTCTCTTTTATCCCCCCTTCAATAATTGTTGTGGAAAGCACTGACGACCCGAGATCCGGGTCCTGTACCTCACCAAGTCTTTCCCTAAGACTTATCAGCCCTACTATGAAATGCGCCGCATTCTCTATGGCGTTTACGCCTAAGTCGAGCCTGCTTGAATGGGAGCTGCGCCCATGAAAAGTTATCTTGAATATCGCGCCTCCCTTGTGAGCCCTGACTGCACGGAGCTCTGTGGGCTCACCTATACCATAAAGCGCGTCACTATCTCTCAGTTTTTCCATCCCTAATGAGCGCTTTAAGCCCATCAAACCCTTCTCCTCACCTGCTGTAGCTATAAAGATTATCCCACGCTTCAATTCTCTATCCTTAAAGGTCTCAATGGCTTTAACCATGGCAGCTACTCCCCCTTCATGTCGGCCGCCCCTCTTCCATAGAGTCTTCCCTCACGGACTCTAGGTTCAAAGGCTGGTGTGTCCCACATGCTTGGATCACCGGCCGGAACGACATCGAGATGCCCTGAGAAGAGAAGCCCAGCCCTACCCGGAGGACCTATACGTACAATAAGGTTTGCCCTTTTTTCAGCGAATCTATGCATTTCAATCACACTACCCTCTATATGTAAGTCGTAGAAGTAGTCCCTAAGATATGCTGCGCATTCCTCCTCATTTCCCGGCGGCATCTCAGTGTGAAACGATACTAGTTGGGCTGCTAATTGCTCTACTTTCACAG
>JAVYLC010000010.1:0-45127 GCA_038741355.1 Nitrososphaerota archaeon
TTTGCGGGTATGCGGAGGAGCCGGGCCAAGCTTTAAGAAACATCGCTTTAAACGTCAGAGAGGTAAGCTTGAGGAGAAGGCATACAGGTTCTTCACAAACACCGCCCCAAAAACACATCCACGTATAGTTGATGAGCTTGAACCATGGAGAATTCTTCATCCCAGCTAAGCCACAACACCAAACATTTGACAAGCCTATCCCCCGAGAAATACATGCCTCTATTGCTCTAAATCCATCCGCCCTACAGTAAGAGAGCACCGGCATATAAGCCGCAAGCTCCTACACAAGCTGGCTGAAGCCCCTGGAGCGCCTACCTCTCAGAAACCCTATCTGTTCCCCCGGACCATTTGGAGAAAACAGTATCTAGGAAACTCGCTCAGAATCTTCTTGTAATGCGCCTCTACAGGCATCACCTCCACAATACTATCTATTTCCCTCAGCGTCTCCTCCAGGATCTCCGGAATATATCCCTGGAATCCGCGGAGGGCCTTCCACACGTTTATGAGTTCTCGGAGACGCCCGCTCTTTAGCGCAAAGTATCCCTGCCTTATCAGCTCCTCGATCCGCCCGAGGTCTCGCATTAGTCTCACAACACCTCTTCCCGAGAGCATCTCACCGTAATCGTCGCCTAGTTGGTAGACAATGCCGACGCATCGCCCATAGTTCTTTGCGAGCATACGGACATGTTCAGGCGCACCAGCTAGTATGGCGGCTGACTCGGCAGCGGCAGCGAAGAGGGAGGCGGTCTTGTTCTCGATGATTCGCAGGTAAAGCAGCTTAGACGGTGGGGTGGTTGAGAGTATCTCCTCAAGCACGCCGAGCGAAGCCTTATCCCACGCCTCTACGAAGATCCTAGATATCTCAAGTCCCTTCTCGAGAACTGTCTTGAATGCGAGGTTAATGATTCTGTGACCCTCAACTACGGCCCTGCTGATCCCAACCTGTCTCCACAGGGCCGGCTTCCTCCGCCTGAGATCGTCCCAGTCAATAATGTCGTCATGGACCAAGCTCGCAGCATGCGCCAGTTCTAAGGCGAACGCGACATCGAGGGCGGACTGCCTGTCCTTTCCAGCCAAGGCCTCGAAGACGAGGAGAAGAAAGATGGGCCTGAGCCTCTTTCCGCCATAAATAGCCCTCTCCAAGATCTGCCTATCAGGCCTCCGGCTTAGCCGCCTCTCAATCCAAGATTCAAGTTCCCTCCTCTGGGCGTCGAGATGCTCGACAATGTCTACGCTGTAAGACAGCACCCCCATTACGCTCGGTCCAACCGTACTATTCCTAGTCCTGTAATAAAGCTAATGCCGCTATTCCGAGGCTAAGACACATACTGCATAATCATGTTCTTGAATCTCTGCTTGGGCATAGCACCTACTATGGCATCGACCGGCTTCCCATCCTTGAAGACTATGAAGGTCGGTATACTCATTACCCCGAACCTAGTCGCAGTAACTGGATTATAGTCTACGTTCAGCTTTCCAAAGACTACCTTACCCGCCAACTCAGAGGCCAGCTCCTTAATAACCGGGGACATGAATCTGCAGGGCGCACACCACTCGGCCCAGAAATCAACCACCACGAGCGAGTATTTATTTACAAAGTCATCGAATTCCGCGTCGCTTAGCTCGACGGGTTGAGTCGGATAGTCTCTAACACTTGGGACTACCGGTGGACTACTCTCACCGTGGGAAAGTAGTTTTCTCATCTTTCGCGCTTTGATACGCTCAAGCTCGGAGTCGTCTATCACCACAATTCACATTTTGCTACATTGTTTTATTTAAAGGCGATTCCTCCACATATGTGCGTGGGAGGTCGAAATATACACGAGTTATGGTGGGATAATTAATGGATAAGTAAGGGTTTCGACGCCTATCAATACGTGAGGATCGTCTCGTTCGTGCCCAGCGCCACGGAGATACTGTTTGCCCTTGGTGCGGGTGATGATCTTGTAGGAGTTACTTATGCATGCGACTATCCGCCCGAGGCCCGGACAAGGCCTATAGTCGTCTATCCGAGAGTTGATACGCGTGGCTTACCTTCGCGAGAAATTGACAGAATTATCTCGGGGCTTTACGCTAGAGGGGAAACCCCCTACGTCATTGACAAACGAATATTATCAGGGCTGCGGCCTGACGTGATAGTCGCGCAGGGGCTCTGCGAGGTGTGTGCCATCACGCCGGGAAGCGTCGAGGACGTAATCAGCGAATTACGGCCAAGCCCTAAGATCTTAACACTACATCCCCACTCAATAGAGGATGTGCTTGTCGATGTTCTTATAATTGGTGAGGCTGTGGGTAGGTCTAAGGAGGCCGTAGAGCTGGTTGCTAGGCTCCGCGAAGAGGTCCACAGAATCGCCCAGAAGACATATGGGCTGGAGAAGAAGAGGACTTTCTTTATGGAGTGGGTTGATCCGCCCTACTGTTCAGGGCATTGGACGCCTGAGATGATCGAGATCGCTGGCGGTTTTGACTTGGGCACTAAGGGGAAGCCTGGTAGGCGGGTTAGGCCTGAGGAGGTTCTGAATTTTGAGCCGGAGGTGATAATTTGTGGGCCATGCGGATATGGTCTTCAAGAAGCTTACCACGACGCCGAGCTATTGTTGGGTGAGGAGTGGGTTAGGGAGACGCCTGCTTTCATCAGTGGAGAAGTCTACGCGGTCAACTCCTCCATATACTTCAGCAGACACTCTCCCAGCACCATTAAGGGGATATCGATACTTGCAGAGATCATACATCCGAAGGAGTTCAGGGGAGCAGCACCGCTGAACACGTATGTTAAAGTAGGAACAATAGATTAAATTCCAACATGGGATCAACAGATTTAGGGATGAAGCTGAGGCCGACCACCCTCATATTGGCGATTGAGACGGCCGACCCACACCCAGACAAAGGCCGGCTACTATGCATCGGGTATAAAGAACTATTAGGCGAGAAAGAGAGGATTAGAGTTGTTAAGAATCCCACTGAAGAGAAGGTAGCCCTAGCCGCCCTAGAGCAGGTGTTGAGGAAGAGCCACATTTACATTAGCTGGGGTGGTGAGACCAAGATCGTCCCATTCCTCACCGCTAAGATGCTAGTCTACGGGATAGACCCTTCACCATTATTCACCGCTAGGAACATAGATCTCTATAGCCTAGTCTCAAGCCGCCTGGGCCTAAGCAACACCAGCCTCTACGATGTGTGTAGATTTTTCCATGTCCCTGCAAACCCTATCCTAAAGCCGGCCAAACCCCTCGAACCAAGCACCAGACACCGAGCTCCAAATGCCCAGCAGAGATTGAGGGAGGTGTCGGTAAAATGCAGGGCTAAGGTCGCCGCTTTAGATATGTTGACGAGGAAGCTCGTCCCCCTGATAATGGCCGTATACAGCGACCTTCCTACTCTACTTTGATGCCGTGGTCCTCCAAGGCCTTTCTTATCTTCTTTACTTCCTCCTTGAGCAGCATTACCTCTCGAACAAGCCTCTCTATGTCTGATGGCATTATTGTGCTGGGACCCTGAAAACCTCTGAGGCCTAAATCGTCCCGCCTAAGCATCAGACCAAGATGCGTTATCCACGTATATTAAGTCTCGCCCAGAACGAAACTCCCGCCGTTATAGGTGAGAGCTCGCACCCTCTCGGCAAGCTGGGCCGGCGTTGTCGCCTTGATCTCTAAAAAGCCATCTCGATACTCCATTAGCTCTACCCGACCCTTCTCGCGCAGCCGCGTTATGAGCTGTGGGCTGGCCTCCATTAGTGGAATCCTCGCAGTGAATGTGACAAAGCCTGAGAGCATAGAATCTATGGTCTTCTCGAGAAGGTCTAGATTCTCGCCCGTCTTAGCTGATAAAACCACTGCGGGATAAGCACCATCAACTATCTCGATAAGTTTATCTCGCTTCTCAGGCGGTATTAGGTCCGCCTTATTGAACACCAGCACGATCGGTTTGTTGACCACGCCTATCTGCCTCAGCGTAGAGAGAGCGACATTGAGGCGCAGCTTCACCTCCTGTAGAGGAAGAGAACCGTCAACCAGCAGTAAGACAAGGTCCGACTCAACAACCTCCATCAAAGTCGACATAAAGGCTGAGACAAGCATGGCTGGGACATTCTTTATAAAACCTACAGTGTCTGAGACATATATGGGCTTCCCCACGATTCTTGCTACTCGCTTCTTGGTTGAGAGAGTTGTAAAGAGCTTATTTGATATTTCGGCCGGATAGCCTGTAAGTCTCTTGAAGAGGGTGGATTTACCGGAGTTCGTATATCCCGCAAGCGCTATTGAGGGAGTGCCGTCAAGCCGGCTGCGGCTGATGGAAATGGCCTTCTTCATCTTTATCTCGTCGAGCTTCTCCTGAAGCTTCTGTATCCGCCTACTGATCTCTTCATAGTATACATCGGCCTCGTAGGCACCTAGTCCATGGAATCCAGGCTGCTCCCCTCTCTTCGCAAGCCTAACCTTTTCCTTGGCCCTCGGAAGCTCATATTTCAGCTCCGCCAGCCTTATCTGGAGTTTAGCCTCTAGGCTCGATGCGTGGAGGGTAAAGATTTCCAGGATTAGCCGAATCCTGTCAATAACCTCAACACCCAGAGCCTTAGCCAAGTTATACTCTTGCACAGGCTTCAACTCATTCTCGAAGACAACCTTCTCTATGCCCAGCCTTTTTACCGCCTCGGCAAGCTCTTTCACTTTGCTGGGCCCGATATTATACTGGCTATGAGGATGCCGTCTCTGGGATAATTCATAGACGACCTCGTATCCAGCTGTCTCACAGAGCTCAGCCAACTCCTCCAAGTTGGGCTCCTCGTCATCCAAGTACCTGTGGACTATCGCTACTCGTCTACCGCCGACCTGCGAGTCACACCACCCTTTCCTGACCCTAGTATAAAATATCCTATATGGTATTTAACTTGTCACCCAACTAGCCGATGAAATCACTCCTTCTCCTCGCTCTTAGAGGAGAGGAGGTCGCCCAGGGTTACTCCCCGCTTCAGTGTCTTTGGCGGGGTGATGTGTATGTCCTCGTCCCTCAGCTCTCTAACAATCCGGATCTTGAGGACTTTCTCTATGTTCCGCGCCAGTTCTATGGATGGTCTGAAGGAGCCGGCCTCAAGCTTCTTTATTATGGAGACCTTCTCGTGGACGAGGTTGGCCAGTTCTTCCTGGGTCAGTCCAAGCCTCTCGCGGGCCGAGCGTATAATTTCGCCGAATCTTTCGACAAAATCAATCCTCTCGACGGTTTCAAATATGTTTGCGCTGCGCCCTCTCGATACCTGTCGAGGACCTGGTTTACGTTTCTCCACAAATGCTCTATTCTCTCCATTGGATATAAACTTCGCTGAGGGGGTTGGATCTAGCGTGTTAGAAGTTAGCGCTAGGTCGTAGCTGGGGGAGGTTATAGCCGGGGCTTCCAGCCCTCTATCGACTTGTATTCGCTCAATACTCTGTGGTAGACTTCAAGTGTCTGGTCGGCGATTCTTTCCCACGTGTAGGTGTTTTTCACTCTCTGGTAGGCGTTGTTCCTAATGTGCTCCGCTAGTCCTGAGTTAGTGAGCACTTGTACCACTCCCCAGGCGATGGAGTCTGGGCTGGGATACACGCTCACACAGCTCTCCATATGGCTCACTATCTCGCCTATCCCACCTACGCACGTTGAGACTATCGGAAGGCGAGAGGCTGCGGCTTCTAGGGCGACGATGCCGAAGGGCTCGTAGAGCGAGGGCATGACTAAGACATCCGCGACAGAGTAGAGGCCTCTGAGAGTCTCGACGTCCAGGAAGCCGGTGACGTATACTTTCTGGGAGGCGCCTAGTTCCTCTACTCGCCTCTTAATCCACTCTTTGAGATATCCTTCGCCAACGATTACGAATTTCGCATCCGCTCTCTGGAGGATTCTAGGTATTGCTTCGACTAGCAGGTGGACTCCCTTCTCATGGACCAGCCTGCCCACGAAGAGAACCAGCTTCTCGTGCGGCAGTGCAAACCTCGACCGCAGCTCTGCGAGACCGCCTCGCGGCTGGAAGTTCTCGGGATAGACACCATTCGGTATTACGTCAACCTTGTCCAGCGGAGTGCCAAGGACCCTGTTGACCTCCTCTGCCATGTATCTGCTGCAACAGATCACCCTCCACGCCTCCCTCGAGAGCCAAGCCTCCGTCGAGGCAATCATTCGCTGATAGTCGTCGTGTATCCCTCTCCGTCTACCATACTCCGTCGAGTGGATGGTCGCTACGAGGGGGACCCTGAAGATGTGTTTGAGGGCTATTCCGGCATATGCTACGAGCCAGTCGTGTGCATGGATAATGGAGGGCCTCTGCAACACGCTCTTCAGCAGTCCGCAGGCGTAGTCCAGCATGTTTACGTTCATCATAGAGATCCAAGAGGCGAAGTCTGGCGCCGGATATTTGTAGGAGTCTATGCGGTAGATGTTCACGCCATCTACTCTTTCCCGCTCTGCTGCTCCAGGAAAGTCTAGGGTCAGGACATGCACTTCAACCCCTTTTCTACTTAGCTCGACTGAGAGGTCATGAACGTGGGCTGCCAGCCCTCCAACGATTCTAGGCGGAAACTCCCAGCTAAGCATTAGTACGCTGAGTCTCATTTAGCGACCCACTAGGGTGTTGTAGAGTTGCAGGACACTGTCCTCCCAGTCCGGAGACGAGGGGTTGGCTACTGCGACCACGTCCCTGTCTAAGGACAGGGTGTTCATGACCTCTTTTAGCATCCACTCATCCCTGACTAATAAGAAGTCGCACTCGCGGACCATGTGCCATTCTATTGTCCTTATGCAAGAGCTGAGCGGTGAGTTGGGGTTGAGGGACCTATGCTGCTCTATGCTGTAGAGGGAGGCTATCCATGGGATGTTTAGGGCTTTTTTCAGTGCTAAAGAGGCTGGGGCGAAGTGCCAGTCATGGGTGTGGAGTATCATTCTGTCTGATTCTGAGTGATAGATGTCGGCGACCACTCTAGCAGCCTCAACATTTACGCTCACTATCCATGTTATGATTGTGGAGTGGGGGGCGACCGGGCTGGTTATTCTCGTTATCCTAAAGTTTGGTGCAGACTCCTCAACATAGTACTTGGCGTCACTAATTGTCACTAGTTCAATTTTCAACCCCTTTTTTCTGAGCCTCTCTATCTGGGACTGGACTAACCACGCCAGCTCACCCACAATGCGGGGCGGATATTCCCAAGATAGAAAAACAACCCTCATCCTGCAACCCTATGTATATATCGAGCAGACCCTTATCACTCCTTTCCCGGTGAGATAGAAGCTAACCGCGCCCTCTCCCCGCCTAGTACTCGCGACGTAGCCGTCAGATTCGAGCATCCTCAAAATCTCCTCAACCCGCGCCTTATCTAGGGCTAGCGCCGTGGAGAGCTCCCCAACCTCCACCGCCTTCTCCTCATCTACGTAGCCCATGTTGTGTAAGAATGTTAAGAGGAGGGTTGACTCGTCCTTCCCGGGAGTCATACCGGCCGCCAACCATAGTCTCGATAATACTTAAGCATATGCACAGTATTATTAAGGCGCCACACGCCCGTGGGCGTGATATCTACTTTAAACAGGAAAAAAGGGATAAGTGCTTGGATGAGGATTGCGTTCGTAACTTGGGAGTATCCCCCTCTGATTGTAGGGGGTCTGGGCACATACTCCTACTATATGACCATGTGGATGTCTAGGCTTGGGCATGAGGTGGAGGTTTATGCCCCTCTTCCCTCAAGCCCTCAGCCTCCAGCCGTAGAGGTGGAAAAAGTCGAGGTGAACTGGGTTGAGTTGCCCGACCTCTCGGCAGGGTTGAGGCACGTAGTAAATGATGAGGTGAGGGGGTGGGGTGAGGGCCTCAAGTTCGTCAGCGACGTTATTACATTTAACGCTGCTGTTTCGTCAAGACTGGCTTCGAAGGTTTTAAGAGGGGGGTTCGATATTTTGGCATTTAACGACTGGCTTTGCGCCCTCTCAGGCATCTCTCTATCCAACCTAGGCAGAGTGCCAACGGCCTATCATGTCCACTCCACAGAGTGGGGTAGGGCAATGGGTAAGGGGTCTAGAACAGTCTCCGAGATTGAGCGGCTCGGTGCAGAATGTGCATCAATAATAATCACAGTGAGCAACGCGATGAAGGATGACCTACAAGTACATAGCTGGCCGGCGGATAAAATACGCGTTGTATGGAATGGCGTCGACCCTGAGGTCTATAACCCCTCAACATTAGACCACCAAGACAGAGAGAGCCTTAGGGCGCGATATGGAATAGGCAGTGATGAAAACATGATCCTCTTTGTTGGACGCCTAGTACATGTCAAGGGTGTTGAAGAGCTTGTTCAAGCCATGCCACATATTTTGAGCGAGTTTCCTAAAACGAAGCTCGTCATCCTGGGTAAGGGGGAGATGGAGGGTGAGCTCCAGAGTCTCATCAGAGACCTCGGGTTGAAGGACCGGGTTATTCTAAGGGCCGAGTTTGTATCTGAGCGTGAGAGGATTCTACACTACGCCGCCGCGGACGTCTGCGTATTCCCATCCCTCTATGAACCCTTCGGTATAGTGAGTCTCGAGGCCATGGCCATGGAGAAGCCTGTCGTGGTCGGTGCGAGGGGGGTTGTAGGGTTCAGGGAACAGGTTGTTCCATCAGGGGAAAATCAGTGTGGGATGCATGTGGATGGCTCAAACCCACTCGACATCGCCTGGGGAGTGAAGGAGGTTTTGAGGGACCCCGACCGCGCAAGACGGATGGGGCGTAACGGCAGGAAGAGGGTGCTCGAAGAGTTTACGTGGCGGCGGGCAGCTGAGAAGACTTTAGAAGTTTACAGCCAGCTAGTACAAGTTCAGAGGGCCTAACTCGAGGTCAATACCTCACAACCATCCTCATAGACTATTACTGTGTGCTCTGCTTGGGAGACTGGTGCCCCGCTCTTCTCTACTAGTACAGGGTAGCCGAAAACCAGTCCGCGCCTGTATAGGCGTGGGTGGAGCGATACTGTCCGCTCGCTCAACCACCTAGTAGTATAGGGAAGCCCGCGCGAGACTGTGGCAATTTCTCTCAGCGCCTCCTGCTCTTCTTGGCTAAGGCCTTTAGCTTTTCTGGAGGCTTCTCTGAGCGAGAAAATGTTCACAGTCTTAGTGTTTATTACTAGGCCTGGCGCCTCCTGTAAGGTTATGAAAGGCTCGATAGCGTATATATGTCCAGTCTCAAGCCTTTGCGACTCGCTTGCCGGGATATTCGGTATTGAGATTCCTGCATGCAGGTTAAATCTTTTGATCTCATGCCCCGAGAGGTTGGCGATAGGTCTACACTTGTATCTCGTTGCAGTCTCGTAGACTATGCTTCCGATCTCCCCTACCTTGACGCCATGCCTCAGAACGCTCACAGCATTCCTCAGGGCCTCCCGCGCAACATCCACCAAATAGCCGTGTGGGCTCCTAAGGTCTACGGATACGGCGGTGTCGACGATGTATCCGTCAAGATCCACCCCTATGTCCAGCTTCACCAGTGAGCCCGCCGGAATAATTGCGTCGTCACCGATGGTTGGGGTGAAGTGCGCGGCGACGGAGTCTATCCCGATATTACAGGGGAAAGCAGGCTTGGCTCCGAGTTCTCTGATTCTGGCCTCGACCCATTCGCATATCTGGAGAGACCGAACTCCCGGCCTAACTCTTAGAACCGCTTCCCTCAAGACAGAGGCGGCGATGGAGCCCGCCTGTCTCAGACGGTCTAACTCGTCAGAGCCTGGCTCCGAGACCATCCCCTCTGAGCCGCCCATGATGCTCAACCCCCCATGTTATATTCCTCTTGCCCAATCTCACGCCGAGGAGCCACGCCCGAGATTAACGCAGCCAACCAGTAGGTGACGGCCAGCGTGACTACAGCTAGGGCTAGTGAGTTGCTTCCACCCATTAGGATCGCGGGGATGCTGTACTCGCCTGACTCCAACTCTACCGAATAGGGCCTCCCTGTGACGGGGTTTATCAGGGACTCGACGGGCGAGTAGTCATCTGTCAAGACCTTGTATTCGCTTAGGTCTGGTATCCTACTCCACAGCCCTTTAACTACTAAAGACTCGAGCTCTAGGTTCCCCCACTTGGAAAGCGAGTCTAGAAGGTTGCAGTCCTCTTCTACGCAGGCGACGAGTATGATGTTCTGGACTAGGGGAGCTCCCTGGTCGGAGGCCTTCACCACGTAAATCTTGGGGAAGACCAGACTCATAGTCCTATACGTGGACCAGAGAATCTCGGAAGTGTCGCCTGCGACTGAGGCGATTATGTTGCTTACCACTACACCGCCGCTCTCCAGCCTATCCCTCACCAGCCTGAAGAACTCGAGGGTCAGCATGTGATAGGGAATGTAGGTCTTCGCGTATGCGTCTATAATGATAGCGTCAAACCCTCTACCCATCCTCTGCAGAAAGACCCTGCCATCATCGATGTGGACGATGAGCCTCTCATCGTCAGGTACATAGAAGTATTTTTTGGCTACTTC
This sequence comes from Nitrososphaerota archaeon, assembly GCA_038741355.1. Classification (GTDB taxonomy): domain Archaea; phylum Thermoproteota; class Nitrososphaeria_A; order Caldarchaeales; family Calditenuaceae; genus HRBIN02. The sequence goes on from JAVYLC010000010.1 coordinate 10,457, forward strand.
AACGACTATTGGGTCTATCTCCACCACCTCGACGGTAACGTTAGGATACTTGCTGAGAAAGTATTTGGGACCCGAGAACCCTCCCCCACCTATGAAGAGCACGTCATCTGCACCGCTGTTTAATGCAAGGGCCACTTCGAATAATTTGGTATACTTGAAGACTAATTCGTTTGGGTTTTTAAGACTCATGCCGCTGTGTGGGAGTCCATTAAGATATAGGACTTGGAGGTCATCGCTCTTGGCTACCACAAGGCTGTTGTATGGGGTTTCCCTCGACTCGACCACTTGGCCGGAGGCTGCGACCACCTGCCCACCCACAAGTCCCAGCGGGGAAATGAGGAATAGAAGAATTGCCGAGAAGGTAACCTTCGAGGAGGGGCCAAGCCTCACCATCGAGACCGCCATCAATGTTAAGCCAACTCCGAGAAAAATCGTGCGAACGTCTAATGTGGGGATCAGGATGAAAACTGTTCCAAATGTTCCGAATATGCTCCCCAGCGTCGAGACAGCGTACAAGTATCCTGCACTGCTTCCAAGCTCCTTCAACTCACTCGTAGCCAGCTTGACCGCGAATGGCGATACCATCCCCAACAGTAAGTTAGATGGGGCCAAGAGGGTTAGGCTAGCGATTAGCGCCCCCCACCGCTCCTCCAACCCAGCTGATAGCACTGCCTCGATACTTACAGGCGAGAGGAATGGGATTGAGATTGCGAGAATTCCCCCGGTGAAAACTATCGTGTCTAGGAGGCGGAGGTCGGGGCGAAGATCAGAGATCCTCCCACCCAAATAGTAGCCAGCTGCAAGAGACGATAGCACAACACCAATAATGCTTCCCCACACGAATACTGAGCTTCCAAAAACAGGTGTGAGAAGTCTGCTCCCAGCCAGCTCTATCACCATTACGGCAGCTCCAGCCAGGAATACCAGAGCTAATAACCTCACCCTTCTTAAACGCATCCATCCGAACCTCACATACCCCTTGATGAAATATCTATCCCCAACACCAGCCCTAAGCGCGATTGGTTTATATATCGTTTGAGGGGACTATCCCTGGACTTGATATCTCTTACCCTCAGCCAGAGGGAAGCCCCCGGGCTCCGGATAGAGATTTACGAGGGGCTAACTGTCAAGCGAGGCTCTACACTAGTGAAGAGAGGCTTCGCCCACATGCTTAAACACGGCGTGGTCATGGATGTCACAAACGTTGAGCAGGCTCAGATAGCTGAGGATGCAGGAGCGGTAGGAGTCATGGTTCTGGACAAGCTGCCGTATGACGTTAGAAAGGCGGGAGGAGTCGCGAGGACCGCAAGCCTCAAGGTAATTGAGGATGTGTTAGACCACGTTACAATACCAGTCATGGCTAAATGTCGAATCGGACACAGTTGGGAGGCCAAGGTGCTCGAGGAGGCAGGAGTAGACATGATAGACGAGTCCGAGGTTTTAACCCCGGCTGACGAGGAGAGACATATTTGGAAGTGGGACTTCACCACACCATTCGTCTGCGGAGCCCGCGACCTGGGTGAGGCTCTGCGGAGGATAGAGGAGGGTGCTTCGATGATTAGGACGAAGGGCGAGCCTGGGACTGGAAACGTGGCGGAGGCTGTGAAGCATGTCAGGATTCTGAACAACGAGCTGAGGAAAATCGCTATCCTGTATGAGGAGGGGGATGAGCAGGAGCTCATAAGGGCTGCCCGCGAGCTTAAAGTCTCATACGAGCTAGTCCTCGAGACTGCAAGGCTTAAGAGGCTCCCAGTCGTAAACTTCGCAGCCGGTGGAATAGCCACCCCAGCAGATGCTGCCCTAATGATGAGCTTGGGGTGCGACGGAGTGTTCGTCGGCTCAGGCATATTCAAGTCGTCAGACCCGAGGGCGAGGGCTGAGGCAATAGTCCTCGCAACCACCTACTGGGACAAGCCAGATATCGTCGCGGAGGCCCAGATGATGGTTGATGAGACTAAGGCGATGGCTGGGCTTGACCTAAAGACACTTGAGCTGCGGATGCAGGAGAGGGGCACAGGATAGACGTTTAAAACGACCCGTAGAGCTAGAAATTGCTTATTAATTGGTAGTGTACTGTATGTGTCATGCAAGTGTATAGAGCGTTAGTCATCGCTATCGTCGTGGCTGCTATCGCTTTTTCAAGCTTTGTGGCCGGCATGAGCTATGGCACGTATACTACCACCCTTGAATCGGAGAAGCTGTTGGCAAGTGAGAGGGAGAGGATAAGACAGCTAGAGGGAGAGCTGGCCTCAAAACAATCAGAACTTGATTCCGCCCTTAACAACGTAGACAAGTTGGAAGCACTTTTAAATGAGACGAAGAGATTGCTTTCAGAGAGCGAGGAGCGCGTGGCAACTCTTCAAACAACCCTCTCCAGCGAGCTTGAAAATTTGAGAAGAAGTAACGCAGACTTCTCGAGACGGTTAAGCGAGGTTGAAGCCCGTATGCTGCGCGTAGAGACACAGGTGAGAACCGTGTCACAGGCAATCCCAATCCTAAACCAGCTTAGAGGAGTGGAGAGACTAGGCCCTGACAGGAACGCCACAATCAACTACTGGCTCGACATAAAGGGGCTTGTAGCATCCTTCGAGCCGGCACTAACACCATCCGTGGACAGGGTAATAAACAACGTAAACGGCCTATTCGACTATTACGACTGGATTGAGAGGTATCCGGGTGAGAACGCCTCAGCTGAGGTGATAGTTGAGTGGCTATTGTCCCTGCCGCCCAGCTACCAGCAATACGTAAATGCGGTAAACCAGTTCATCGACGAGCTGCTTACCAGCCTAGCATCTAAATTATCCGCCCTTCGCGATAGCCTCAGCTGAGCTGCACCTTCTCCCGACCCATGCCACAGCAACCCCGCCCACCAACCCAACCACCAGCATCAAATACGCATTATACCTGTGAATCATCTCAACTAGCTCGAACAGCTCCAAATCAACCCGAAACAGCCCGAAGAGTATTAGCCCGAGTATCGCTTGAAGCAAGACAAGTATGAGAAGAATAGCTAGATATAAGATGGATACGCGTCTTCTTCGTGATGCTCGAAGAGCGTAGGCGGTCAACACCACTCCCGCCAAACCAATAGCCGCATGTATGTCTCTTAAGGCCCCCGCGACAAGCCCCAGCTCCCCCACTACGATCTGGACCAGCAGACCAACGGCTAGTAAGGGGGGAAGCACCGCCGAGGGTCTCACATCTACCCACCGCTCACCGCTGGAAGGATTAAGACCTCGTCACCCTCCTGAAGCCTCGTGTCTAGCTCATGGTGGCCCAGACCCCTATCATTTACGTAGATGTTGATGTATCTCCTCAGCCGACCCTCCTCATCAAGCAGCCTCCTCCTAATCTCTGACCCATACTTCTTGGCCAGCTCCTCTATTACCGCCCTCACAGAGTCGGCCTCTACTATGAAATCCCTCTGGCCCCCGAGATAGTTTGCGAGGACGGCAGTGACTGTGACACGAACCTTTGGGGACATCTTTAAAGGATTCCTGCGGAAGGGATGATATAAACCGTAAGGGGTTTTTGAGGATCTTTTCCTACTGTAGGTTCAAAGCCTTCTTCACACCGTCGAGTGTGGGCGGTATGATCCTGACGCGGGTGGGCTCAGGCTGAATCTCAACTGTCTTCAGCCCAGTGCCTGTGACACAGCAGACGACCTCTTCATCCCTCCCAACCTCCCCCAGCTCTAGGAGCTTCTTAAGGGCTGCTACTGATATGGCGCCGCCAGGCTCCGCGAAGATGCCCTCAGTGGATGCCAGTAGCTGGACCGCCTCCAAGCACTCGTCATCGGTCAACGCGACTGCAGCCCCCCCGCTCTCCCTCAATACCTTCAGGGCCTGGTAGCCGTCTCCCGGGTCACCAATGGCGAGGCTCTGCACGATAGTGTAAGGATTTCTGACAAGCTCTATACGGTCGCCCCCCTCTCTGAAGGCTTTGACTATAGGCGAGCATCCAAGCGGCTGTGCACAGATCATGGCTACGCTACAATCACGTATCAGACCTGCCTGCTCTGCTTCACTGATCCCCTTAAATATTGATGATAGTAGGGCTCCACTCGCAGTCGGCACTATAATCCTGTCCGGTGCCCGCCAGCCCAGCTGCTCAGCGATCTCCAACCCCATTGTCTTCGACCCCTCCACATAATACGGCCTCAGATTCACGTTGACTATGCCTATGCCGAGCCTATCGGCCGCGAGCGCTGCTAGTCTGTTGGCATCGTCATAGGTCCCCTGGACTAGTAGTATCTCAGCGCCGTAGAGTGCGGCCTGCTTAATTTTGGTTCTCTCAACGCTACTAGGCATGAAGACGTAGCATGGGAGCCCAGCAGCTGCAGCGTGGGCGGCCGTCGCCCCAGCCAGGTTGCCAGTGGAGGCACATCCAACAACGCCTATGCCGAACTCCCTAGCCTTTGAGACGGCTAGGCTTGAGGGCCTGTCCTTAAAACTGAACGTGGGGTTAACGGTGTCATTCTTTATGTAGATCTTTGTGACGCCCAGCTTTTTTGCGAGACGCTCCGCCCTTATCAGCGGTGTGTAGCCGGCGCCTATGTCCACTTTCTTGGATGCGTCGAGGAGGGGTAGAAACTCCCAGTACCTCCACATAGACGGCGGCCGCGCCTCTATCACAGTTCTGCTCACAGAGTGTCTGTCAGGGCTGTACGCGGCTTCCAGCGCCCCAAAACACTCATCGCATACATGTGCAAGTACATGGCCGAAGGGTTTTCCGCACTCCCTACATCTTAGAAACACTTCCGCCTCGGATAGCACAGATCACCTGACCAGAATCCACTCAGCCAGGATATAAACTAGCTGGCTACCTAATACCAATACGTGGTGACCCGACGACTTGTGCAGCCTTTGCGGCTTGGACAAACGAGAAAGCGGTCAAGATGGGGTCAGAGTCGATCACCATACAGCGGCGGAGGAGGTACTGTCATAAAAATAGTTAATGTGTGAATTTTGAGGCAAGTAGAAAAAGGGGAGGGAGGCTGGCTGAGTGGTTTCCAGCCAGACAACGTCTAGGAGAACCATATTAGGGCCGTAGCAGTAAAACCATAGGCGCCACAAGCCGATGGCTCTCAGCGGTCTATCCCGCGGTGCCCGGCCTTCATAGGGTTCTCTTCCCCGCCGTCAGGCTGGGCCGCACGCCACTAGTCTCCTGATAGCCTTCAGTAGTTCTACCTGTTCTTTTGCCGTCACTTTGAACCTCTTATAGTAGGCTATTGATAGACCCTCCAGCGCCATCCTCATCCTCCTATTGTAGTGTTTTCTGTTGTTTTGGTGTCGTCCAAGGTAGCTTAGAATCTTCCTAAGACCCCTGCTGGAATCTATGTTCAGTAGCATATCTGCCAGAGCTACCCTTCCATATAGACTCTCAAGTGGAAGTTCGAGGGCTTCGCAAATACTCTTGTAGTCTGGTATGGCTGTCTCAGCCATCTCGACGATCTTACTAGCAAGCCTGTCCTTCTCCCCCTGAATTATCCGCCTAGCCTCGCTGAAGGCCTTAGACCCCTTATCCAACTGCTTCATCGTTTTAAGAAGCTTGAATACTTGTTGTACTCCATGATTAGTTTCCTCAACCTTATCTCATCCACACCCAACTTTTTAAACAAATTCCCGTCGATTATCGATAGTAGTTTAGCATCATTTTCATGGGTTTTCTCAATGCTGTTCTCGTTTCTTAACTGTGATAAGATTTCCGTCCTCTTTAGAACGAGGACCCTGACACACCGCAGCAGGAGCCTGAGTGCGTCATCGTAGGCTTCAGCGGGTAAGACGTCGACGTATACCTCATCACCACTCTCTGTCTCGACCTCTGATAAGCGCCTAATCCTCCTAAATTTCTCACCTTCGAAAACTACATGTGGCTTCTTCTCCTTTTTTTATGAACATCGATGTAAAACCTTCTAACACCCCTCTCGGAGGCCTGTGAGGTCCCCTTCGGCGCTGTCTCCATCACTCTTCCCGCACCTCCGAGCCTATGGGCGGGTGTCTTCCACCCATCCCTCCACGCCAGTCCAGTAACCACCACAAGCCCCTGATAAAGGATAGCTGTATAGGGAGACCACACTCGCAGACACATCTGCATTCATGACTAGCATAGTAGTTGCTACAAGCGCTTATATTCTTTGAGACACCTAGGTGAAAGTGGGCCATGACATAGTATCCCCGCTTTTCTAGACTTACGGAATAGTCTTGGCAGTTTAAGGATGAGGCAACCGTAAGTGTTAAGGCTTTTAACAGCTATATTCAAAAAACGAGGTGTGGCGAGGTAAAGGTAACTATATAGCCGAACCGCCTATCTGTTAAGGCCCGCCACGATAGGGATGACTTCTCGGAAGCATCAATACTGCTAACAATAGGCACCAAGACTACGGAATACGGATATTTTGATGGAGCACTACTCCACGAGCTTGTAAAGCTACTTCCAGACCCAGCAACAGCAAAGATCAGGCTGTGTAGAGCACCCAAACACTCAGACAAGCTAATAGAAATAATAGCCTACTCAGAGATCAGTGAAGTTGGACATTTAATTGGCCCAAACTTTGCAATAACGAATGGTAACAATTAAGGGACTTAATAAACAGCAGTTAATCCCCTCTCTTTATATATACTCTATCCCCCTCCCAACCATCCCATTCCCTACAACCATCTCTGTGAAGTATTCACCGCAGAAGCCGCATCGCCCATTCCGATTAAGGAGTTATGGACTAGTTATATAAACCATAATCCAACATTCGGTCCACACTGGTGTTCAACAGAGCCTCACTACTCTTAATACTCGCCCTCGACGTGATACATTTGTGTCTGCCGCGGAGTCGCACAGGTCAGCGGCGCCAAAGAGACTCCGGATAGCAATCATAAGGTCTAGCACTTCTCGCTATCAAGCGATGGTGAGGGGAGAGCCATATGTGGATGACTCATCCGCCGTCGCGCGAAGGATACTAGAGGAGCTGGGTCACGAGGTTGAGCACTTGGGTCTGGTTGGCGACGAGATCCTAGGCATTAGGGCAAAGCTCTCCCAAGCCCTAGCTGAGGGCTTCGATGTGGTGGCCGTGATAGGGGGGACAGGGATATCGAAGAGAGATGTCAGCATAGAGGCTGTGCGTCCCCTCCTCGAGAAGGAGATCGAGGGGGTTGGAGAGATATTCAGGGTTGAAAGTTATAAGAGGATAGGATTTCACGCCGCGCTCTCAAGGTGCTTAGCCGGTGTTATCTCCCGCACCATAATACTCGCCTTACCCGGCTCTCCCGAGGCAGTAGAGACAGCCCTCAAGCTAATAGGGCCGGAGCTGCCCCACATGGTGCATGTAGCGCGCATTTAAGCCCATGTCTAAGAATCAAGGTTAAAAACTCAGCTAGCAGACTATTGCCCGAGACTGACATATGGGTTCAAGGTCAGAGATCAGAGAGGCTATTAGGAAGATATCGACGCCGCTTGGAGATGCATACTACTACAGTCTGACCGCACTCGAGGAGATTGGCTTGGCGAGGAATCTAGACTCTATGCCGCTGAGCTTGAAGATTCTTCTAGAGAATGTTGCAAGGAGTGCTGGTGCAGGTATAGCGTCTATAGAGGATGTGAAAGCTGTCGGCGAGGGTAGGGTGGGGAGCGATTCGGAGATACCGTTTATGCCCTCCCGCGTCCTATTGCAAGACTTCACCGGAGTCCCTCTGATCGTTGATCTTGCTGCGATGCGGGAGGTGGTCCACTGCCTCGGTGGAGACCCTTCACTGGTCAATCCAACAATCCCAACCCACCTCGTCGTCGACCACTCCATCCAAGTCGACCACTTCGGAGTGAAGGACGCCTACTGGAAGAACCTCGCACTTGAATTCGCGAGGAATAGGGAGAGATATGTGCTACTGAAGTGGGCTCAAAACGCGTTCAAAAACTTTTTTGTTGTTCCGCCCGGAAGGGGGATTGTCCACCAAGTCAACCTCGAGAGCCTAGCTAAGGTGGTGGAGGTTAGAAGGGAGGTGGATGGTCTGGCGGCCTACCCTGACACACTCCTGGGGACAGACTCGCATACGCCCATGGTTAATGGTCTCGGGGTCTTGGGATGGGGGGTTGGAGGGATTGAGGCTGAGGCAGTGATGCTGGGCCAGCCCTACTATATGACCGTCCCGGAGGTTGTTGGGGTCCGGCTCGTCGGGGAGCTCCAGCCCCCCGCAACCGCGACAGATCTCGTGCTCACTGTGACGGAGACTCTGAGGCGGAAGGGTGTGGTTGGCAAGTTTGTCGAGTTTTTCGGCCCCGGTGTGGCTAAGCTGAGCGTCCCAGACAGGGCCACGGTCTCCAATATGGCGCCTGAATACGGCGCAACAGTAGGCCTCTTCCCCATAGACGAGCACACCCTCAGCTACCTCAGGATGACTGGGAGGGATGAAAAACACATCCAGCTAGTCAGACGCTACGCAGAACTTCAAGGCCTCTACACAACAGACCACGAGCGGGGGGCGAAGTACAGCGAGATTGTGGAGATCGATCTGGGTTCCATCGAGCCGGCCATAGCGGGCCCCGCAAACCCCGAAGACAGGATAAGGCTCAGAGAGGCGAAGAGGATTGTCCTCGATATTTTGAGGAAGGCTCGACCGGTTACCGGAGTTTCTGAGAACCGACTCGCGGATTGGCACAGTGAGGGAGGGTCTAGCGGTCTCCGACCAGCATCGAGTGGTAAGACTGGGATGGTTAGGCTTAACGGAGAAGAGGTAGAGATCAACGATGGGGCGGTAGTGATAGCCGCGATCACTAGTTGCACAAACACCTCCAACCCTGAAGTCATGATTGGCGCGGGGCTCCTAGCCAGGAACGCTGTCCAGAGGGGGCTGAGGCGGAAGCCTTACGTGAAGACCAGCCTCGCACCCGGCTCAGCAGTTGTTACAGACTATCTCGAGGCAGCAGGCCTCCTTCCCTACTTGGCCGAGCTCGGGTTCGAGGTTGTGGGTTATGGCTGCACAACATGCATTGGAAACAGCGGACCATTACTCCCCGAAGTTGAGGCAGAGATAAAGAAGAGAGACCTCTTCACAGTGGCAGTACTGAGTGGTAACAGGAATTTTGAGGGGAGGATACACCCCTCGGTCAAGGCAAGCTTCCTAGCCTCCCCCATACTAGTCGTGGCATACGCACTAGCCGGGAGGATAGACGTTGATTTTTACTCGGAGCCGCTCGGAGTGGACAGCGACGGCGGGCCAGTTTTTCTCAGAGATATTTGGCCGGACAAGGCCGAGATTAGGAGAATAATGGAGTCGAGCATCAGGACAGAGATGTTTAGGAAAAGGTATGGCGAGATATTTAGTGGCGTGGGTGAGTGGGAAAAGTTAGAGGCGCCAAAGAGTCCCACGTATAACTGGGACCCCTCCTCCACATACATCAGGAAGCCTCCACACTTCGAGGGCTTCCAGAGGGAGCCTAGCCCTCCAAGCGACATAAGGGGGGCGCGGGTCCTAGCACTCCTAGGAGACCGCGTAACGACAGACCACATCTCCCCGGCCGGCGCCATACCCCCTAACAGTCCAGCAGGGGTCTACCTAAGGAGCCTCGGAGTAGATCCGGCAGAGTTCAACACTTATGGCTCAAGGCGGGGGAACCATGAGGTTATGATTCGCGGGACCCTAGCAAACCACCGCCTAATAAATTATCTACTCCAAGAAGGTGAGGGGTGGTGGACGCTACACTATCCCGACGGGGCCAAGATGACAGTCTACGACGCGGCCATGAAATATAGGGAGGAGGGGGTACCTCTGATCATTATAGCTGGGAAGCAGTACGGTGCTGGAAGCTCGAGGGACTGGGCCGCGAAGGGTGTCAGACTCCTCGGAGTCAGGGCTGTGATAGCCGAGAGTTTTGAGAGGATTCACCGGAGCAATCTGGTGGGCATGGGGGTCCTACCTCTCCAATTCTTAGGGGGTGTTAGCTGGAGAAGCCTCGGCCTCACAGGCTCCGAAATCTACGATATTGAGGTAGGACAGCTGCAGCCGAGGAAACGTGTTAGTGTAACCGCCAAGAGGGGGGACGGCTCATCCATCACATTCGAGGCGATACTTAGACTCGATACTCCCATAGAGGTAGAGTACTATCGGCACGGAGGTATACTCCCCTACGTTGTCAGAAAGATTCTCAATAAGGGACAAGCCGCTTAGCCTGTATCTCAGAGACGCTCCTTCAAGCTTCTCAGCCACCTATAGCTCCGCCACTTCTTCGTCGCCCCAAATCCACAGTGCCCACACCTACCACGCCTATAGTTGAAGGACCGCCTGCCGCACCTCCTGCAGCGCCCGTGCGTCGGTGTCTTAAACTTACCCATCGAGGGTGTTCCCTTCATGCACCGCTAACCTCCTCCTCTTGTTTAATCTGGGAGGGTGAGATCATTACTATGTTGTCACCCCTCACAACTATGAGTCCAAGCTTAACCGAGTTGTTCTCGCCCCTGATCTCCTCGGCGCCCTCGAGGACAAGGTTCATGTGCTGATCGTATCCCTTGAGCTGCCCGCGTATTGCTCGGCCGTTCCGCAGCTTAACCAGCACTGTGCCTCCCAGCGACCTTGCAAGCATCTTCAGCGATATGTCCGTGGACAAGGTTACCACTATACTTCTTGAGACTCTGCTTTTAAAGTTTCCCACACACTGAGAAGAGTTTACTGATTATCAGCATTATACTTGGCGGCAGCGCTTAAACTCTATATACCTAGCCGGTGACTTGCAGCTGGAAAGTCATGGTCACAATCCTCAGAGATATCGAGGTTGAGTCTCTTGTATCTGTGGACGAGTTATTGAGCGCTGTTGCTGAGGCGTTCAAAGCGCTGAGCCTCGGAGAGGTCGTGATGCCGCCGCGAAGCCGTATTGACGTTCACGGGGTGGGTGACATATTGCTGATGCCGTGTCTCGCACCGAGTTTGAAGATTTTCTCCCTCAAAGTCGTCTCTGTTTACCCCGGGAATCTTGAGAAAGGTTTGCCTACCACCAATGCTGTAGTTGTGGCAGTTGATCCTGCGGATGGCATTCCAAAGCTGGTTGCGGAGGCGAGGGCGCTCACAGGCCTAAGAACAGCGGCCGCCACAGCGCTCTCCGTAAAGTACTTAGCTAGGAATGACGCCTCAAGCCTAGGAATAATAGGATGTGGATACCAGGCCCGCTGGCAGCTATCCATAACCCACCAGCTTATGAAGCCAGAGAAGACATACGCCTTCGACATGTACAGGGATAGGGCTGAGAGGTTCGCAGAGGAGATGCGGGGCAGGATCGGGGTAGAGGTGGAGGTGTGTAGCTCTGCCGAGACCCTAGTTAGGTCCTGCGACGTTATAATAACTGCAACAACTAGCAAGACCCCCGTAGTAATGAGGGAGTGGGTGAGGCCTGGAACCCATATCTCAGCTATAGGAGCCTATACTCCGGAAATGGCTGAGATAGACCCGCGACTACTGGCATCCAGCAAAGTTGTGGTTGACTGGCTGAACGCGGCTAAGGAGGAGGCTGGAGAAATAATTCAGGCAGTTAAGTCGGGCCTAATGAGGTGGGAGGATGTGTACGCTGAGATTGGGGAGATAATAGCTGGAAGGAAGGCTGGCCGTGCCAGCAGGGATGAGGTCACCGTCTTTAAGACAGTTGGTACAGCGGCACAAGACGCGGCTGTCGCCTCCATACTCTTAGCCAAGCTCTCGCAAGGCTAGGCTATTCACGATGCCTCGGGGCTCCCGTGACGATATACTCTACCGCGTCGCAAATATAGGTGGCATGGTCTGCAATCCTCTCGAGGTTTCTAAGCGTCAGGACAATCGCCACGTCACACTCCCGAGAACCATTCCTCTCGAGCGTTATTGCCTTAATCCTTTCCCGATAGATCTCGTCTATTCTCTCATCCATCTCCTTAACCTTCCTAGCCATCTCCACATTCAGCTCCCGAAGTGCTTGGAGAGCGTTCCTGAGCATCTGGCCTATAACCTCGCTAGCCTCTGAGATTGGTGCGAGGTCACATTCAAGGAGGGAGCCTAGCATCCGGCTACTCCTCGTAATCTCTAGGGCGTACCTCCCCATCCTCAGAATGTCGTACGAGATGTTGAGGCAGGAGCGGATGTATCGTAGATCCTTGGCGACCGGCTGATACCTAGCTATCAGCTCCGTAGCGATTTCACTAATCTCTTCATGCAGGTCCCTCAGCCTCTTCGCAGATTCAAACACTTCGTTCTCGACGTCTCTGTACTGTAGTAGCCCGTCGACGCTCCTGTAGAAAGAGTTTATGCCTATATTGAACATCTCCTCTAGGCGTCGAGTTAATAGCTGAAGCCCCATATCTAGTATCCTGCTCAAAGCCCTCCTCACCCTATACGTCCACTGATGTAGTCCTCAGTCCTCTTATCCCTCGGGTTTGTGAAGATCTGCCGAGTCTCACCGAACTCTATTATACGGCCCACCATGTTTTCATCGGGCATCATGACAGCCGTGTAGTCTGATACACGCGCCGCCTGCAGCATGTTGTGTGTGACTATTATTATCGTGTACTCGTCCTTGATTGAGCGGAGGAGAGACTCTATCCGCGCCGTGGAGATGGGGTCTAGCGAGACTGTCGGCTCGTCAAGCAACAACACTTCAGGATCTACGGCTAATGCGCGCGCTATACAGAGCCTCTGCTGCTGCCCACCTGACAGACTATACGCGTGCTTGTCAAGCCTATCCTTCACCTCATCCCAGAGAGCCGCCTTGACCAGCGCATCCTTCACCTTCTCATATAGCTCGGACTTCGAGAGCTTGAAGCCGTTAACCCTCAACCCAAAGGCCACGTTCTCAAATATGCTGAAGGGAAATGGGTTCGGCCGCTGGAAGACCATTCCAATCCTAGAGCGGATAAAGACCGGGTCTACATCACGCGAGTAAATATCCACCCCGTTGAAGTAGACTTTGCCGCTTACCTTGGCGCCCGGGATGAGGTCGTTCATCCGATTTATAGATCTTAAGAGGGTTGATTTGCCGCAGCCTGACGGCCCTATGATCGCAGTAATGTTGTTGCGTTTGAATGATATGTCGATGCCGTCAATAGCAGTTTTTCCTCCATACGTAACCCTGAGGTTCTCCACCCTCACGACCTCAGGCCCATCAACATCGACCATTTCTTCCTTACCCAGCTCCCTATAGCGCGTGTGTAACTGATTATATGACTCTATCGTCAAGGCTGCCCAGTCCTCCTAATCAAATACTGTCTCAGCGCGATTGCAACACTGTTGAGCGCCAAAAGTATCAGCAGCAGGAGGATAATTCCCGCGGAGGAGAGTTCCATGAAGGCTGGCTGGGGCCTGCTTATCCAGTTATAGAGCTGGAGGGGCATAACCGTAAACTTGCTGAAGAGGGAGGTGGGGTCTTCCCTGATGAAAAGGAGACCGCTTACAACGAGTATAGGGGCTGCTTCGCCTAGGGCTCTGCTTATCCCGAGTATTCCGCCCGTCAGCATCATGGGTAAAGCCCTAGGGAGAGATATACGCCGGATAACCTGAAGCGTTGTAGCCCCAAGAGCATATGCACCTAGCCGCAGTTCATCGGGAACGGCCTTTAACGCCTCGACGCAAGTGACAGTCACTAGGGGCAAGGTCAATATGGCGAGAGTGAAGGCGCCGGTGATTACTGTCCGCCCCATTCCCAACCAATAAGCCAGGAAGCCCAGCGCTACTACACCAAAGATTATCGATGGGACACCAGACAAATTGGCTATATTATAGCTGAGGATCGAGGAAAGCCTGCCTCCCCTCGAATATTCTACGAGGAAGATTGCAGTAGCTATGCTGAGGGGGATGCATATAAGGGCCGATACCCCCACAGTGAATATACTGCCCAGAATGGCAGACCTCATACCCGCCTCGTCGGGGTTAGCTGAAGGATAGTTAAGGATCAGATTCCATGATAATCTATGACCGCCCGTAACTATCACTGTGAGAAGAAGGGATGCAACAGTAGCAACCGATATGAAGACGGCTACACTGAGAATTATCGGCAGCACGCGGTCAATGATCTTTCTAAGCTTCATATGTGACCGCTCGGCATCGGTCAATACCTTATGGCCCATTTCTTCACCACCTTGATGCCGATATAGTTTAGGACGGCTGTAATAAGTAGAAGGAACAGCCCAACGGCGAAAAGCGACTGATATTCTATCGTCCCATGCGGTGCGTCGCCGGTCGCCACCTGAGCTATGTACGCAGTCATCGTCTCCATACTCTCGCCTATGTTGAAGGTTAAGATGCTTCTGAACCCGCCAGCTATGGCAGCAATCATCGTCTCACCCATCGCCCTAGCAAAGGCCAGTATTATCGAGGCAGAAACGCCTGAGAGAGCTGCAGGCAACACGACCCTGAGTGCAACATCAGACTTCCTAGAACCCACGGCGTATGCGGCTAACCTAAGGTCTTCGGGCACGGCGACCATCGCGTCATCACTAATGGAGGCTACTATCGGGATTATCAAGATACCGATCATCAACCCGACCGCTAGAGCGTTGTGGAGTTGTAACCCCACCCACAAGGGCCTTAGCAGATTGGGTGTAACGAAATAGAGAGCAAAATAGCCGTAGACTACTGTGGGTATGCCGGCAAGCGTCTCCACCAGTGGCTTAACCACCGACCGCGTATTCGCTGAGGCGTACTCGCTCAGGAATAATGCTATCATGACGCCGAGTGGTGCGGCCACTGCTATGGCTATCAGCGAGGTCATAATAGTCGCGTTTAGTAGTGGAAGTACTCCGAAATGCTTTTCGGCGAAAAGGGCGGTCCACCTAGTGCCTGTCAAAAACTCTATTATTGAAACGTGCGAGAAGAAGTTGAACGACTCGAGCCCCAAAGTCACGAAGATGATTATTAGTGAGACTGTAGAGACAAGAGTTGATAATAGAAAGAGGGCATAAAGAATCCTATCCGCGTGTCTCCTCCTTCCTATTGACTTCTTTAACTTTTCCACACTTGTTTTTACGATTACCATTAAGTATTCTCCCTCCCCAATTAGTGGGGGCCTGCATTCCTCCACGATGCGATTAGAGCAAGCGAGTATAGACCATCAGCTACTCCAACTCTTAGGAGGGCTGCGGCCGCCTTATAGTACTGTGACGTGAACGGTGTATAGCTTACCTGCCTCACAAAATTCTCTCCATTCTCGAGGTAGAAGATCACGAACTCTCTTAGCCAGGGTTTCTCATTCCATGACTTCTTGTTGACGTAAATGAATATTGGTCTTGAGAGTGGGTATAGATATATGCCCACAGTCTCGTCTGTTGGCATGATGCACTTAGAGTCCTCTTTCGCATCGTCACGGATTGGTACTACTCGGATCCTATCAGCTGCATGGGGGTAGTATGCGTAGCCAAAGTATCCTAGGGCATTCTTCTCCCCCTCCACGCCGGCTACCAGCACGTTGTCGTCCTCGGAGGCAATATAGTCTGTTCTACTTGCCTTCAGCTTCCCTACAACCCTCTCGGTGAAGTAGTCGAAGGTGCCGGAGTCAGGACCAGGACCATAGAGCAGTATAGGTGTATCGGGCCATTCAGGCCTTATGTCACTCCACTTAGATACTTTACTATCGGGCTCCCAGATCCTCTTAAGCTCTGAGATCGTTAAACAGTCCACCCAATCATTCTGCCTGTTCACCACTACTACTAGGCCGTCTATCGCTACGGGAACCTCTATCCACTCTATTCCATTGGACTGGGCGGTCTCAGCCTCGCTCCTCAGAATGGGCCTAGAGGCGTCGTTGATGTCCGTCTCACCCACCACGAATCTCTTAAAGCCTCCTCCAGTCCCCGATATCCCAACCGATATCTTCACATCTGGGTAGATCTTCATAAAGGCCTCAGCAGCCGCCTCGGTAATTGGATAGACCGTGCTGGAGCCGTCAATTTCGATCTCACCAGCCAGCCGCCCGCCAGTCTGACCGGGGGTGGTCACTGTAATTCTCTCCGTGACCGTTGTTAACCCGCCAGTTATCGAGGAGCTAGCTACAAACCAACCGCCCACATATCCCACAACTCCACCGACCATCACGAAAGCCAAGATTAGCCCAACTATCTTCGGATTAGACATCATCTCGGCCATACTCAGCTATATTGACTATTTAAGCTAAATCTACATTCAATATTTTACCTACACTTCTCTATATAGCAACGTGATCATGAAAATATATCTATATATTCGACTGCAACCGTTGATAAGCTGACAGGATTATGCCGGTCTACTCGCGCCGCACTCAGAAAACGGGAGGCTCAACTCTAATCGTATCTCTGCCCCAGGAGTGGGTTAGGCGGGTCAGGCTGAAGCCCCACGACGAGCTCTATTTGATGGAGGAGCCAGGTGGAGGGCTTGTTATATGGCCAGCGGCTCTCGACGGGCAGGAGGCTGCCGAGGAGGCTGTTGTCAGGGTTCCGACAGATGCGGGGCCTGAGGATGTGCTGCGGCTTTACCTCTCGATGTATATTGCAGGGTATAGTGTTATTAGGCTTGAGTTTGGGGAGACGGGCTATAGACACACTAAGGAGTTGAAGGAGATTATGCGTAGATGGCTGGTGGGCGTTGAAATAATCGGTGAGACCTTCCATGGGATAGTCACGCAGTGCCTGCCTACCCACGACAGCCTACAGCCGGTCAAGGTTATCGAGAGGATGGCTGACCTCGCCGCAAGCATGCAGAGGGATGCTCTATACGCGATTGAGAATAATGATGAAGGACTTGCCCAAGACATCATCCAGAGGGACTATGACGTGGACAGATTCTATCACTTCGCCGTTAGACAGCTCAACATAGGCATCTCAAGCCCTCGGAGACTAGCAGCGCTCGGTCTCAAGAACCCGCAAGAATGCCTATCCTACATCATAGCCGCTAAAACAATTGAGAGAGCGGCAGACCACGCAACATCCATCGCCAACTTCCTAGTCGGTGAGAGACAGACTAAGACCCCGCCACCAGAGCTAATAAGGGCCGGCTACGAGGCCAGCAGCCTCTTCACTGAGGCAAAAACTGCGTTGCTGGAGAGAAGCATCCCGAGAGCCCGCCAAGCCATGAAGAAGATTGAAGCGTTTGAGCTTCTGCTCATGGACATAACGAGGAAAAAGGGGGCGAAATGGGAGTCTGATGTAGGGGTCATCATGCTGGCCCAAGACATACGGCGAATCGCGGAATACGGCTCCGACATCTGCGAGGTTACACTGAACTTAGGTGCGTTGGAGAGGGTCTCCGCGGAAAAGCCATAATTAAGGATATATCAGGACGTGACTGCCGCCTAAACGTGAGCCGGCACGCTAGAGTCTGGGTGGACGCCAGCTCTGTGGTTGGATCTCTCGACAAGAGGGTTTTCGGCCAGTTCATTGAGCATCTGGGGCGCTGCGTATACGGGGGGATTTGGGTGGGGGAGAACTCGCCGATCCCCAACCTGAGAGGCTTCAGGTCTGACGTCCTCGAAGCTGTGAAAAGAATAGCACCGCCAATTACCAGGTGGCCTGGTGGAAACTTCTCCTCAGCCTACCACTGGATGGATGGGATTGGGCCGAGGGACTCGCGTCCACGGAAGTTTGAGCTGGCTTGGGAGTGGGTTGAGCCCAACGAGTTTGGGACAGTGGAGTTTATCGAGTGGTGTAGGCTTGTAGGCACCGAGCCATTTATCGTAGTTAATGCTGGTAGTGGTACGCCGGAGGAGGCGGCAGCTTGGGTGGAGTACTGTAACTCTAGAGGCGATACGTATTATGCGTCTCTTAGGAAAAGGGATGGGTGCTCTGAGCCCTTCAACGTTAAGCTCTGGGGGGTTGGGAACGAGCTGTACGGTCGCTGGCAGGTCGGCTTCTGCGTTGACGGAGCCGAGTGCGCGCGGAGGACAATTGAGTTTGTAAACTTGATGAAAAGGGTTGATAAAAGCATCGAGATAGTGGGCTGTGGAATCGAAAATGACCCAGAGTGGAACATAGACATGGTAAAGATCGCCGGCAACTACATCGACTATCTCTCGGTACACACCTACATCTTCTGCCCAAAAAAGCATGAAGATCTTATCGCCGCCTCGCTACAGATTGAGCGTAACCTTACCTCAATATACGAAAACGTAAAGGCCGCGTGTAGAAAGTTCGGCGTTCCAAAGAGGATTCGACTAGCTTTTGATGAGTGGAATGTCTGGTATAAGGAGGCGGTTCCCCCTATGCATGTTCAGTTTACATCGATGAGGGACGCAGTTTTTACAGGTCTTGTGTTGATTAAGCTCCAGAAGATATCAAAGATGGTGCCGATAGCTTGTTTTGCGCAGACCGTGAATGTCCTTCCCCTCATCTCGACTAGGGACGATGGGAGGATGGTCCTGAGCCCTCAATACTACGTCTATGAGCTCTTTGCGCCGAACACTAGGAGACAAGTAGCTTGGACGGGCGTTATCGGGCCGACACTATACTCTGAAGAGGCTGAAGAGCAGGTCCCAGCAGTGGATGCGGTGGCCAGCTTTGATGGTGATAAAATGTACCTGCACATGGTTAATGGGTTGCAGGATGAGACTGTTGAATGTAGTATCCGCGTTGCGGGCTTCGACTTCAAGGGTGTGAAGCATCGATACTTGACTAGTCCCTCACCTGATGACAGAAATACGTTCGAAGAGCCAGGTAAAGTCGTTCCGAGAGATGGTGTGAGAGCTGAGAGCCGGAATGGAGAGATTATATTGAACCTGGAGCCTTGTTCAGTTCACCTACTGACCCTTACGCGATGAGGCACATTTAACCGAGAGCTGCCCTTAACAGCGGAGCAATGGGTGCCCTCCATCTACCTATGCCGACTAAATAGACCTCCGAGCTATGCTTTCTCAGACTTGGCGGTGTCGTAACTCTCTTGTAGTTGTTAAAGCAGCTGCGGAGAACTCTGTCGAGCCGCGTAAGTTCTGGGCACTCGAAGGCCTTGAGCATGATATTGCCACTATCTTTCAACACCTCGTCTGCAATCTCGCAGCACCTTATAACTAGGTCAAGCTGCCTCATTGTATCTATCTCTGCGATACCAATTAGGTTTGGGGAGGCGTCTGAGATAAGAACATCACACCCCACATGTCTTAAAAGTTTCAGTATCTCCTTCGGCACTGAGGGGTCGTAGATGTCGATTTTTAGATGTCTGATGTTCTCGCCAGTGCAATGTATCGGCTTAATGTCAACGCCCACCGCCAGCCCCTCCTCACCCACCAGCTCGGAAGCTACCTTTAACATACCGCCGGGCGCGGCCCCAAGCTCAACTACAACATCCCCCGGGCTTATGATTGAGTATAGTCGCTGGATGTGTTTGAGCTTGTATGCCGCCCTAGAGGGGTATCCCTCCCTCCTAGCTAACCTGACCCAAGGATCGGCACGCCTTTCCGAGAGCCACCTACCTCGCGTCACTTCCTCCCCATTGATAGTAGGAGGGGGCGCGGATTAAACCTATGCACACTCCTATGCTCTGGGCGTTAGGATTGGCTTCTTCTAGCCACTATTACTCTGGGGGGTTTTAGGATCTTACCCACATATTCGTATCCTCTGCTAATTTCCGCGACTATCGTTTCGTCTTCGACATCGTCTCTCTCGACGAAGCCGACTGCCTCGTGGATGAATGGGTCGAACTTCTTCCCTATCGTCTCTAACGGGTTAACACCCTGCTCGGCGAGCAGCTTCCTTATCTCTTTCAGGAGAATCCCGATGCCTTCCGCGACTTGTTTCTGGTCTGAGTTGTTGAGGAGGCTTGTAAACACCCTCTCAACCTCCTCATAGATCAAGATCATGTCCAACAGGAGTCTCTCGGCCACTGCGCGGCTGGCTTTCTCCACCTCTTTAGACATCAGCTTTTTGAGGTTCTCGATCTCAGCCCTGAGGTAGAGGTTCTCCTCCTTAAGCCGCTTCAACTCCCCCTCTAGTGAAGCATCACCCTCGCTAGACATGTCTATCCCGCATACTATAGTGCTCGATATTAAAACTCTACATTAGAGGGGGTGGCGGCTCCGACTGGTCGAGGGCTGTAACCCCCGCCGCTCCCAGACGATTCAGTTAGCCACGCACCCCCACCAGCAGCCCGGCTGCACCTTAGCGCTGCTCCCTCCCGGGCCTGACGCGGTTCGGTGCATGAGGGTGTGGGAGGCCACGCCTACGCGTGGCGCCGCACCCTACCGTTCTCCGGTGGGACGCGGCCTCATGCATCCTCGTCTAGGCCGAGCAGAGGTCCAGACACCCCTTCCAGCCGGTTGCTGGCCCCTGCCTAAGCCCGTTTCAGGTTGTAGGGGAGGGCTAGCCCCCCAGCCCTACCCGCCACCCCCAAGGATACATAGCTGCTCCGCTAGGCATTAAAGGCTTTCCGGGCAAAGCAATAAATTGCATGTGAATGCCCCGCCGAGATAGAGGACTGGGTGTTGCAGGTGTCTCAATTAAAAATCTTTCACAGCCGCCGCACTTATACAGTTTTAAGGTTTGATATGAGTATTTACCTGTTTTCTGGAAAAGTTATTGACAGAAATATGTGGATGGATGCTGCAACATATGTTGACAGCACTGTGTAGAAGTGTATCTTGTTTGAGATTCTAGAGAGCGATTCTCTAAGCGACCCTAATTCCCATAGAAGCTCTATGATACCTCCAAGTTCTCCATATGTAGCGAATGTCTCGGAGAAATCCGGACTCAAAGACTAACTGGACATGGTTTTTAAAAATTTTTAGGAGGTAGTGAGTAGTTAATGGGGATGCATGAGTGGAGCATAGCTGATGGAATAGTTGCGGCAGTGCTGGAGCAGGCGGCCAGCAGAAATGCGGCTAGGGTCAAGGAAGTAGAGGTATTGGTTGGCGAGCTCAGAGACTTGGATATACAGGTGCTGGAGGAGGCTATCGGCCAGCTTTCGCGTGCAACGGTCGCTGACGGCGCTATTTTCCAGTTCAGACGGTCTCATGCATTATTCAAATGCTCACTCTGTGGAGAAAATTGGAATATGAAAAAAGCGACCGAGATGATTGCTTCCCAACTCTCTGAGAAAGGATATGTCGTGGAGGCCGAAGAACTTGAGCTGCCCACACATTTCATGCCAATGTTAGTCGTTGGTCTCCAGAGATGTCCAAAATGCGGAGGGATGGATATAGAGGTTGAGGGAGGACATGAATTGATGATAACTAGGATTGTGTTGGAGGCTGGGTCGGATTGAGCGAGCCAAGGATGTATCTCTTCAAAAAGAGACTTGACCGGATTGACAAGACTCTTCTATTCGGCAGTGGTAAGGGTGGGGTAGGTAAGAGTGTGATCTCCGCTTCTACAGCCCTCCTCCTTAATGAGCTAGGCTATAGGACAGCCTACCTAGATCTCGACATTCATGGTCCAGCTGGCCCGCTTCTTTTTCCGCTGGATGACCGTGTCGTGGGAAATAAAGAGGGGTTGGAGCCGTTAGTCTCGCTGGGCGTAAAGGTCATATCACTCGGCATCTTCCTAGCCAGTAATCCTCTTCCCCTAAAAGGCAAAAGTAAACCAGACCTAATCCTCGACATCTTCTCAGCTGTCAACTGGGGGGACTTGAACTACCTGGTTGTGGATCTACCACCGGGCATGGGTGATGAACTTACGCTCACCCATCGTGTGGTAGGAGAGAAGTGTTCACTCATCATGGTGACAACCCCCTCAAAGCTCTCGGTTAACGTCGCGGAAAGACTAGCCTCATACGCCCAGGCCGTAAGGATGCATGTCGCAGGGCTTGTCGTGAATATGGCTAAGCTGAATGATATAAGGCTCTTCGGAGGGTCTGAGCCTGAAGAGATAGCTTCAAAACTGGGTGCACGTCTCCTTGGTGTCATTTCATTCCATCCAGGCTTAAGTGGCATGCCCAACATCGGCTCTGCTCTGAATAATATTAAAGAATTTAGAGGGGAAATGGAGAATTTTGTCAGAGAACTTATCAGGATAATCCCTGATTGACTACTTTTTTTAAGGTGGAGGGATACCTAATATGGGAATGGGCTTCCAAGTTGACTTGTATGAGTTGACTTTGAATGTGTTTAGGCGAGACTCGGGTCCTGCAGCCACGGTAAGCGGGGTTATACGCGCATATGGGCAAGCTTTGAAGTCGGATGACTTAGAGCAGGTGAAGATCATGAACTTCCATGGAACCCATGTATGGACGATAAGGATAGGTTCATAGAATCCAGTGGTTATAGGCTGAAGAGAGAGTATGAACGGTTGGATGCTCTGAAGCGCTGAAGTTAATGGCCAGGCTCGACCTCGACCCGCCCAGAGATATCCATGTTCTTGCCATAGAGGTGGACGATCCTTACACAATCTCTGAGAAGGTGTCTGAAAGGCTGGCAAGCAGATTGGAAGAACTGTCTGAGGAGATCCTCAGAAGAATAAAGGCAACCTTGCCCCCGCGCTCTTTAAAAACGGCTAATGCTGGTATCGATTCCTAAACCACTACGTAGTTAACGAACTCGTGACAACCTACTTCTGGTTACGAGCTCCTCATGAGGAGGCTCTTATACGTGTTGGGTATCCTTATTCTAGGCCCCGCAGCTACGTCGTAACTCAACTCGAAGCGCTCATCCTTTACATGTGCTATGAATTAACCTATCTTGAGCCTGAGAGACTATCTACTACTCTTCGGTATTATTTAGATTGCTTCAGCATGATGGAAGAAGACGGTTGTGTCGAAGAGGGGGTGAGATGGGGCCGAGACCGAGAGCGTCGCTGAAGACAACAGTAGCAGGAAGGGCGTCAATAGAAGTGAAGCGGAGAGGGTTAGTGAAACTACGGCCGGCGAGCAAAAGTCTAAACCACTAGTAATTTCCCTCACTCTAACCCTGAAGACTTGGAAGGATAATTCGGGACTGTCAACTTAAGGTCTATGGCCTGGGCCTTCCCACTCGTTGGGGGTGGATAGAGTTGGGGTCGGCCTAGGCCGTCTTATGGGTTTCTTCGGTGATAGAAGTGTCTTTCCCCGTCTCAGGACGCCTCCGTGGGTCAGGGCTCTCGGCGTCAGGCTATACGTCTTGAGGCTTAGCCTCAGGAAAGGGGGATAGCCGAGTGTATAAGGTTCCTCGAGGTTGTTAGGGATAGGTGCGCTAATAACCCTACCGTCTACTATACTGATAGGGCTCCATGGTACGGATGGCCTATGAAGGTTCTGGGCTTTAGGAGGAGGGTGGAGACGTTCGGCAGGAGGAACGCTATAGAGTCTTGGTTCAGCAAGCTCAAGAGGAGGATAAAACAGTTCAACACATGCTTCCCAACATACAGGCCGAAGGTCTCAGAAAAGTGGATAAAGTCATGGATAGCCTTAAGTTGACAGTCCCGGATAATTCTAAGCATATTTATATAGCCAGCTATGGTATAGGGCTTGACTGGGAAATCTTGAAAGATACTGGGGAAATTCTGCGAGAGCTGGGATATGATTTCTATACTCTAGATGAAGGACCAGTTAAACCCGAGCTAACAGATGTAACATTTTCACAGCTTATCCCTCGTCTCTCCTCTTCAGGACTAGAGATCGCGGGTAAGAGGCTCTATAGACACCAGCTTGAGGCCTACAACGTCTTGGTAGCTGGGAAGAACCTGATACTCCGCTCAGGGACAGGGTCGGGGAAGACTGAGGCTTGGTTCGCCTACGCAGCCAGCCATGACGCAAGGGTCCTCGCAATCTATCCGACGCTAGCCCTCTCCAACGACCAGGTCAACCGTCTGAAGACCTACTGTGAAGCCTTGGGGATGAAGGTATCCATCATCGACGCGCCCACGAGGAGTAGGCTCGCCCAGAGCGTGGGTGTAAGAGAGCTGAGGCGGGAGCTGGCATCCTCAAACCTAGTCGTCACCAATCCCGCTTATCTATTCTTGGAGATCAAGAAGTTGGGGAGTGACAGGCCTCCCCTGCTTAGGGAGTTTCTCTCCAACCTAGACCTACTCGTTATAGACGACATCGACTTCTACTCGCCACGTAGCCTCGCCATTCTCTTAGCGATTTGCAGGATATTGAGGGAGAGGACATCCCCCCGCTTAAGATACGCCATCTTGACGGCGATGCTTGAGAACCCGGGGGAGCTTGCAGGATTCCTCCAAGCCATAACCGGGATAGATGCGGTGATTGTGGATGGCAAGCCCTTCCACCCGCGCAACACATGCTATGTAGTCGTGGGGCGTAACCTCCATATGGTCTGGAACCGCCTTAGGGAGAGGAGGGACGAGATTCTGCGAATAGGGGCTGGAAGAGACCTAGTCGCCGCACTCGAGAGCTATGACGAATTCCGTAGGAATGTTTACAAGGTCATTGAGGCGGCCCGAGCCGCCGGTCTTGACTTAACTGGGCTGAACCCATACCCTGACCCCGCAGAACTGATCGCGAAGTACGCCGATGATGATGGCTTAACCATAGTTTTCACCCAGAGCATAGCTAGGGCGGAGGAGCTGAGGAGGCGGGTGGCCGCGGAGGTTGGAGAAGACTCGGTAGCTGCGCATCACCACTTGGTGGATAAGGAGACTAGGCGGGCTGTGGAGGAGAGGGCGAGGACTGGTGCCCTGAGGCTTCTCATCTCGCCAAGAACCCTCTCCCAGGGAATCGATATAGGGGACGTAGTCAGGATAGTCCACGTAGGCCTGCCCGACAGTCTTAGAGAGTTTCTCCAGAAGGAGGGGAGGAAGGGCCGGAGGGAGGAGGTTGGGTGGACCGAGTCAGTAATCATCCCCAGCTCTTCTTGGGACTATAACCTCCTCAAGAGGGGTACAGGCGCGCTTGTCAAGTGGCTCTCAATTGGTCGCGAGCGCGTGGTCGTCAACCCTAGCAACAAATACGTCATGCTTGTCGAGGCTCTCTTTAAGGCTACACGTCCCGGCGGTGTCCGGAACCTAACACCAGAGGAGTCAAAACTGCTCACAAGCCTCGGAATGCTTCGGGAATATGCACTGACGGGTGTGGGGAAGAGGGCTTGGATGAAGATCAACTTCTACGAGTTCGCACCAAGCCTCGGGATTAAGAGGATTAGGCGGAAGAGGGACGGCTCCGAGCAGTACCTCGAGGATATATCGCATGTGGACTTGGTAGAGAGGTTCCAGATCGGCTGCATAGACTACACGTCAGACGGCCTAGTCACTAGGCATGCTCGTAGTCCCGAGGCAGGCAGGCTCGTCACCTCAATAGTCGTTGAGGACATCTCGGAGCAGGTTCTGAGGAGATACGAATCCCTCGCTTTAGCACTTGAGGAGTATGAGGCTGTTAAGAGGAGGTGGGGAGAGGAATCTTCAATCGCTTCAGATTACTATGGGGGGCGCCTCCACACAGAGGTTGACTGCCTCGTTAAGCCTCCGGAGGGCTTTGGACTCTATGTTAAACTACCTAATCACATAGACTGGATACTTCGGAGCATAAGGCTAGATGTTTTCGTCGTGGACGGGAGGACAATTGTGTCGCCTAGGCGTCGAGTAATACCGGTCCCCACACCCACAAACGGTGTCTACACAGACTACACGTATGGCACGCTGGTAGAGGCGGATCCGACTGACGACCCCTCCATGCTGAGGCTCGGAATGGCGCTCACCGAGATAGTGATGAGGAGGAGGCTGGGGGTACCGTTTGAGACGATAAAGTATGACGTGATAGTGGTTGGTGACAGAAAGTTTGTCTCAATTCATGAGCCGGAGTCTGCAGGGCTTCTGGAGAAGTTTGATTGGCTGGGGCTTAGGAGACTTGTCGAGGAGTATGTCCCAGACGAGCTGGATGAGTGCCTGCTGGAGGCCATCAACGAGATGGCGTATGCGGCCTTGATGAGTAGGGGCTTCGACTGGGCTCCTGCCAAACACTATGCCTCAAAGATCCTCGACAGACTTGTCCTGAGGGAGAGGCTCAGGCTCCAGCTTCCAATCGGCGAGGTCTCGGTGCCAAGGCCCAGCAGAGCCCTCAAAAAATGCGTCGTCGCCGGAAACTACTATGCCCTAGACGAATCCTCATCCTTCCTAGTCTACTGCATCGGAGTCTTCGACGGCGAGTCTGTCAGGGGCTCAGCAGGGCTCAAGACGCCGGAGGGGCCGGACAACGCCTACATCGAGGCCTCATCCATAATCTCAGGACTCCTCGACGCTGGCCTCAACCTGCTGGTATACGACTCGCAGGAGTTCCTAGGAATGCTCGACCGGCTGGGCATGCGCTCCCTAAAGGCTAAGCTGATGGGTGCCTCCTCTCTTGGGCTTGTCGAGGACGTCTCAGAAAGGTCTGCGAGGGTCTTGGGGGAGAGGCTCCCGCTCACCGAGGCCTGCAGGGTTCTCGGAGTCCAGACGACTGCCCAGCCCATAGAAGTCGCGGCTACCGCCTCGAGGGCAGATGCAACCCCCTCAAACCCCTACTGGCTCAGGGAAGCGCTTGAGAAGATCGGGCCCGAGATTGAACGGGTGACCGGCGATGACCTCCGCTCAATCTACATGCTGGAACTAGTACTCGAGGAGCTCGAGAGGAGTGTCAGGGGTGTTCAGGCTTCTGGAGAGTATTAAGGTTAAAGGTTATAAAATTGATAGATACATTAATTACCGCCACTCATTATATGTCCATGCTATCGCTCGTTATTTGGTAGTCTCGGCGCCACTACGTGTCCTATCTCTCAGGTTTCTGAGTAGGCTATTATCTCCAGTAGCTTGTTTGAGGACTGGGGTGTCTCGCATAGCCTAATTTTAGCTGTTGCTGTATTGGGTAGGGTTTTATAAGCTTGTAGAGTAGTATTTCGTTAAAGTACCGTATTATGGTCTTGGTGTCTGTTGTGGTCTGTATGGATGCCTCCGA
The DNA here is from genome assembly GCA_038741355.1 of Nitrososphaerota archaeon. Lineage (GTDB taxonomy): Archaea > Thermoproteota > Nitrososphaeria_A > Caldarchaeales > Calditenuaceae > HRBIN02. Next base: position 37,204 of record JAVYLC010000010.1, read on the forward strand.
GAGCCCGTCCCCTCATGACGGGACTCCACTGATAGGCTGCTTGGGGAGGTGGTAGTGGTTTACTCGGAGAATTAGCAGTCTCAGCCGATGCTACATTTTCGCCACGGTCTCTAAAGGATTATAAAACTCACAGGCATATCCTACAGCCATGGCTGTTGTTGGGGTGGCCTGCCTCCGGGCTGAGACACCTCTAGTTGCGCAGGGAGCGCGCGGGGATCCGCAGCCATCCCCACCCGACAAGGCCGCTGAGCTACCGGGGAGTGGGTGTGGAGGAAAAACTCAGTGGAGGTGTTTGGGGCGGGTTCTCGGAAGAGTGCCGCCGAAGTCTAGACTAACTAGGTACGGGTTGTTCCAAGTAACTGTTTACTCAAAGGTCCTCTGCGAACTGCTCCGAAAGCCTGTAGACATAGACAAGCTAAGGCCTTTTATAGAACACTGCGAAGACTGCGCGAAGAACTTTCTAAAGGGATTCTTCGCCTCAGAAGGCTCAGTAACCAATAATGGATCTATACTATGCTATAATTCAGACAAAAGACTGCTCAACTATGTTAAGAGGCTTCTTAGACATTTATGAATTGAAGTAACCGGCCCGCATCTACGTGTGAAAAGAGGGGCCCTCCTCTTCGATAAAAGACAGGGAAAGACATACCGAACAAGAAAGAACCTCTATTACCTCTACATCACGGCGCCGAGCTGGCTAAAATTCTACGAGCTAGTAGGTTTCACAATAATGAGAAAAAAAGCAAAGACTCGAAAACTACCTGAGGAGGCGAGGACTACTAGACACGCCACTCAACCAACTCTTCTCCACTTCTCCCTCTCCTAATCCATACTCACAATATACAGGCTACGCCGGGAGTCATACCGGAAAAGGCTTCTGGAGTTTCATACCGGAGAGAGCCTCCATGACGCTGGCTATGTAGCTGTCAACCCTGTCCGAAGCGATGCCTGCGCGTTTTAGCTCCTCCTTTATGTAGCGCTCAACGAGTCTATAGTTCTTGAAGAGCTCGTTTATGCTCCGCCACTTCACATCCTTTAGGGCCCTGCCTATCTCCTCGTCATAGGGGAGTAGGCCTTTAACCATCATGAAAGCTAGGATAGGGTAGCCGATGTAGTTCCTGAACCTTGTCCCGTTGTCGTCCGAGTCCGCCAACCCCCGCGCCGTGTCGAGAAAGACCCTATAAGTCCTGTCACCCTCCGAGGCCCTAACCTCCGCCTCCGCCTCGCTTAGGACGCGGACCCTCTCCCCCGCAACAGCGCCGACAGCCTCGAGGACCTTCACACGCGGTGGAGTTGAAAGCTGCATCACAAGCAATGGTATTAAGTGCCTAAAAAATCTTAGAGCGCACACAACAGCTAGCCCTATATCGCATGACATATAATTTGAAACGCATGCCCGTGGGAGTAGGTACTGGCCCTTGTTTCAGTCACAAAGACCTGTTCAACTTCAGCCGAGACTGCCTTCTAAGGGTTGGCGTGCCTCGGCCCGATGCAGAGCTTGTGGCCGACCATCTTGTGCTGGCGAACCTTCGAGGTGTTGATTCACACGGAGTGGTTAGGCTACCATACTACGTGGAGGGGCTGGAGAAGGGGTATGTCAGAACGCGGGGCGATATGAGGGTGCTGCGGGAGGGGCCTAGCTGGATACTCTTGGACTGCGGCATGTGCCTCGGAATCGTGGGCGCAGCGAAGGCGTCTGAGATTGCGTCGGAGAAGTCTTTCAACTCCGGCGTGGCTATGGCAGGTGCAGTAGGCCTTGGTCATGTCGGAATGCTGGCCTACTATACCTTGAGGGTAGCGGAAAAGGGGCTGATAGGCTTGGCGCTGGTCAACGGCGTGGCTGAGATGCCGCCTTGGGGTGGTGTCGGAAAAGTCTTCGGGACCAACCCGATAAGTATCGGAATACCAAGAGGCGGGTCAGCCCCCATACTCATAGACATGGCAACATCCGCGATAGCCAAGTTCAAGGTCCACCTAGCTGCGGCTCAGGGGCAGCAGCTACCCGAGGGCGTTGCACTAGACAGTGAGGGAAGGCCGACCAGAGACCCTGCAGAGGCTCTCAAGGGGTGTCTCCTACCTTTCGGCGGCTACAAGGGTTACTCACTCGCATTATTCGTAGAGGTGATGGCCTCCGCACTCATCGGGGCGCCAAGCAGCGTCGAGGTAAGGAACCACCCATCCCAGCAAGGCGGATTCCTTATAATCGTCATAAACCCTGAGATCTTCGGAGACAAAAAGCGGTTTCTATCGCGGGTTGAGAGCATAGTCTCCAATATAAAGTCCGTGAGGCGTGCAGAGGGAGTCGAGGAGATAATGCTGCCCGGAGAGCCGGAGGAAAAGGCCATGAGGGAGAGGCTGAAGAAAGGAATCCCAATAGACTCTAACATCCTCCAGAGGCTGAGGGAGCTAGGGGAGCGTTTAGGCGTCTCGTTCCCAGAGCCTCTAGGCTAGGCCTCCTCGACGAAGTCGGATATCTTCGGCAGCTGGAGTGGCATGCCCTTCCTCTTCCTAATCTCCATGATCACCTTCTCTTTAATCGACTCGGGCACAGGCTTCCATGCGTGGAACTCAGTACCCCAGAATGCCTTACCCATCGTCGCGCCCCTCATGAGCTCAGCTAGGTCAGACGCCTCAGCTGCAGGAATCTCTCCAGACACGACAGAGATATACTCCGACTGAGTCACATCAATTATTCTACCCCTCTTCGAGCTCAGGATAGAAGTCACAGCACCGATGAAGTCGGGTGGGACCTTCACCTCGATCTTCAGTATCGGTTCCAGAAGCACCGGGTCAGCGGTGAGTATGCTTGCATAGATGGAGCGCCAAGTGGCTGGTGCGATCTGTGCATAACCCCTGTGGACCGGGTCCTCGTGGAGGTCTACATTAACCAGTACTGCCTTGAGGCCTCTCATCCTCTCGCCTGCGAGTGGCCCCTCCTGAATAACTCTCTGGAACCCCCCAATAATCATCATCTTACTCTCATGCAGGTATTGGGCTCCTTTCGTCATGTCAACCAGAATGTTGCCGCCTGAGTCGATCACCCATACATTCCTAGCCTCGTCAGCGTCCCAGCCGTGGTCTCTGAGAATCTTCGCAGCCTGCTTCCTATCCATCTCATCGAATAGCTCTCCGCGCCTGATCAGGTCAACGATCACGTCATCAAGCTTCTCTACGTAGAAGTATATCTTGTTGTGGCGGTTGGGTGACTTGCCCTCAAAGACCTTTCCCCTCTGGTTTACGGACTCCCTGTAAAGGATTATTGGGCTGCCTGCCACAATCTCTAGTCCCGCCTTCTGAATCCAAGTTAGGGCGATCTCTAGGTGCAAGGTGCCCATCCCGCTGATCAGGTACTCGCCAGTCTCGGGCCTAACCACCGTCACCAGCGTCGGGTCCTCGATCGTCAGCTTGTTCAAGAAATCGATTAGCTTTGGAAGGTCCTTGCTGTGCTTAGGCTCTATCGCCACAGTAACTACAGGCTCGGAGACATATCTCAGCGTCTCGAACGGAACCATCTCAACACCCGCCAGCGTGTCTCCAGCCCTCGCCTCCTCTATCCCCAAGAGCGCCGGAATGTTACCTGCGGGAAGGGTGTTAACAATCTCCCTGTTGGGACCCATGTAAACCGCGACCTGCTGGACCCTCGCCTCAATATTCCTACCGACGATCAGGAGTGAATCCCCGTCTGATACGGTCCCGCTGAACAGCCTCCCCGTAACGACGACACCCGCTGCGGGGTCAACCTTAACATCCGTGACAGCCATTACCGGTATCCCCTTCTCATCACATTCTATCATGTCTTGGCCAACCTCCGAGTCTATCGACCCCTTCCAGATCTTTGGAATCCTATACTTCTGGGCCTTGTGGGGTGGTGGATGGTGGTTGATCACCATCTCGAGTATCGCTTCATGGAGGGGGAAGTTCTCACGTAGCCAGTCTATGTTAGAGTCTGCAAAGGCTTTTAACACGTCGCTGAACCTAATCCCCTTCTTCTGGGCCTGCTGGACTGTGAACCCCCACCTATCTTTGGCAGACCCGAGGGCGATGCTCCCACTCTGAAAACCTACCTTCCACTCCTCTCGCATCCAAGGTTCGCCATACATGTCTATGAGTCGGTTAACCTCTGTCGCAATCCTCGCAAGCGTCTCCTGTATCTTTTCAGGAGTCAGCTTAAGCTCCTTTATCAGCCTGTCAACCTTGTTTATGTAAAGGACAGGCTTGACCCGTTCCGAGAGGGCCTGTCTGATAACGGTCTCCGTCTGGGTCATCACGCCCTCCACAGCGTCAACAACAACCACCGCGCCGTCAATAGCCCTGAGAGCCCTGGTAACTCTACCGCTAAAGTCCACGTGCCCCGGTGTATCTATCATGTTTATGATGTATGGCTTGTCGAGCTCGTAGTAGAGGCTAACGTTCGCCGCCTTTATCGTCATCTGTCTCTGCTGCTCCTCCTCCAAGTAGTCGAGTGCAAGCGCCCTGCCGGCGAGAGAGGGGCTGAGAAGCCCGGCCGCAGCTAGCAGGCTATCGGTAGTTGTTGTCTTGCCATGGTCAACATGGGCTATTATGCCGATATTCCTTATGCTATCCTTCTGACGTAGTATCTCCAGTACCTCGCTGATCTTCTTAACTCTACCCAACTTCAGTCACGATTTAGTCACTCGACATATTTAAGGTAAAGTCCAGCTGCACAAACCGTGCCATAGGAATAGTATTATACCAGTGGCCGCAGAGTAGATTTTGACTTGCCGACGGACATAAGTATCCGGGTGGCTGAGAAACAGGATAAGGAGCGGATTGTAGATCTTATGATGAGGGCTAAGAGGCTGAACGAGGAGTTTGACCCGCTGCTGAAGCTGTCCCACAGGCTCCAAGAGATAGTGACAAGATATGTGGAGGAGTCTTTTACCTCCCCAAGCTCACTCCTAGTCGTAGCGGAGCATGGCGGGAGACTGGTGGGGGTCCTGAAGGCGGAGTTGGTCAACAGAATCTTCTATGACCCGCCACTCGAGGGCATCATAAGAGAGTTATACATACTACCAGAGTATAGGAGAAAGGGGGTTGGGAAGATGCTGGTCGCAGAGGCATTCAAAATCCTCCAAGAGCGCGGCGCCGGCCTAATAACGGCAGAGTTCCCCTCACTCCACAAGATCGCCGTAGAGTTCTATGAGAAGATGGGGTTCAGACCAATCTTCAGCAAATACACCATCGAGATTGACAGGGCTAAGATGGTGCTAGAGTAGCGGGGGGCACCGGTGGTTAGTGTTGAGTGCTATAGCGTGCGAGGGTCTGAGAAAATATTATAGAGTTAAGGTTAGGAGGAGTTTTTTCAACCGCATCGACTCCGTCATTAGAGCTCTTGACGGTGTTAGCCTCGAGGTGGAGAAGGGAGTTGTTTTCAGCCTAGTGGGACCTAATGGTGCTGGCAAGACGACGATGGTGAAGATCCTGTCGACGCTCCTCATACCCGATGCGGGGTGGGCGCAGGTCGGCGGCTACGATGTAGTCAAGCAGGCGGGCCGAGTTAGAAGGGTCATCGGGCTTGTACTTGCACCTGACAAAGGCTTCTACACCAGGCTAACCGGGCTGGAGAACCTTGTCTACTACGGTAGACTCTACGGCCTCTCAAAGGAAGAGGCAACTAGGAAGGCCAAGGAGCTATTGGAGCTCACAGGGCTTGGGGAGGATGGGATGAGGCTATTCGAGGAATATAGCCTGGGCATGCGCGCAAAGCTCAGCATAGCCAAGGCCCTAATCAACGACCCTGAGATAGTATTCCTCGACGAGCCTACGATAGGGCTGGACCCGCTCTCCGCCAGAAGGATCAGGAGTCTAATCAAGGACTTGGCAGCCGAGGGGATGACAGTCTTCATGACAAGCCACAACATGTGGGAGGTGGAAAACCTCAGCAACACCGTAGTGGTCATAAAGAGTGGGAGGATCGTGGCCGAGGGCTCGCCCTCGGAGTTAAAAGAGAGGCTGAAGCTAAGCTATAGAGTCGAGGTCGAAGTGATCGCCGAGAAGGCTCCCGACACAAGTCTACCAGTCACAACTGGAGATCGAGGCTACCCCGTAGTGACGGTGACGACGAACAAGCCGAGTGAAGACCTGGTCAAAGTCATAGACGAGATGAGGAGTAAGGGGTATTCGATTGGGATGGTCCGGGTGCAGGAGCCCAGCCTAGAGGAGGTTCTTACACAAGTGTTGTCTAGTTGAGGGCCCTAAACCAGCTCGCAGGCATAGTGGAGGCAGAGCTTAAAGCCCTCGCCAGAGAGGCTGGCGTCTTCATATTCGTGGTGTTCTTCCCCTTCATGTTTTCTCTCCTGACGTATGGTGCGGGCCAAGCCCTAACGGGTGGTGAAGCGTCTCCGACACAGTGGTTCTACCAACTAATAGGCTTCACAATCATGATGATAGCACTCACTATGAGCAGCTCGTCGGCGTGGTACTTTAGGAGGGGGATGATGACTGGCAGGCTAGAATATATTTTGGCGGCACCTATAAGCCCGCTAACAGCTGTGCTCTCCTCAGCCCTCACAAACACAATCTTCAACATAGCCTACTTCATAGTCGTGGCCGCGATAGGCGTCATAGCAGTCTATGGACCATACTACCTCCTCAATATTGTAGGCGTCATCCTATTCCTAGCCCTCGCGCTGCTACCCGTCATCGGCTTCAACCTTCTCGTCGGCATATTGACGATATTTTTCCGCGAACCCGAGCCTGTATCCAATCTGATTAACGCCGTGGTCTCATCAGTCTCAGGCTTTACTTATCCAATAGTCCTGCTACCTAGCTTCCTCCAAATCCTCGGACAGATAATGCCCTACTCTCACATAGTTAATGGGGCTAGGGATATCCTCGCAGGCTCATTCCGATTCGTCCAATTCTCGCCACATCTCTTCCTGCTGGGCTATCTAATCCTCGGTCTGGTTGTCTTCAGGGTGGGAGAGACTGTATATGTCAGAAAGAGCGGGGTTCATTGGTAGGGCCGTTGCGGAGCTGGAGAAAGGCCTTACAATCTACGCTAGGTATAAGATATGGCTATTCTCAGACCTCATTTCTTGGCCCTTCTGGACTATATTCTTCTTCCTCTCATTCCTGATGTACTCACCCTCGCTCCTCAGCTCGCAATACCATTTAAACGCATTCACGTGGAGTTTCTTCACATTCATACTCGTGTCATCTTTTATGTGGGCTTCGAATTTCCTAGCCACCTCGGCGCAGGCGGGAATACTAGAGTATGTGATATTGACTGGGAGTAGTATAAGGGAGCATATGTTGGGGCGCTCTATTGTCTCTTTCATAGACCTCGCCGTCGGCGGGCCGCTCCTACTACTTATATCAGCGGTGGGTTTTGGGACAAAACTCTCAGTGGCCTATCCGTATCTGATGCTCATTGCAATAGTCGTAGCCTCCGCCTTCTTCTACTTCTTCTCATCTATGTTGGCTGTCTTACTTGTTTCCCTAAGGTCACCCTGGCTAATCATCAATGTGGCCCAGTTTATCATACCTTTCACAAGCGGGGCGATACCGGTCGAGGTGCTTCCCGCCGAGTTCCGCAGCATAATCACATACTCTCCGTTCTTCTACGTCATCCACCCAATAGTCGCCTCGGCGACCGGCCAATACTTCTTGCCCCCGGGGGTAGTTTTAACGGTTGGATGGATTCTCTGCCTCACCGTCTATCTCGCGAGTAGGGTGCTTGAGGATGTGCTGTTGAAGAGGGCTTTGAGGCACGGGAAATTTACCCTCTTCTAGCTACATTTTCCGTAGCGCGACGTTGGCGAGGTATATCCCTAGAAATGTTGCTGCTGAGGCGAATGCTGTGAGGGCTGATAGGTGCCAAAGCATCGCTGGGCTGTTTAGGGATGATCCCAGTAGGAGGGACTCTCTCAGGACCTCTATCCCGTGTGTAAGCGGGTTAACG
>JAVYLC010000011.1:0-23475 GCA_038741355.1 Nitrososphaerota archaeon
AGCCTGAATCCTCTAGGGCGCGGGTAACCACGACCGGCTTACTCGCGATGAGTGTTAGGCTTGAACCCGGTGAGGCCTTCCTCATTGATGAGAATGCCTTGGTGTAGAAGCTGTAGGGGTCGCGGAGTCCCATCCTCACCCCGAATGGTGGGTTGCAGACAATTTTGGTGTAGGGCTTCTTGATGAACTTCTCTAGGTTCAGGGCGTCGCCGATTGAGAGGTCTACACATTCCTTCAGGCCAGCCTTCTCTAGGTTTGTCTCCGCGTCGACTATTGCTCTCGGCGACGCATCTATCCCAGCTATGTCCAGCGGCCTTGGCGCCTCCTCTTCGCCCATCAGCCTCTCCCTCAACCGGCTAAGCATCTCGTGGCTGAAGATTCTAAGCTTAGTCATCGCGAGGTTTTCCATCCTCAGGCCAGGGTGGATGTTGAGGGCGTGTATGGCGGCCTCGATCGGGATTGTTCCTGAGCCGCAGAACGGGTCTAGTAGCGACTCGCCCGGCCGCCAGCTCGCTATCATCAGCATCGAGTGCGCCACTGTTGGGGAGAGACCGGCCCTGTGGTGTCTGACCCTGTAGTATCTATGGTGAAGTGAGAGGCCCGTTGTGTTAAGGCCAAGGATGAAGTCGCCATCCCTGAGTATTGCTAGGAACTCGACGTCGGGGTTGTTGAGGTCGACCCTCAGCCTCACACCGGTTACGCTCCTATATGACTCGATTATAGCCTTCCCCACTGCCGCAGCTATGTCTAGGCTGGTGAAGTCGTGCACCCCATGCCTCTCCGCCCTAACAGCGAAGCTCTGATATCTATCGATAAGCTCAACAATGACGGGCGCAGCCGCGACCTCCTCTATCTCGGCCAGACCCCCCACCTCACCCCGTGCCACGAGGAGGTAGACCTTGTTCACACTCTTGGCCGAGTAGTTGAGAAGGGCACATCCCTCAGGCGACGCATCGAAAAAGACCTTTGAGACATCAGTAACCGCGTCTACACCAAGAAGCCTCGAGATCTCCGCGGCCGCTATATCCTCAAGCCCCGTCACAGTGGTAGCGAAGAATTTCAAAGCCCCAGACCCTGCCCCACAACAGCCTACAGGCTACTCCGACAATAAATGCTGATGGTGCCTCTATTAAAGAACTATAATACTCAAAGCGGAATACGCGACGGTCCTAGCAACCCATCAAACCCTCCCCGGCGCTCTTAGAATCTTCACCGGGACGAGGGAGTGACTGCGGAGTTAGAGGTTATTTGCGGCACCTCCACAGCCGTTGGCACCAGGTAATCAGAGTAAGAGTCAATGTTGGTAAAATGATGGGAGACAACAATTTGAGCTGGCCAAATATACTAGCTTATGTCCGGTGTTACAGGACTGACGTGTGGTCAATTATTTTGATATCATTCTCGGACTAGGCCCAACTGTCGAAATACGCCGAGTTCGTCGAAGTTTTCCCACTCTTCCACAACCTTGCCATCCTTAAACATCATTATTCCAATCGTCCTGACCGAGAAAGTCCTGCCTGTAGCTGGTATTCCTATTAGGTCTCCTTTATGCGTGCCCTTGGCTGTCATGCGGTATACTACTTTGTCGCCCTCTGCGACAAGGTCTTGGATCTCAAGATTCATGTCCGGGAAAGCTGCAAAATAGATGCTGCGAAACTCTTTTATACCATTCCTATCAAGTGTCTCGCCTGCACCAGTTCCATGGTAAACGAATTCACCACTATAGAACTTACTTAATATGTTGTCTATGTTACTATCGCTGTGGTCGCGATTCACCTCTTCGATTATTTTTCTGACAACAGTCTTGTTCTGCTCAGCTGTCATGACAATAGATACTGAGAGACGGTTTTAAATCTATGTGAGACACCCACAAGGCTGTGCTTCATATAACTATTTTATGTGCCATTCATAGAAAGTGTCCTGTCAGAAGAGCATTCTAAGATTATGCACAGGTGGTCTATAAACAAGATATCGATGTCAGTCATCTTGGCACTCGGCACAGTATACTTCGTCTATTTCCTGATCGCTTTCGTCGGCTTTGGATTTCCGTTTCCAGCAATACCCTTCATCATTTTCATCCTAACCTACATAGCCTCTCTCGTAGCGGTGCTGCGTGGTAGGTTATGGGGTTTTCTATCTGGGTCGGCAAGCCTGATAGTCACGCTAGCACTCTTTGCGACAGAAATATTAGGAATACTATCGCGGCCTAGCAGCCAGCCGGCCTAATTCATAATTGCGCTTACACTTCTTTTAGGTGCACCTCTCTCCGTTGTCTTTGCTATACAGGTTTTCCGTGAAATTATGGGGAGGATACCTATCACACCACTAAAAGCTTCCAGACTTAACGCAGTTTCTCTGGTAGTCTTCGGTGTGATGGTGGGATCACTCTTCACTGCCTACCTATCATCAGCCTAACCAGGTGGCTCAGGTTGGGCCCTAGCGGGCGGCCCACCCGGCACAACACTGTACATCGAGGAGGAAAGCGTTAACTACAGAGCTACTAAAGAGTTCACCGTAAAGAGGGGAGATAACATTGTACTAGTGGTGGAGAACTTTGACAACCAACTGCACGATATCACAATCGGAGAGCTTGGCTTCAAGCTAAACAATCCCCAGCGGGCCATATCCTTGGAAGCGATAACATTCAAGCAGGAGGCCCTATACGTTCTACCGCTTCATCCATGGACACCGCGAGCAAGGTATGGAAGGGAGGATAATCGTTAGAGAATAAACATGACCTCTAAACTATCAGTATCTCCATTGTAAATCTGTTGAGGACAACCTTTAGCTTCACCCCCCGCCACGAGGCGCTAGACTTCGTTCACACTTTGGCCGAGTAGTCTAGCACTTTGTCAAAGCTTTCTTAGCGCCCTTATAATCCTCTCTGGATTCAGCGGGATATCTACGTGTCTGACTCCGAAGTGTGCAAGGGCATCTAGGACCGCGTTGGCTACTGCTGATGTGGAGGCTATGGTTCCAGCCTCACCTATACCCTTAACGCCCAGTGGATTGTGAGGGGAGGGAGTGACTGTAAAATCTGTGACCATGTCAGGCGCCTCTACGGCCGTTGGCACCAAGTAGTCGGCAAGCGTCGAGGTCAGCAGGTTGCCACTCTCATCATAAACCGCGTCCTCATAGAGCGCCTGAGCAAGCCCCTGCAATACACCTCCATGTATCTGCCCCTCAACAATCATCGGGTTTATCTGGTACCCACAATCATCAACAGCCACGTATTTCAGAATCTTGACTAGGCCGGTCTCCGGGTCAACCTCGACTACGCAGACGTGTGTGCCGAACGGGAACGTGAAGTTGGATGGGTCGTAGAAAGCTGTGGCCTCTAGGCCTGGCTCTACTCCTGGTGGGAGTTCGTTGGCGCCGGCTGCGTAGGCTGCGAGGGCAACCTCCTGTATACTCTTCTGCCTCTCGGGCAACTCCTTAACATAGTACTTGCCCGCCTCAAATGCCACGTCCTCCTCACGCACCTCTAGCAAGTGGGCCGCGATCTTCTTTCCCTTCTCGATTATCCTGTCGCATGCTAAGGCTATGGCTCCGCCTCCGACTGCTGCTGTCCTACTACCGTACGTGCCCAGCCCAAACGGGATGAGATCCGTATCACCATGGACTACATCGATATCCTCGATAGACACTCCCAGCTTATCGGCAACTATTTGGGCGAAGGTGGTCTCCTCACCCTGACCATGCGGATGACCACCGGTGAAGACCGTAACCTTTCCAGTCGGATGAACCCTCACAACTGCGCTCTCCCAGAATCCCAAGCTTAACCCAACAGCCCTCATCGCCGCCGACGGTCCCAACCCACTGAGTTCAACGAAGCTCGAGAGACCGACTCCGATCAGCCGCCCCGCAGCCCTGCCGCGCTCTTGCTCCTCGCGCCAGCGCCAATACTCCGCAAGCTCGAGAGCCTTTCTGAAAGCCTTCTCATAGTCGCCGCTATCATAGGTAAGCCCCATGGGTGTGTGGTATGGGAACGTATCCCTAGGAATAAAGTTGCGCGCCCTAACATCTGCAGGGTCCATGTTGAGCTCCCTAGCAACCAAGTCCATCACGCGTTCGAGAACGTATGTGCCCTCGGGTATGCCAGCCCCCCTGTATGCATCAACTGGTGCTGTATTGGTCAAAGCCCCCACTACTTCGACGGAGATGGCTTGGATGGTGTAGGGGCCTGGGAACGTGCCACCAAACACTAAGGAAGCTATGCCGGGCGCAAAGGTGGAGAGGTAGGCGCCTAAGTTGGCGTAACACTTCACCCGAAGGCCCAGAACTCTGCAGTCCCTGGCCGCCGCAGCCTCGGCATACACGACACGTTCCCTCGCATGGATCGTCGACTTAAAGTTCTCCTCCCTTGTTTCAATCCACTTGATTGGGATACCTAGCCTCATAGCCAAATACAGGACCACTGCCTCGGATCCGTAGCAGTGACCCTTTGAGCCGAATCCTCCTCCCACGTCGTAGGAGACCACGCGGAGCCGGTGTTCGGGTATGCCTGTAATCGCCGATAGGAGAAGCCTGTGGACGTGCGGAAACTGGCTGGTTATATAGACGGTGGCCTTCTCGGCATACCTGTCATAGACGGCTAAGACCCCCCTAGTCTCTATCGGCGTAGGCTGAAGTCTATTAATAAACAGCCTTTGCTTGACTAAAACATCGGCGCGTGAAAAAACTTCATCAACATCTCCGCCAGAGGCTCTCCAGACAAACGCGGTATTGTTCGGGGCATCTTCATAGAGCTGGGGGGCTTCAGGCTGGACCGCCTTCTCAGGATTAGTTACTGAAGGGAGAGGCTCAAACTCAGCTTTGATGCGCTCAGCAGCATCAGCCGCGACGTAGGGAGAACTGGCTACAACCACGGCATAAGGGTCTCCGACATACCTTACCCGATCCACCGCCAACGGCATATACCTAGGCACTTTGAGATCGGCGCCAGGTATCTGCCAAGCAGTCGGCACCGCCCCTAACGCATCTTTAACATCCTGACCGGTCAAGGCAGCTATCACGCCCTCCACACTAAGCGCATCCGAGACGTCAACCGACTTGATCCGGGCGTGGGCACGCATGCTCCTAACGAAAAAGGCATAGCCAGTCCCGGAGAGATGTATATCGGCCGTAAATTTTCCACGCCCAGTCAAGAGCCGCAGATCCTCTTTACGCCGAACCTTAGCACCTAACAGCCTAGTTAACGCCATTGCCTCTTAACGGAAATGAACAAGTTAATATGCTTTTTATATAGATTCATGATGAAAGAATAGGTTACGCAGCTAACAGAGCTGCGTAAGGTAAACAAGTCTCACCTATAGCTAGGTGTGGCCGCCTCAACACCCGTACCTTTCAGCCCACGGCTCTGAAGCGAACTCACTCACAGGGCAGAACCTAGTATCTATGACGGCGTACCCCTCCTCTAGAAGGGCCTCATTAAGGACAACTCCGCCACATATCACCCGCGCTATAAGCCTGTTAGTCGCGATCGGTTGCCCATCATCGACATCAACAATGGCCTCGGAGCCTACAGGGCAGACACTAGCTGTGAACTCCGACGCCTCCGTATATCCGGGCTCCCCTCTCTCTGGAGTATTGACAAGGGCGAGCCTTACGGAGACTCCGTTAATATGCAGCGTGTCACCATCAACTATTCTAGTGACCCGACCCTTGAAGCAGAGAGTGGAGCCCAGGCAAGGCAGCTCTTCACTGTAAGTGTAGGTTGCTGTCCTCTCAACGGTCTTCGTCAAGGTTACCGTTGAGACCTCCTTAATGGTGGTGATCAGGGTTGAAATCGACTCAAGGGTCATGGTGGATGTAGTGGTGGTCGTCCTCTGCACTGACGCTCCGGCCGCTAAGCCTAGAATAATGCCGAAAAATAAGGCCAGAAGAACAAAGATAAATCTCTTGGCTGCCATCAACCGTAAAATTTCGGCTACCTATATTAAGGCTCTCTCCCTTAACAGAATCCTAGCTATAGGCTGCACCCTACCAAAAAGAGTGGAGACTGTTATCGCGGCACTAGCTTACGCTTTAATCTTCTCCGGCTTCAGTAGTTCTGCAGCCTCTTGTGGTGTCATGTTTTCATGGATTATTCCTTTTAGCGCCTTGATCATGCCTATGGGGTTAGGGTTCTGGAAGACGTTGCGGCCGAAGTCTATACCCGCCGCCCCATCTGATACGGCGTTGTATGCGAGCTGTAAGACGTCTAGGTCTGACTCTAGTTTTGGCCCGCCCGCAATCACGAGCGGCACGGGGACAGAGTCTACAACTCTGTGGAATTCTTCTGTATAGTATGTCTTGATGAAGTGGGCTCCAAGCTCGGCAGCGACTCTGCATGCAAGCCCGATGTATTTTGCGGTCCTCTTCTCTAATTCACGCCCCACAGCCGTGACCGCTAGGATAGGTATTCCATATCTCTCGCCTGCGTCCACAAGCCTCGCTAGGGACTTGAGTGTCTGATGCTCGAACTGTGTACCTACGTATATTGAGAAGGCGAGGGCGGAGACGTTAAGCCTGATGGCATCCTCCATCGACGTCACAATCTCCTCATCACCAAGTGCAGGGCCATCAATCGTATTCCCGCCCGAAACCCTCAAGACCACTGGAACATCATACTCCGGGTCTATTGAGGTCCTGAGAACACCGCGCGTAAGCATCACCGCATCCACGTATGGGAGAAGTGGTGTGATCGTCCTCCTCGGATTCTCGAGGCCGCGAATCGGGCCCAAAAAATATCCATGGTCGACAGCAAGCATAAGTGTCCTGCCATCTCTCGGCTTAATTATCCTCGAGAGCCTGTTCTTCAACCCCCAAGACGAGTTCTGCCCAGCCGGGACCATCGAGAAAAACAGCGCTTCGCTGATATATGTCATTAATGCCCTTTGCCGCCTGTTTTTATTTCGAGCTCGCTTGAAATAATCAGTAAAGGGTTATAAGGGGCGGTCCAGTCTATAGCTGAATTGGCTGAGGAAAAGCGTCTAAACAAGAAGGGATATCTCACGCAGACAGGGGAGGGCGAGCTCCTCCTAGTCAACGAGAAGGGTGTAGCATATCTTGTGAATGAGTCGATCGTAGCCATCTGGGATAGGTTTGAGGAAAAGACCGTTGAAGAGGTCATACAGGAGGTTGCAGACATCTCGGAGATAAACCCAGATGAGCTTCGAGAGCCGATAAAGGAACTCGTAGATGCGTTAGTTAAGGCTGAGCTGTTAGCTTAAAAGAGTTTAAAGAGATAATCACTTAAGCCCCAATAATTTTTTAGTGAGATTTTATAGATAGGTGAGTCTCAGCGGAGCTTATTTATCAGTTTCATCATCTCTTCGTAGTGGTGTCTGATAACGGCTGCGCCCTTCTCTCCCATCATCTTCTCGGCATTCGCCTTACACGCCTCTATCGCCATCAATAGTCCCTCCTTAGTTGGCTTCTCGATACTTACGCCACACTGTTTAAACACGCCCTCAAGGAACTGGCGCACCTGCTGCTTCAACAGATCGTCCTGATAGGGCTGGCCTAAAATCTCTAGGAACTCTCTGTTAGCGCTCTCAAAACACTTCAGCAGCTCATCCCTAACAAGCTCCGGGGTCACCTTCTCGGCTGGAAGATCGGGAGCCTTATAACGCGACATGCTTATACTGGCCTTTCCCCTCAATATATATCTTCTTATTGCAGAAAAATATGAGTTGCACGCGCGAACTATCGTCTATACTCCTAAAAGCTTTAAACCAAGTGCCCACTCTAAAGTTGTAAACACAACAAATATTACGCGAGCTTCTAAAAAGATTTAAATAAACCACCCCCTCACTCTAACCGAACATGGCGGCAAAAAGCGTCGGTGCTGTCTGGATTGCAGTGGCGCTGGTTATTGGAATCGTTATTGGCGCCGGTGGGTTTTATGCAGCCTCTTCACTAATGGCTCCACCAGCTAAACCGTCACTACTTGACACAATTAGGAGTAGAGGAGTTCTGATCGTCGGCACGAGCGCAGACTGGCCACCCTTCGAGTACATAGACGCGCAGGGGAACTTCGCGGGTATAGACATGGTGATTGCTGATAGGATTGCGCGGGAGATTGGCGTCAAGCTTGAGATTCGTGATATGAAGTTTGGTGCTTTGATTCAGGCCTTAAAGGCTGGGCAGATCGACCTTATCTTGGCCGACCTTCACCACACGGCGGAGCGTGAAAGAGAGATTGACTTCTCGAAGGGATACTATGTGGCATACGACGCCGCTGTCGTGGTGCTTAAGAGTAAGGCGTCTCAAATCACCTCCGAGTCCTCGCTGGTCGGCAAAAACATTGGCGTCCAACAGGGCACGATACAGGAGGACTGGGCCAAGGAGAACCTGGCGGGAAAGGCCAACATAGTCTCCTACGACCGGGTCTATCCCGAGATGGTTATGACGCTCAAGAGAGGCGACCTCGACGTGATAATCGTGGGTGACATAATAGCAACTGTGCTCGCTTCCCGTGACCCAGACCTAGCTGTAGTCTTGAAGATTGGGAGTTTAAGCGGCGCAGCCATAGGGATTCCTCAGGGAGAAGAGGAGCTGAAATACATAGTCAACAAGGTGATAGAGGATCTCACGTCAACAGGCGAGATGAGCAGGATCTTCGAGAAAGAAATTAATAAGTGGCTTGGGCAGTAAACAGTATTTAGGAGTTGGACGTTAATCGTTTTTTGCTCCAGATACTCCCCTACTTGATGGAGGGCATACCTGTCACGATGCAACTGACGCTTCTCTCCTTCGCTCTCGGCTTGGCTCTGGGCGCGGTTTTGGCTGCGGCTAGGGTCTTTGGGTCGAAACCCCTCTCAGTGTTTTCCCGCTCATATATCGAGTTCTTCCGCGGAACTCCATTACTTGTGCAGATATTCTTTATCTACTTTGGTCTACCGGCGATAGGTATTAGGCTGGACGCCTTCACGGCCTCTGTGATAGCGATCGGGTTTAATAGCGCGGCTTATCAGGCCGAGATTCTCCGCTCGGCCATTAAGAGTATTCCCGAGGAGCAGTATCTTGCTGCAGAGTCTCTTGGAATGACAACCGTCCAGACTTATCGATTCATCGTCTTCCCACAGGCCATCCGGGTTGCCACGCCGGCCCTAGTCAACGAATTTGTAGCTCTCATAAAATATACGTCACTAGCCTCGATTATTGGTGTCGCAGAGCTGTTTAGAAGGACTGAGTATATGGTCTCCTACACGTTTATGCCTGAGATTTACTTGCTGGCCGCTGCGATATATCTCGCCATATGCCTACCCACGTCTCAGTTCTCCAAGATGCTGGAGACCCGTTATGCTATTCCTGGGTATAAGAGGGCGCTAGTTTGAGCGGGGAGCTGTTGCAAATTAGCGGGTTAAGGGCTGGCTATGGGAAGGTTGAGGTCTTAAGAGGTATCGATCTGAGCGTTAAGAAAGGTGAGAAGGTCGTTATCCTGGGTCCAAGCGGCTCGGGCAAGAGCACCCTCCTAAAATGTATACCGTACCTGGTGAGGCCTTGGAGCGGGGAGATTCGCATTGACGGCCTCGTTGTTAACCCTGACCCAGCTACCCTCAGGAGAATCAGGGCAAGCACTGGATTCGTCTTCCAGCAGTACAATCTATTCCCCCACATGACGGTTATTAGAAATGTGGCCCTCCCCCTAGAGCTTAGCAAGGGGATGGGTAGGCGCGAGGCAGAGAGGATAGCCGAGTCCATCCTAGATATGCTCGGCCTCGGAGAGTTAGCTGGAAAGTATCCTCTGGAGCTCTCTGGTGGTCAGCAGCAGAGGGCCGCCATAGCGAGGGCGCTGGCGATTGATCCTAAGCTGCTCCTATTCGATGAGCCCACCTCTGCGCTGGACCCTGAGCTGAGATACGAGGTGGTCGAGACCCTATATCAGGTGGCGAAACAGGGCAGGGCCATGCTCATTGTCACACACGAGCTTGACTTTGCAGAGGCGGCGGCAGACCGTGTCGTCTTCATAGATGAGGGCTTGGTTGTTGAGGAGGGTGACGCCAAGGAAATCCTTGAGCGGCCAAAGAGGGAGAGGACGGAGAGGTTCCTTAGACGGCTTAGAAGCCGACTGGGATAGCCACTCTCCACTATCTGAGGAATTAGAGTTGAGTGGGAAACCCTTTAAGTTAAAACTAACTTGCGACATAATTTAGGGCAATAACTGTATGACGAGCTATATTGTCTGTCTTGTTGAGGGTGTGGCCTTCTCCGATAGGCGGAGCATCATTGTTTGGGATGCTTTAACCGAGCTTGTCTGCGAGTTAATGCCCGAGAAGAGCGGCGTCTTGAAGCTTTGGAGCAGGAGACATGTTGCTTCAAAGGAGGAGGCTTCCGCGTGGCTTGAGGCATGTTTTCGCGTCAGAGACTATAAGCCGCGGCCGCCTGTTGACCTTTCCCAGTTTTACACACCCATCGGATATGATTTGGATAAGGCTGCTGAGGCTCTCGGGATGGGTAAAAGGGATGTGGCTAAGATGTTTCGGAAACTGGAGAAGGCCCTGATGTTGACTGTTTGTAACGAGGTGGCTGCAGCTGTCAAGCATAGCTGGGAAAACCGGCACGAAGTGATGTTGAAGAGATAAGGTGTATCTTACCCTATTCAACGTAATAGTATTCTCCCATCTCCTTCTGGATGCGGTCAAGCCTCGAGTCGGGCTTATTTACGCGGGGCCTATTGCTTTTTCTGTCGCGCCTGAATGTTACGCCCAGCTCTGAGAGGAATCTGTTGAACCCCTCCCTCATGCTCATCGGTGGGAGTGCGTGTCCCTCGACTCCAGGCTGGCCCGTGAAGACCATCAGCCTCGTAGCGGAGAAGTCAACCAGCATCAGGTCATGCTCCACCAAGAATATATAGGCGCCCTTCTCCCTGGCCAGCCTCTTCAGGAGCCGCGCAACAACATACCTCTCCTCTACGTCAAGGAAGGCGCTCGGCTCATCCAGCAGATAGATCTCGGCCTCCTTCGACAGCGCCTCGGCAATAGCTACGCGCTGTAGCTCCCCACCGCTAAGGTCCATCATGTTTCTATCTAGGAGCCGGTCGAGGCCGAGGGGTTTCAGCAACTCTGACCGGTAGAGCTCTGTGTCGAAGTCCTTTCCAGCCGCCCTTCTCAGAGCGTCAGCTACTATCTCATCTCTCGGCTCCGGGTGCTGGGGCTTGTAGCTGAGAGACCTATACTCTATCCTGTTGCCAGAATCGTCCGGCTCGATTCCTGCAAGAAGCTTGATGAATGTGGACTTGCCTATGCCATTCGGCCCCACTATCCCCACAACCTCCCCCATCTTGGCGCTACCCTCCTCAACTACAAGCCTGAAAGACCCATACGTCTTCGTCATCCGATACCAGTATATGGAGGGTCCTCCCGCAGAGTCAGATGCTGGAGGACTATGTGCTGAGAAGGCTATCTCATACCTCCTGAACCTGACGTTTTCGAGCGGTGCGTAGCCCTCGAGATAAGTGTTGACCCCCTCACTCAGGCTGTAGGGGCCCGAGACTACTCCATAGACCCCAGGCTCGCCGTAGAAGATGAATATCGTGTCAGAGACATAGTCAAGGAACGAGAGATCGTGATCGGCGACAAAGACCCGCACCCCCTCTCCCACTAAGCTTCGAATAGCTGATGCCGCCCTCACCCTCTGCCTGACGTCTAGGAAGCTGGAGGGCTCGTCAAAAATGTAGCAGTCTCCTCCCCTCAGTATGGCCGCTGCGATTGCTAGACGCTGGAGCTCGCCACCGCTCAAAGCGGAGACCTCCCTATCGAGGAGGTGTTCTAGCTCGAGCTTATTGACGACGTCGTCTATTGGCTTGGAGCCAGCGACCCGAGTCAGAACCTCGCGCACCTTCCCCTTCACCGCTCGGGGGATTTGAGTTATGTTCTGCGGCTTGTAGGTCACGCGAAGCATCCCAGCCGACATTCTCCTGAAATAGTCCTGGATCAGTGTGCCTCGGAATCTCTTAGCAATCTCCTCCCAGTCTTGTCCATCTTCAAGTTTTCCTAGGTTGGGTCTGAGCTGCCCTGCTAGGATCGATAAGGCTGTGGATTTCCCGATGCCGTTTCTCCCGAGAAGCCCTGTGACCGTCCCCGGCTCGAGGTATGGGAGCCTATAGAGCCTAAATGAGTTCACTCCATACTGGTGTATGAGGTCGCCTCCGAGCTCCGATGGCAGGTTGACTATGGCTATCGCCTCGAAGGGGCACTTCGCAACACATATCCCGCAGCCGATGCAGAGTTCCTCGTTGATGACGGGAAACCCGTTCTCCCCCATCTTGATTGCCTCTATCCTATTCCTAACCGGCGGGCAGAAGGCTATGCATGGTGTTCCACACTTTGTTGGCTGGCAGTGGTCAAGATCTATGACTGCGACTCGGAGCATGGTGTCAGCCACCCCGCTGCACCGGGCCGAAGGCTCGACTCATACAGACGCCTACCCTACCACCACAACTATATCGTAGACCTCAATATCTACCCTACAATATAACACACCAGACAACGCTGCTCATCATCTCTTAAATACGGCCGTAACTCGTGTGTGGTGGAGTCGATGGTACTTACTGCGAAGGTCTTCGAGGTTAGGGAGGAAGTCTCTCTGGCCGCGATAGCGGCTAAGTTGAGCGAGTTTAGGGAGAGACAGCTGGTTAAAGAGGAGGATAGGGAGATTGAGCTCTTAACCGATGTTCGAGACATTAATGCGGGAAAGGACCACCTCTCTGGGATATTCAGCAGGGATAAGCTCATCAGGATCAAGCAGAGGGGAAAGCAGGTGCCGATTGTGAAGACGATCGAGGCCTATGTGGAGTTTCGGAACAGAGGGGACAAAATACTCCTAACAATCGCCCAAGAGAAGCACTTCGCAAACTCGGCCGCCACCACACTCTCAAACGCCCTCTTCCTCAACTATAAGAGCATCGTCGAGGCCTATATCCCCCCAGAGAACATGCAGCAGATACACGAGTCCAACCCCGAGGGGACGAAGCTAATCTGGTTCGACCAAGTCGACATACCGGGTGTGGACAAACTCGCGCTTGCCGGCCCTTCACTCATGGACACGTCACTCTACAAAGAATACCTTAGCCACGGGAAAATATGGTACATCGTCTACACCACGCGGACTGGCGGAAGGATCATTGGGTTGACGAGGAATGCTGTGGTAACCGCCTTCACAAAGATGCCAGAGTCTGAGTTCATAGACTACATAGTCAGTAGCATCTTCCCACTGATTAGGTGAGTAGCCGCGTGCCTATAGATTCTTTAGTAATAAGCCTCCTATTCTTAATTTTCTTTAGTTTTGGTATGAGTTTTTATTTAGGCTTATCATCATCCAATATTGCAGGAATGATCGGGGCGGAGAGGGTGTAGAGAGGGGATGGAGGTGGAGCTGCTGTACGACATGCCGAGGCTTGAAGAGAAGCTGATGATAGAGAGCTTTAGACAGAGGGGAGTAGAGGTTAAGCTCACTAACGTCAACACCATGCCACTTCTAATAGGTGAAGTAGCTGCAGAAATCGCCCTAGTTAGGGTTGTCTCCATGCAGAAGGCCCTCTACTCTGCCGCCATCAGGGAGGCGGCCGGCGCAACTGCTATAAACAGCTCTACAACACTCATGCTCTGCGGCGATAAAATACTAACACTGAGCAGGCTAAAAGCGCAGGGTCTCAAGATTCCTCGAAGCATGGTTGTATTGGGCGCAGAGTCTGCGGACGCGGCGTATAGGCGCTTCCCCAAGCCGTTCGTCGATAAGCCTCCTATCGGGAGCTGGGGTAGGCTCGTAACACTTGTGAAGGATAAGAATACTTGGAGAAGTGTCTTAGAGCATAGGCAGATGATGCAGAGCCAGCAGCTGCGGACCCATATCGTGCAGGAGTACATCGAGAGTGGAGGTAGGGACATCAGGACGATAGTAATAGGTGGTGAAGTGGTTGGCGCTGTTGTTAGGAAGAGTGTCGGAGATGAGTGGAGGACTAACGTAGCGCTTGGAGGTAAGACTGAACCAATCAAGGTTAATGGCGAGATAGCCGAGCTAAGCCTCAAGGCGGCCAAGACTATTGGAGGCGAGTTCATATCAGTCGACATCCTCGAGAACAAAAATAACGGTCAACTTTATCTGAACGAAGTGAACGGTGTGCCAGAGTTCAAGGGGTTTATGGAGGCGACTGGGATAAATGTTGCTGACGAGCTTGCGAAATACATAGTCTCAGTGATGAGGCGATGACCACTAGGGTTGCTATTATAGGTGCGAGCGGCTATACTGGTGGCGAGGCATTAAGGCTCCTAGCAATACATCCTAGCGTCGAGATCGTCGCGGCGACCTCGCGCGAATATGCCGGGAAACCTGTAGCAGCTGTACACCTAAACCTCCGCTCAGTCCTAGGCACCATGAAGTTTTCCGAGCTCAACTTGGAGAAGATCGTCTCGGAGGCTGAGTTGGTCTTTCTCAGCGTCCCTTCGGGAGTGTCTCACACCATGACCAGAAGGCTGATTGAAGCAGGTGTTAGGGTTGTGGACTTGAGCCCAGACTTCAGGCTTAAAGATCACCGGCTCTACGAGGAGTGGTACGGGTTTACACACAGTGACCCCGAGCTGCTGGCGGAGAGTGTTTATGGTCTGCCAGAGATTCACAGAGACGAGATAAGGAACGCGAGGGTTGTGGCCTGCCCAGGGTGTAACGCTACAGCCGCCATACTCGCCTTAGCGCCAGCAGTGAGGGAGGCGCTGATAGACATAGAGCACATCGCTGTGGACGTCAAAGTGGGGAGCAGCGAGGCGGGGAGGCAGCCCAGTCAAGGAACACACCACCCTGAGAGGGCCAACGTAATCAGGCCATACGAGGCGGAGGGGCATAGGCATGTTGCGGAGGTTGAGCAGGAGCTCTCACTCCTCTGTGGCAAGAGGCTTCAGATAGCCATGGTCCCCCACGCGGTTGGAAACGTTAGGGGCGTACTGGCCACGGCTCATGTTTGGCTCCCAGACTCCCTTGACGAAACCACCATCTGGAGGGCATACGCAAAAAACTACGGTAAGGAGCCCTTTATACGGATAGTCCGCTCCGGTCCAGTCAAGTACCCGGACCCGAAGTATGTAATTGGGAGCAATTTCTGTGATGTAGGTTTCGCGGTTGAGCCCTCTAGGAAGAGGGCAGCCCTATTCGCAGCGATCGACAACTTGATGAAGGGGGCGGCCGGCCAAGCGGTCCAGTGCATGAACATCATGCTTGGGCTGGATGAGAGGGATGGGCTAAACTTTCCACCAATAAGCCCTGTGTGAGAAAGTGGAGGTGAAGGGCGCGGTATGGTGATTGTTGTTAAGGCTGGGGGGAAGGTCCTCCAAAGCAATATGGAGAACATCGCGAAGAGCCTTGCCCGTGGGAGTGGCGAAGGAATAGTCTTTGTCCATGGGGGCGGGGACATAGTGACCGAGTATTCTAAGAGGCTTGGGGTGACCCCCACCATAGTGGCGTCGCCCTCAGGAATCAGGAGTAGATACACCGATGAGAAGGAGCTGGAGGTCTATGTGATGACGATGGCCGGGAAGATAAACAAGGAGATAGTCTCGGCGGTTCAGCGACATGGTGGCAAGGCGGTTGGACTCTCAGGTGTTGACGGTGGACTGCTGGTCGCTGAAAGGAAGAAGAAGATAATCATCGTAGATGAGCGGGGCAGGAAGAGGATAATTCCTGGAGGATATACAGGAAGCATAAAGGCAGTGAATGCGGCCCTACTATTCCAGATACTCCATGCAGGGTATCTCCCAGTAATAGCCCCGCTGGCGCTCGGAACAGAGGGAGAGATTCTGAATATTGATGGCGACCAGGCCGCCTCATGGATTGCTCGAGGGATCGGTGCGGAGATGCTAGTCTTCCTCAGTGATGTCGACGGCGTAATGGTGGATGGAAAGGTTGTTGAAAGACTCTCTCCCGGCGAGGCATCTGAGCTGTCTAAGAGGATTGGCCCTGGGATGAACAGGAAACTTGCACTGGCCTCCGAGACAGTACTGGGTGGTGTGAAGAAGGTATTGATAGCGAGTGGGCTCGGCGAGGACCCGCTCTCAGGTATGCTATCCGATAGGGGTACGGTGGTCAGTACCTGACGCTGTATAAAGGCTTTAGGGATACTATATCCGCATGCGGAAATACGAATTACGTCAATCAAGATACGTTTATCAATAGGAATTCATGTGGTTTAGGTACGGAATAGGTGAGTCCGTTGCCGGAACTCAAGTGTCCCGTCTGCTTCGGCGCCGTCAAAATACCGGACGACGCCCTTGACGGTGAGCTTTTCGAGCACGAAGAGTGTGGAGCCCAACTTGAACTAGTTACGAGCAATGGGTCTAAGACGTTGAGGTTGGCCGAGGAAGTGGGAGAGGACTGGGGAGAGTAGTGTAGTGATAATTGGCCTAGCTTACGACCTGCTGCGGCACGAGGAGAGAATGCTTATAGAGGCTATCAGGAGTCGTGGTCAAGGGCTGAAACTAGTCTTCATACCGGAGAGGATAGACTTCCTAGGAGCTGACAGCAAAGGTGAGAATGTCGATTTTGTCTTCCAGAGATGTGTAAGCCACTACAGAGCCATCGCCACCACAGCCATCCTCGAGTCGCAGGGCTTAAGGGTCGTAAACTCATACGAGACAATCAGGGATAGTGGTGATAAACTAGTCACAACGGCTAGACTTGCAAGTAGGGGGGTGAGGGTTCCCCGAACCGCGATAGCCTACAGCAGGGAGGGGGCGCTTATAGCTGCGCGCGAGCTCGGCTACCCGGTCGTGATCAAGCCAATAATGGGGAGCTGGGGGAGGATGATAGCACGGGCCAAGAGCGAGGACGACCTCCTCGACATAATGGACTTCAGGGAGGCCATGAGCTCCCCCCACTTCAAAATACACTATATCCAGCAATACGTGGAGAAGCCTGGCCGCGACATCAGGGCGTTCTACGTGTGGGGCGAGGTCCCCGCCGCCATCTACAGGATCAGCCAGCGCTGGAAGACAAACACCGCCCTTGGTGGTAAGGCCGCACCTGCCAACCTCACGGAGGAGCAGGTAGACTTGGTTATTCGCGCAGGGGAGGCTATGGGTGGAGGAGTCTTGGGGATAGATCTCCTAGAGACGAGTGAGGGTGAGTCTCTCGTTAGCGAGGTTAATGCTGTCGTCGAGTTTAGGAACACGGTGCAGGTGACCGGCTACGACCTGGCTGGGAAGATTGTTGAAGAGACTATCCGCGTATTGAGGAGCTAGGGAGACTCATGCCAGCCCTTTTGAGATTCTCCACCCCCAGAGGTCTGAGGGTCTCTAAAGCCGAGGGGCAATATATCTGGGATGCGTCGGGGAGGAGATATCTAGACCTCCATACTGGGCATGGGGCTGCATTCCTAGGCCACAGGAACAGATACGTTATTGCTAGGCTTAAGGGTCAGATGGAGTCGATAACCTGTTTGCCCCCCATATTTGATACAGACATACTTGAAGAGGCTTTGAAGAGTATGGGAAGGATACTGCCAAGCCATCTCGGACACCTATTCTTCATGAACAGTGGGAGCGAGGCCGTGGAGCTTGCCTTGAAGCTTGCGAGGAAACGGAGCGGCAGAAGGGTCTTCGCATCATTTACTGGAGCTTTCCACGGCAGGACGATGGCCGCGCTCGGCGTAACGCACAACCCGAGATACAGGCAGGGCTACGACCCATTCCCAGGTGAGACACTCTTCCTACCCTTCAACAACGTCGAGGCCCTGAAGGCCATTGACGAGAGGGTTTCGGCGGTAATAGTTGAACCTGTTCAAGGCGAGGGCGGGATACACATAGCCACGCGCGAGTTCATGAGGGCTTTAGAGGAGAGGTGTCGGGAGGTCGGCGCCTACCTTATAGTCGACGAGGTTCAGGCGGGGTTTGGCAGAACTGGTCGCGTTTGGAGCCACATGGAGCACGGCGTCAGGCCAGACATCTTGGTGGCAGGGAAGTCGATTGGCGGTGGTTTTCCAGTCAGCGTGGTTGCGGTCTCAGAAGAAGTGGCGTCGGGGGTAGAGGAGGGTGAGCACGGCTCGACACATGGAGGTAATCCACTGGCGTTAGCAGCTGTTGTAGGGGGCGTTGAGGCTCTTGAGCGCGAGAATGTTCCTGAGGCCGCGGCTAGGATGGGTGGGATTTTCGCCTCCCAGCTTAGGGAGGTTGCCTCCGAGTTTACTGGTGTTGTGAGGGAGATGAGGTGTAGGGGGTTGATGATTGGGATCGAGCTCAAGGTTAAGGCCTCGCCGATAATCTCCGGGCTCCAAGAGGCCGGTATCTTGGCTCTCCGGGCTGGGCTCATAGTCGTCAGATTTCTCCCCCCATACCTGATAAACGAGGAAGATGTCGGTGTGTCTATCTCTGCCTTGGAAAAGGTCCTCCAGCAACCTGCGAGGGGTGACGCAGGTTGAGGGTTGAAGAGGTACTCCTAGAACTCCTCAGCAAATACACTCCGACGGGGATGGAGCGGAGGCTTGACGAGACCATGGGTGTCTTGGCCCGTAGGCTCGGCTATGACTCGCTCGAGATAGATGATGCTGGAAACTATCTTTTGAGGAGGGGGAGTGGTGCGAGGATCCTTTTGCTGGCGGGCCACGTCGACACGGTTCCAGGGGAGTTGGGGTATGGTCTGAGGGGCTCTGAGGTCTATGGAAGGGGGGCTGTGGATGCTAAGGGCCCGCTCGCGGCCTTGCTCGTGGGCGTGTCCATAGCTAGGATTGACCCTGAGTCTGCGACAGTGATTGTTGCTGGGCTGGTGGACGAGGAGGGTGAGGGTAGAGGAGCGCAGGAGCTGCTGGGCAGCGGTCTGAGACCTGATGGCGTCATTATAGGCGAGCCCACAGGCGGCAACGGAATTGCCGTGAGCTACAGGGGGAGCCTAACCGTCAAAATCTACGCGAAGGCGAGGGGCGGCCACAGCTCAGCCCCATACATGGGAGAGTCAGCGCTCGACAAGCTACTTGACGCGATACAGGATATTAGCCTGAGCTTCGCCGGCCGGAGCTATGAGAACCCCACATCCGCCGTCACAATGATACGCGCGGGTGATTGGCCGACAAAGCTCCCTGAGGCCGCTGAGGCCGTAGTAAACGTCCGATACCCACCCGGCATAGAGGCCTCCTCTATATTGGAGAGGGTTGAAGCTGCTGTGACGCTTCACGGCTGTAGGATGGAGATCCTCGACTCGACGGAGCCCGTTGAGACCCGGCTCTCCTCACCCATCATCAGGGCGCTCACCCGCTCAATCCTCAGGCAGGGTGGAAAGCCGCGGATACTCAAGAAGACTGGCGCAAGCGACATGAACATACTCTACAGGCTTACGCGAAACATAGCTGCCTACGGGCCAGGCAACTCCCTCCTCGCACACACGTCAGAGGAGGCGGTAAGCATATCGGAGCTTGAATTCGCCGCTAGGGTCATAGCGGGGGCCGTGGAAGAGTTCCTCAGCGCCGCATCTAAAAGGCCTGAGGGTTAAACGCCCTCTCCACTGTAGACTCGATCATTTTCCTGTTCTCCGAGACCCACGCCCTCAACTCCCCAACTCTACGCTTCATCTCCTCCACCATTCTCCTAACCTCGCTCGGGCTCGCCGAGCCCAGCGTGGCGTAGTTGGAGACAATTGTGCGCGGGTCTAGAATCTTGGAAACCTCCTCTAGTGTGAGCTTCGCAGATATCCCCTCCTCCTCGAGTACCCTCCGCAGCGCCTCCTCGGTGAGTTCTTCCTCGGCAAGCATCCGCGCAATCCTCCCACAGGCCTTGTGGGCCCTCCTGAAGCCGACTCCGTACTTTAATGCCAAGTAGTTTGCAAGTTCCACCAGCCCTGCCTCCACCCCACACCTCCTCAGAGCGGCTTCAGCGTCGACCCTCAGCGTCCCCACTAGCTTGGACAGCACCTCCAAGGTGCTCTCCGCCTCCCTGAGCGGCCTCCAGATAGAGGGAGTCACCTGCTGCAAGTCAAGGACATAGCCGCCAACCCTCCTCTGAATCATGGAGGACACCCTGACAACTTCGCCTAGGGCCTCTGACACCTTCGTTCGCGCAACCTCGAGGAGGACAGGGTTCTTCTTCTGGGGCATTATGCTGCTGGTCGAGCAGAATTCGTCACCCATGTCCAGCAGTCCCAGCGTGAAGTCGTGTAGCAGCCACTCAGCCATGTCCGACACCACCACGAGGAGCCTCAGCGTCGCTGAGAGGAGGTCGACGGCGAAATCGCGGCTTGAGGATGCTTCGAGGGCGTGTTCTAAGACTCGCTTAAAGCCTAGCTGTGCCGCGAGCCATTTCCTGTCGATTGGTAGTGTGGAGCCGCTGCAGGCCGCTGCGCCTTGGGGGCACTGGTCCAGCTCCTCGTATACTTTGGCTAGGCTGGTGAGGGCTGATAACATCCTGGAGGCGTAGTGTGTGAGTGTGAAGCCGAAGGTGGCTGGCGCGGCTGTCTGTAGGTGGGTTGTAGCCGGGTATACTGTCTCCGCCTCCCTAAGCGACATCTCTAACAGGGCCTCAACAAGCTTAAGCCCGGAGTCCACCAGCAACAGTGTCTGAGACTTGGCCCTCATCCTTATGGCGGTGGCCACAGAGTCATTCCTGCTCTTACCTAGGGCGAGGTTCTCGCCAGCCTCCGGCACAGTCTTGACGAGGTAGTCCTCAACAACCATGTGGACGTCTTCGAGACGAGGGTCGCCCATCTCAAGCGGGTTGATGTAGGCCTCTCTGAGGGCTGCGAGCCCCCTGGCTAATGCATTGCCGTTGAGATAGCTAAGCCTAGCCAGCATCTTGAGATGGACGGCGTTTATCACAAGGACCTCGCCGTAGATCTCTTGGTCAAATCTGAGGGACGATGTATACTCGGCGATGTCTCGCGGCATCTCGCCCCTCAGCCTGCCGAGTCGGAAAGCCATCCCTAAGCCACTCTCATCAAAGCACGCAGTTCTAGAATAAATGTTAGCGCCAAGATTACCTACTCTCTTAGTGTATAAGCTTGACTATGTTCTCCCTACCCTCTCTAACTCGTGTAACCCTGCCCTCAGACTCCAACACCTTAAGAATGGTGCTTACAGTGGATTTTGATAGGCCGCTCTCTCGTACAATCTGGGATTGGTAAACCACTCCACCATGCCTCTTAATGATTCTGATCACCATGTCAAGCTCGCTCTCCTGCGGCCGCCTCCTACCCCGCATCCTATAGGCAGCGTATATGACGGGGATTGAGGCTGCTACCCCGCCGGCGACATAGTATAGGACTGGCTCGCCCCACCACTGAGTTGGGCCCTGAGGTTGAGCAGTAGCCGGTCTTATCACGAGTCGGGGCTCGCCATCTGTGAAGACCATCCTGCCCCTCCACTCAACATAATCAGGTCCTCTGCCGTCCGGGGCTGGCCTAACCTCCTCCACCTCAAACCCTGCTGGAATCTTGATCCTAAGGGTCTCACCCTCTGAGAGGTAGAAGCCGCCTATGAACACGTCCCCCAGCTCAATCACACCAGTGGGCGTTATTTTCCCGAAGCCCCGCCAAGTAAACTCGATCTTGATGAGCCCCATCTTCCCGCCCACAGTCTCTACCGTCTCCACCTCTACGCTGAATCCTTCAATCGACATGCTCCGCCCCAGTATTCGGGAAGCGTCGGAGGCTATGGCGTCGATCCTCGCGCTGTAGTCTGATGTGAGATTCTCAGGGTGGGTCGCCATATTCTTGAAAATCTCAATCTCATCGGGTGTCGAGAGTGGGAATCGGTGCTCAATCGCCCAGAGGGTGGAGCCATTGGGAAGGACTGTTAGATGATACACGGTGTAGGAGGGAAGCGTTAAAGCCAGTGTCAACGCTACCATCCACAGCATCCCTATTCCCACCGTCTAACCAGCAGCAACTATCCTCCGGTCAAGCATCATATAATTGTTTTCCCGTCACAGGGTATTGGTGATTCGGCTATCTGGTGCCCCTCCCCTCGTTGAAGAATAGCCCATGCCCCCCGCCTCTACCTCTATTCCTCTCCTCATCAACATTTACGTTAGTAGTGGATGTCGATACTGATTCATGGCCTCTTCCTCGGTTTTCACGCCCATTCTCCCGGTGCTGCTCTCCGGCTCCCTCTGTACGAGTGTTCGTTGTATTGGAGGTATGGGGGCCTCTCCCCCGACCCCTACTCTCACCATTCTGGGATTGGGTAGTTGTGGCTGTAGTGGTCGTCGAGTTTGACTCCTCTCTCCTTCTCAGTTCACTCCTCATCCGCTCACCTATCGCTCTCGCCTCTTCTGAGACCTTTTTCCCAAACTCCCTGTTAATCTCCCTTAGCCTCTCAACCTTCTCCCTAACAATCTCCTTCATCTCCGAGGCAAATTCCTGCAGGAGTTTGCCGAGCTTCTCTGAAGACTTGGCAAGGGCCTTCAGCTCGCTCCTCAACCCGCTGAGCAGCGCAAAGTACTCCTCCCTCGTAATGTTCCCCGCAGCGTATAGCATGTTAAGCTCCTGTATGGCCTCCTTTATCTTTAAGGTCCTGTTAAACCTCTCCTCGACAAAGCTCCTAATAAGCTCTGTCTTATTCTCTATCAACTCCTCCTGCTTCAGCTTAAACTCCAGAATCGTACCTCTGATCGCCTCTTTGTGCTCCTCTATTATGGTGTGTAGTGTCTCGGTTAGCTGGAATCCGAGCGGCAGGTCTTCTGCTGTCTCCTTCGTTTCCTCCTGTGCGGAGGCCCAATTACTGAAGAGCGCCGTGGCGAGCAGTAAGACCGTTAGGAAGGTTGCCGAGAGCCGGGTTGGATGGCGTATCATCAAGGTGAATGGCCGTTATGCGGGGTAAAAGCCTTCCTAAATTAGAATCTTCCGTATCTTGGTTCATGATCGTTTCTGACCGTTTTAACGGTCCCGCGGTTCCGGGTAGTAGATGCTGAGAGGGGGCTTGGCTGCGGCGGGCGGGAATCTCCTATGTTATCTCCCTGACCGTGCCGTCCCTCATCCCGACAATGACCTTATAGCCCCTGTTTGGAAAGACGCCGGCCTCGACAACGCCTGGAGTCATCTTCAGCTCCCTCTCAATGAGCGACGGATCATCCACTATGCCCACCTCTACAAGCATCAAGACGTTCCCGTTATCTGTTATGACTGGTCCTGCCTTACCATCGGAGGTCCTAGCCCTCACACCCCACCCCCTACCTTGTAGCAGCCTGGGCAGCGCGGGTGCCGCGTATGGTAGGACCTCGAGGGGTATCGGCGCAGACAGCTTCTCGGCCAGCTTCTCCTCCGTCCCTATCAAGAGCACGGACCTAGCCAGACTCATCAAGAGCTTTTCCCTAGCCAGTGCCCCGCCCATCCCCTTCACCAGGTCGCCCGCGAAGCTGCACTGGTCGAAACTGTCCACGTAGATGTCGACGCCCTCATAGTTGTAGAGGCTTCCAATCCTGAAGCCGTTTTCAGAGGCTGCTGCCTCCGCCTGCAGGGACGTCGGGATTACGGCCTCAACTATTCGCGTCCCCCCTGATGCGGCCAGTGACTTGATGAAGGCGG
>JAVYLC010000011.1:23574-39083 GCA_038741355.1 Nitrososphaerota archaeon
CAGACGTCCTCCCGCTCCCAAGACCCAACACTAATCCACGGCCCAGGCCGGTGACACTCTCAACCGCCACCCTGACAACAGCCTCGAGACCCTTACCCGCCTCCAACACCTCCAAGCCCTCCAAAGGCCCGGCAACCAAGCCAGCCCATAAGCTTGCCACCCGAGCCTAAACACATCTGACCCCAGTAATCCCTAGGGCTCGTTTGGACTGTGCGGCCTATGCCCAATTTTAATAGTGCTGGGAAATATTGTAACTTACGTCGGAGGCGGAGGTCCTATGGGGGTTCTCAGATGGCTTTTACGGCTGCTTAGGACTGGTCGCCCCACGAGGCGTATAGCCGCTACGCCTGAGGATTTGGTGTATGCTGAGAAAATTCTTGGGGAGTTGTACTGTGACAGGGTTTCGCAGCTAGAGGCTAGGCTTAAGAGGGTGCGTAAGGAGTTGGACCGGCTTAGGGAGCGGATTAAGAGTGGGGTGTAAGGGGTATCTGGGTAGTGTCCGGATAAGCGTTTCTGGGTAGTTTACTCATAAATTTTAAGCGCTGTATACAGCCCAGTTGAGGGGAGATCTAGTCAAATGCTAATCTGAGTAGCTGCTCGAAAATCGGTATGCGGACACTACCCTATAGAGCCGTGCAAAACAGACCGCAGCGTCATATGTTATCTGCTGGTATCCGCCACTGACGTAAAACAGCTCCAATACCTCAACGTGGAGCTCAAGCCCTCCACGGTATGGATCTGGCGAGGTCTTTGGATTTTCACTGTAATCGGGCCCTCCCGCAGGTTTAGCGGAACACCTTTCTCATACTTCACTCGATAAGGAGTTGGAGGGCTTTTAGCCTAGAGGTAGAGTTAAAAGCGGCTAGAACGGAGAGGGGTAAAAAGCTAATTATTCGACGACGGTAAGATTAATCAGGGTGAACGTCTTTTTACAGGGTGGATGCATGGTTGAGAAGGCTTATGTGGGCTTGGTGAGGGATCATAGAACTAGGGTAGGTAGGATTATCAGCGGAGGGGTTGGAGAGGAGAAATATGGTCGTGAGGGTGAAGCTAAGGGTTAAAGCTGGTGAAAAAACTCTAGAAACAATCGCTCTGGCGAACAGCGGATACGAGGCTGAGACTCCCCAGCTTCTAGTCCCGATAGGGTTCGCGAGAGAGCTAGGCTACTGGCCTCCAACACCAGGGGCAGAAACAGAGTTCGAGACCGCTGGAGGGCCTTTGAAAGTTTGGGTGGTACCCGGAGGATGCAACGTCCAAGCAACAGCTGAAGACGCTGAATCCCCTCTCGTTGAGGCAGACCTAGTTATATCGCCTTTAGCGGATGAGATTCTCTTGAGCGATAAGCTGATTGGAAAACTTCAACTATCGTTGGAAGACGTTGGGGAAGGTTTGTGGAGATTCAGGTGGGAGCCGAAAGAAAAACTAAGAAAAACCCTACCCCCAAAATACTGGAAATAAACTAAAACCATAGACATGGTCCCAAGCATCAGGTATAAAACTGCCTATCAGCAGAAGAATGTTCCACAGCACCCGACCGTTTGGCGCCCATCCCCACATTATGATCCGCTTAACTAAGGTTTCGATGTTTGCGTCCAGACCCGGACGTGGATAATTCAGCTGTATGTCTTGAACAAGATCGCCTCGCTCACGCTACATTATTCCGACATATGTATTGCTCGAGCTAGTTCCCACAGGTAACGGCTACTGTCATAGCTGCCCATGCAGTTATTCATGACTTAACAACTCCAAACTTAACAACTCCAAAGCTGCTACTGCAATGATGCGAATGTTTCTAACAGCACATAAGACATCACCACTGCCAGCGATGAAATCAGGTGGAAAAAGGGGATTATCGAGCTGCTGACATACGCTCTGAACATGTGGTCCGAGTGTTTTGTGGTGTAGTGAAAGGATGCGGCCTGTACAGAAAACCTATGGCGGCTGTCACGAGTCAGCCATAAGCACAGCGCCAACCTCCAGAGCCAGACTATACCTAAAACTCCTGAACATACCAACCACGTGAGTTGGGAGCCAGCTTCTGCCTTTTCACGATACGACTGTTTCGAACGACATCAGAGGCTCAGCGTCTGACTTTCCGGCATGTCAGAAAGATGACCCAGTTAGCCGACAAGGCTTATATATCTTTATACGGTTGCTACGTTGTTAATGAATCTTCTGGTCTACCAGCTGGTAGTGTCCGGATAAGCATGGTTAGCCACCTCCCCATCTTAGGGTTTGGTAGTATGGTGTGAATGGTTTGAGGGATAGGTTCGGGTTAGTTATTCCCTGTATATAGTCTCTTGCGCTTAGCTTGTTATGGAATACTGCCCTCCTCTCCTTAAGGTAACTGAAAGGATAGATTTAAATATTGTTGGATGGATATTCCATCCAATGTCTCTGGAGCGCAAAGCCATACCCATACTCGCAGCATTGCTCGCCGTAGGGTTTATAGCCGGTCTGGCGATAGCCGTTCTGACGCCGATAACACCCCAGCGCGCCACCACCCTCACCGTCACACAGACTACAATCAGCACTAGGACAGTAGCCTACACCACCTCCATCGAGAGGACAGCCTCCTGGACAGTAACCACTACTCTAAGGTTGACGGAGACGGTGATGCAGCCTCCCCGCCTCCCACTTGAGCTGGAAGTCAAGTATTCTAAACAATTCGAGATAAAGCTGTTCGACGGGTATAAGGTTGTCAGAGACGCCCTGAATAGGACTCTCATACTGGTGCCTCGTGGCCGTGAGCCGCCATCGGGCCTGAGCGGCGTCATTATATACACGCCTGTCGAGCGGGCTGTCCTCATGTCTGCCACGCATGTTGCATTGGTTGAGCGGCTCAGGGAGCTCGCGCCAGGGATACTTGACAAGGTGGTGGGCATCATGTGGGGAAGACAGTATGAATGGTATTTTAAGGAGGTGGCGGAGAGGCTCTCGAAGGGCGTGATAAAGGATGTTGGTCCGGCCCACTCGCCCAGCTTCGAGGAGCTCGTAGCCCTTAAGCCCGACCTCGTAGTCATATACACGTTTCCCGGCTCAGACCTCCCTCAGCGGCTTGACGAGCTAAAAATACCCTACGTGGTGGATAACGAGTACCTGGAGACAAGCCCGCTAGGCCGCTTCGAATGGATCAAGCTGATAGCAACATTCTTCGACCTGGACGAGGATGCATACAGGATTTTCGCGGAGGTTGAAAGAGAGGTCAACGGCGTCGTCAACGATGTTCAGAGGTCCGGGCTTGGCGCCCCACTCGTGTGCTGGCTCATGGTATACAGGGGGACTGTTTACGTGGCTGGGGGAGATTCCTTCCCAGCCAACGCTCTGAGGATGCTTGGGGCCAGGTATGCTTTCTCCGATATAAGGTCGACCGGCAGCGTCACAGTCAACATCGAGGAGGTGCTGTCAAGGTGTAGGGATGCGGATGTCGTAGTCTATCCAACCAGCTTCGTCTCCTCCCTCTCAGACATCCTTTCAGAGGCGCCCGGGTTAAGGGAGATCAGGGCCTTCAGGGAGGGACGGGTCTACGCCTACTCTCCCACCATATACCAGCTGGGATACTACGACAGTGAGGGGTGGGTGAAGAGCCTGGCAATCATACTTTACCCCCAACTCTACCCGGGCGAGGAGGCGAGATACTTCGTGAGGCTGGGAGGCTGAGGATTATGAAACTATTGAAGAGGGAAGTATTGATGGATCTGGGCGCGGCGGCAGATTTCAAGTCTTCGCGGAGTGGGCGAGTGCTGCTTCTCCTCTGCATACCTATCGCACCCCTATTCACAGCCTCCATAGTTCTCGGTGGCTACGCCATTCATCCATGGGATGCGTTGGTTGCTTTGGCTGGAGGTGGGGGAGCCGAGGAGTTGCTTATTGTCCAGTCTATCAGACTTCCACGGGCTCTGGCGGCGATGCTGGGAGGAGCATCAATAGGCGTTGCAGGGGCGATACTTCAGGCCCTCTTCAGAAACCCGCTGGCAGATCCCTACATACTGGGCGTCTCAGCTGGCTCAAGCCTTTTCCTCGCCTTCTCAATCTTTACAGGAGCAACACTCGGCCTCTGGCCACCTACAAGCCCCTACTCCCTCTACACTGCCGCCTTCATCGGGGCACTCACCGTCGTGATAGTCATGGTCGCCTTGTCTGGAATTGTGCGGACCACCACAACCATACTGATTGCAGGTGTAATGTTCTCATACCTCGCATACGCCGTTACAAGCATCCTACAAGTCTTCGCTGATATCGAGAGGCTCAGGGCCTTCACATACTGGATCATGGGGAGCTTCTCAGGTGCTAGGTGGAGTATGCTAAGCCTAGGCCTACCAGCCCTTCTCATCTTTTTAGCATCTATGATATTCCTCTGCAAGCCTCTGAACGCCCTGCTCTTGGGTGAGGATTACGCGAGGAGTATGGGGATGAACCTGAACAGGGCGAGGATGTTTATAGTCGCAGCCGCAGCCCTACCGGTCTCGATAGTCACGACCATCGCCGGCTCGGTAGGCTTTATCGGCCTCTCAGCACCTTACTTGGCCCGTCAGCTCACGCGAACATCAAACCACTTCACAATCATCCCCGCATCAGCCCTCCTCGGCTCAACTCTCGCCGCGGCCGCCGACCTCCTTTCACGCCTCGCCCTAAGGCCCATCGAGATACCGATAACAGCAGTAACAGCCCTCTTCGGCGCGCCCTTGGTAATCTACCTCCTCTTGAAGGGGCGGGGTGTCCAGGTTTGATCGAGGCCATCAACCTGTCGGCCGGGTATGGTGGTAGGTCTGTCATAGCCGGGGTCAACCTCTCGGTTGGGGGTGGCGAGTTTGTCGCCGTGATAGGTCCGAACGCGGCTGGAAAGACTTCACTCCTGAAAACTCTTGCTCATCTGATGAAGCCTCTGGGCGGCGTGGTGTATGTTGACGGAGCTGCCGCCTCGAGGATGAGTGCGAGGGAGATTGCCCGCCTCGTGGGGGCTGTGCTCACGGAACAGCTGCGGCCGACGCAGCTCACAGTCTTCGAGGTTGTCTCGCTCGGCAGATACCCATACACCAACTCGCTACACACTCTTACCGAGAGGGATAGGCGCGAAGTCTGGAGGGCCCTAGCCGACACCAGCGTAACACACTTGGCGGACAGGCGGCTAAGCGAGCTCAGTGACGGGCAGCGTCAGAAGGTGATGATAGCAAGGGCCCTAGCGCAGGAGCCCAGGGTCCTCATACTCGATGAGCCAGTAACCTACCTCGACCCGAAAGCGAGGGTAGAGATACTTCTCACGATTAAACGGATCGCTAAGGAGAGAGGAATCGCCGTCATCGCATCGCTCCACGAGGTGGAGCTAGCCCTCAGGATGGCCGATCGTCTCTTAATCGTTTCTGGGGGGAAAGTAATGCTCTATGACTCGCCGGAGGAGTTCGTGGCGCTGGGCGGCCCCACCCACCTTTACGAACTCGATGGGGGGTCCACCTTCTCACCCGAGTTCATGTCAGTCGAATTTAGGCCCGGGGCGGGGGATAAGCCGCGACTTTTCGTGGTGGCGGGTGGTGGGAGTGGCTCGCTGGTCTATAGGATGCTCGCCAGGCTAGGTTATCAGTTCTCTACAGGAGTGTTGCATAAGGGCGACATAGACTACTGTGTTGCGGCCCTGCTAGGTGGAGAGGTGATTGCTGAGCATGCCTTCCATCCCATAAGCCCGGAGAACATACACCGCGCGATCGAGGAGGCTCGAGAGTGCGCAGCCGTAATCTACACTTCCCCGCCGATTGGCCCCCTAAACTCGGAGAACCAGATACTCGCCGAGACAATAGCCCTACAAGGCATTCCACTCATCGTGCTCGGCACAGCCGAAATACGAGGTGCTGCGGTGAGGGTGGAGAGTGTCGCCGAGCTCTCAAAATCGATAGAGACGGTCCTAGAAAATAGCCGTGCGGTAGAGTCGATGTCTGCAAGGCGTTAACACGCTACTCCCTGACACGGCCCACACATATATCCACCAACACAGCATCCTTCCCCCTGGGATTGGCATCCCACATAGTCGACTTCTTCAGGGAAATCCAGCTGCTATTGGCGAGCCAGATACGCGTCACACGACTGGACGTTAAGGATGTTGAGATGCTGTGTGGCCTTGACGTCTCCTACAGCGGGGAAGAGGGCGCGGCCGCCGCTATCCTGTGGTCCAAAACTGAGAGGCGAGTGGTAGAGACGGTCACGTTTCGCGGAGGTATCCTCTTCCCCTACATCCCTGGGCTGCTCTATGCCCGTGAAGCCCCCCTAATGTTAGCGGCCATCAAACAGCTATCCACGGAACCTCACTTGCTTCTAGTAGATGGGCATGGCCTAGCCCACCCGAGGAGGGCGGGGCTCGCCAGTATCGTCGGCCTCCTCGCCGACACACCGTCAGTAGGTGTTGCGAAATCGCTTCTCTATGGCGAGACCAGGGTTGATGGTGGCGTGGAGTATCTTGAGGCTGGAGGCGAGAGGGTAGGCGTGGTTCTTAGAGGGAGGGGTGGTAGAAGATACTATGTAAGCGTGGGACACATGGTAGACGTCGAGTCTGTGTTGAGGCTAGTTGACTCTCTGGGTGGCGACTTGTTAGCGCCCCTGCAGGAGGCTCACAGGGTCTCTAAGAGCGTGCTGAAGAACGGTTAGGCTGAGAGACCTGCTCTACCCGTCCAGCACGGTACTCCTTCTCAAGAATTTCAGGATGCCCCTCCTCGATGAACCTTATCGCCTCCATGGCAGCCATACACCCAAACCCTGCAGCAGTTACCGCTTGCCTATACTTCTTGTCGTGGACATCGCCCGCCGCGAAGACGCCCCTAACACTAGTCTCGAAGTTGTTATACAATTTGATGTATCCCTCC
This sequence comes from Nitrososphaerota archaeon, assembly GCA_038741355.1. Classification (GTDB taxonomy): domain Archaea; phylum Thermoproteota; class Nitrososphaeria_A; order Caldarchaeales; family Calditenuaceae; genus HRBIN02. The sequence continues at coordinate 30,423 of JAVYLC010000011.1, forward strand.
TCGTCGAGCTCCACTTTACCCCGCAAAAACTCAGTATTGGGTGCGTGCCCTATCGCGACGAAGAGGGCGTTGCAGGGTATAACCTTCTCCTCACCAGTCAGCTTGTTCCTAATCTTGACTCCCTCAACCCTCTCGCTCCCCAGCACATCCACTACAACGCTATTCCACATAAACTCTATCTTTGGGTCCGAGAGCGCCCTCTCCTGCATGATTTTCGATGCCCTGAGCTTATCCCTTCTATGAACTACAAACACCTTCTCAACTATTTTGGAAAGGAAGAGAGCATACTCCATAGCTGAGTCGCCGCCACCCACAACGACTGCGCACTTTGCACCCTTGAATAATGGGCCGTCACACGTCGCGCAGCTGGATACGCCGCGCCCGAGTAGGCGCTTCTCAGACTCGAGCCCAAGCCACTTCGGCGACGCGCCAGTCGCTATTATCACTGCCTTGGCGAGGAAGGTCCGATCGGAAGTCATTATCTTCCTCGGATAGGTGCTGAAGTCCACGTCCACCGCGTCGTCATAGACTATCTCCACGCCTGCGTTCTCAGCCTGCCTCCTCATGCTTTCCATCAGGTCCGACCCCTGGACACCATCAGGGAATCCAGGGAAGTTCTCGACTAGGCCGGTCAACATAAGCTGCCCTCCGGGCGTGACTCCAGCTATTATTACTGTCTTGAGGTTTGCTCTTGCTGCGTAGATTCCGGCCGTGTAGCCTGCAGGCCCAGACCCAATTATGACTACATCGTATATGCTGTCAGTAGCTTCTACATCCATACACACTCTTAATTGCACCGTTCAAATATATATCCATGGGTGCTACACGGGGATTTCGTGGTTAAGAGGCGCCACCTCTTCAAGTGCACCAACTGCGGGTTCGAAGTCTATCTCCAAGCTTGGAAGGCCGAATGCCCCTCATGTAGGAGTGGATTTACTCTAGTCATGGTGGCTGGGAAGGAGAGGAGGGCTAGGCCGGTGTTATTAGGATACATTCCACCAATATTCGCGGGGGCATATCTTATCCTAACAATCTTCTCCCCAGGTCTAACTGTGGCGCGGCTTCTACCATGGCCTACAGCCACTATAGCCCTCCTCGTGGCCTTGGCGCTCTCCATCACATCCTCGACGCTAGGAAACATTTCAGCGGCCGGACTAGGCGCAGCTCTAGCAATAGCGCATTTCACCTACCCGGGCCAGTCACTATTGCCCGAGTCCGGTGCGGCTGCACTCTTGATCGCGTTCGCAGCCTCAAGCATCATAAACGAGGTCTCCATCAGAAGGATGGGGCCGAGGAGCTAGAGGTGATGGCTCATGGGCCTATATGTCATAGAATTCTTCGTCCAGGGTAGAGGTTGGGTGGGTCAGGAGGAGTTCTGGCTAAGTGGTGGGCTATCTACGAGGGAGGAGGCTGAGAACATCGCATCATACCTGATAGACGCGCGGATGAAGAATGCAGACCATCCTTACGGCTCCAAGATTGGTGACGTTATCGGCTTCAGGATAATCGAGGCAGAGGGGGTGGAGAGGATGACTCCAAGTCCTGAAGCTTCCAAGTTCAGGTTCAGCGAGATAAAACACAGGTTCTTCAGGCGCGGCGAGGCCTATATTCTCTACAAGTATTGGAGCTGGCCAGATTAGGGTTATAAAAAATGGGTGGGCTTAGGTGCCCGGCTACTCGACCTTTATAGTCTTCGGGGGGCCGCCGCCACCCTTCTTAGGCAGCACCACCTCGAGGACTCCGTTATTATATGTGGCCTTGGCCTTCTCGAGTTCGACCTCTTCGGGCAGGTCAAGCTCCTTATAGTACTTCCTAGTCTCGGTATCCACCTTTATGATAAGCGTAGAGTCCCGCACCAGCAGGTTGATGTCCTCCTTCTTGACACCTGGGACCTCTGCGACCACTTTGATATGGTCATCCTCGACTATCACATCTACTAATGGCTCCCTCTCTATGGTAAGGGCCGGAAGCTCTCCGCGCCTGCTCGGTCTCACGTTTCCGAACTCCCTGATGACTGGACGACCATCTGGGCCTATCGTTATTGAGTATCCATAGACTATTGGGCCTATCTCCCTCCTCACACCTGTCGGAGTCCTAACCTCCCTCACCAGCTCTTTAGGCCACTCCCTCTCAAACCTTCTAAACTCCTCCTCAAACCACCGCTCAAACTCCCTCATCATCTCGTCAATAATGTCTAGAGGCCTAAAGAGCCTCCTCCTACGCCACCAATCCTCCGGCGTCACAAACTCCATCAATACGGCCGGGAATTTAACTTTTTATATCAATTCGAGCAAGTATGGTTGTAGAAGTTTCACTAGAGCTGTTGCTAGGATTGCAGGGCCTAGGAGTCGTCTATATATAGTATTCTTAATTCTTAAGCCTTATAGAGGCTAGTTTCTGTCCTATCCACAGCGCTGTGAGTAGTGCTATGACGCTCTAAAAGACATCGTCATCCACTCCCTCTTTATCTCGCCTACACCAAACCATCGCTTTGGTTGAGGTTTTAAGTTGCGAGGCATGTCTCAGGGCATGGCGTCTCGGGTTCCCCAGCACCTGGAAGCTGGGGCGGCCTGCCCCCAGATCGCGACATCTATTTTTGGGCAGGGGGTGGGCGGAGGCCTGCAACCGTCTCCGCCCGACAGAGCCGCTGGGCTGCAGGGGGAGGGTGGGTTGAAGAAGACCCAGCGAAGACTAACACCAGAGGAGAAAGGCTACGGCTACGTCAAGGTTTGGAGGATGCTAAAGAAAGTTGGAGTAAACATGTCGAGGGGGCTGTACAACACTGGTATTGCAAGAGATATCCGATGATGGTTAGGAAGCGGGGAGGATGCCTTCCTCGTGAACTGAGAATTAAGCTGTACAAGGAGGTACAGGCGCTAAGGAGACAAGGCCTAGGATACTGGAGAATAAGAAAGAAGGTCAAAGAACTATACGGAGTCGCGCTAAACTCAGCAGTAATCAATCATTGGTGCAAGGGGATCCACACTCCATACAACGCGATAAGGATTCCCACAATAGACTTCTTAGAACCATCACCGGAGCTAGCCTATGTTATAGGCGTAGTCGCTGGGGATGGATATGCAGTCAAAAGCATGCAAAGAAGTGGAGATTATAGGATTGAAGCTATAGTTAAGGATAGGGAGTTCGCCGAAGAATTCCCAAGATGTTTGGGGAAAGTCCTCGATAGGGAGCCGCCGAAGCCAATACCAGAAAAAAAGTGGATTGTTTCGAGTGTGTGTCGAATCGAAGGTATTGTATCGGCTTTTACAAAAACCCATAGACATCGGGAGAGTAAGACGGTTCGTAGAACATTGCGAAGAATGCAAGCGAAGTTTTCTGAGAGGAGTCTTCGATAGCGAGGGATCTGTAGATAAGAATAAGGGAGAGATTCGTTGCTATAATACAGATATCACGCTCCTCGAATATGTCCAGAAACTTCTAAGACTTCTAGGCATAGAGACAACCGGGCCAGTACTCTTTGCAAAAAGGGGAACTCTTTCCTTTAATAAAAAATTGGGTAAAACCTTCAAAAAGAGAAGGGATGTATGGTGCATTAGAGTCAGGGCGAAGGATAGAGTGGAATTCTACAGAGTCGTAGGTTTCACAATCCGAAGAAAACAATAAGGCCTCGAAGAATACTTTAGAAGACACGGACTGCCGGAGGACAAACTACCCGACCGGTCTTCCCACCAACCCCTTCTCCCCTTCAACTCAATCCTCACTCATTTCAACCAAAATTACTCGGTTGTCCCATAATAAAAGTTACTTTTACTTCTGGATGGTGGGTTCTGAGTTGCGTGGTACGGCGTGGCTCAGAACCCTTTTAAGGGGTGGGCGATGTTTTTGTCCCTGCGCGCCTCTCGACTAGTTAGATGACATACACCTTCAACCTAATAGCAACCACTCTAAGAGGGCAGGAAGTCTTGGGTGTTGCAGCCCTGTCGAGCCTCCTAGCCGAGATAGGCGACAAGAGCTCCAAGGTAGAGATTACGAGGATACAAGGCGTCTTAACAGCTTATACTAGGCTCGACCCATTCCTAGTGGTCGAGAGGGTGAGGGAGATAGCCTCTAGGGAGCCGTTCAAGGTTGAGGGCATTATGCGGCTAATACCCGTCGAGCTTGTGGCGCCGAGCAGGGTTGAAGAGATAGCTGCATCGGTGGATCGGTTGAAGGATAAAATACCTCCCGATGCGACGTATAAGGTTGTGGTGGAGAAGCGGCACACGCAGCTCTCTAGCCGAGAGGTGATCGAGGCAGTCGCAGCTAGGGTAGACCGAAAAGTAAGCCTTGAGAACCCCGAATGGATAGTACTGGTCGAGGTCCTCGGAGGAGTCACAGGCGTATCAGTGCTCAGGCCCTCACAGATACTGAGCCTTGGAAGACCTGAGCCCCGCCCAGCTGATTAAAGGATTTATTGTATCTGCTCACATCTTGTGTCATGCAGAATGGTGGAAAGAATAGGGAGTATGAGGTAGAGGTCGAACTCCAGTTATCGCCGACATTGAAGCTTAGGGTTCGGGGCTTGGTTGAGGCGTCGGGGCTCGGGGAGGCTGTGGAGCTCGCCCAGGAGTCGCTGGGTCGTCTCGCACAGGAGTACGCGTCCTCGGCACAGCAGGCCGCTAGAAGGTTTCCACAGGACCTTCTACAACACTTCGAATCGCTCACGTATAGAGAGCTTGTTGAGCTGCTGCTCTACTTTGAGGGGCCCATGAGTAGGGAGCAGATAAACCAGAGGACGCGGGAGCTTGGGAAGGAGGTGTCAAAGAACTGGCTGGACACCGAGTTCTTCAGAAAGCCCTACAAGGACCACTTCGTGGCCGACACCGACCAGTCGGGGGTTAAGATCTACAGGCTCTCCGAGAAGGGTAAGCTTGAGGCAGAGGAGATAATTAAGAGATTGAGGAGCTGAAGTGGTGTAGGCTGCTTATCTCTTTGAGGTAAGAGCATTGATAAACTCCAATACTTCGACCCGCAGCGGGTTGTTTGAGGATGAACCCTTAAGCCACTGGAGTAGGTGGCTGATGAAAGAGTCAAGAAAGCCCTCGGGGTCAGACATTATACCCGATAGTGCTTCCATGGGTATATTCTTCACGGGGACCTCCCTCATCCGCGTATCCATAAAAGGGCCAAACTCGCCCCTCGAGATGCTTAAGGCCACCACCCTGCCCCCCTCGGCGATATATGATACGCCCGGTAGCCTAGCCAACTCGAACCCCCATTCGATGCCCGGTGGGCACAGGTCTTTGATCTGGTTTATCAGCTCGTAGACCGGCTCAGCCTGCCTTTTCTCCTTGAGTTCCCTGACCATCGCGATAACCTTCTCCGCCCTCTCGGCTGGGCTGGGAATCGCCACCATCCAACCCAGCCTGGCTAATCTCCGTATATATCGTATTCACAGCTACATGCATCCTCCTTATTGTGGTGGAGGGTATTCTGCGCCCCCCCACTTTCACATCCCTCAGAGCCTTCTCAACCTCAAGTACTGGACGGTTGTGGAATAGGGCTATGACGTTTCCTAGCGTCTTGAACTGGGCTAGGAGGGCCTTGGCTGTCTTGTGGCCGCATAATCCCTCAAGAGTATAGAGCGCCTGCTCCTGGGGTGTCATCTCCCTCCCACTGACCCTCAAAGGATATTCTCTGAGCTTCTCCTCTTCGCCCAGCCTTCTATGCTTCCACACCAGATAGGTGAGTGTGGCCCTTACGTCGGGTGTGGGGATTATCGGTATCCCCCACTCCAAGACTATACGGTCTATGAGCCCGAGGACCGCCGTCTCGCTCCACTTACTCTTCCTGTACAGCCCCAAGTAGCCTTCAAGGATAAGCACCTTCTCTCCCTCAAAGCTCTTGAGAACAGTCAACTGGTCCCACAGCCTACCCTTCAGGCTGTTTAGAAAGTCGAAGATCCTCTTCCTCTCTATGAGTACCTGCCCCCTAGAGCCGAGTACCAGGTAGTCTCCCGCGTCTAGTGGTCTGACGGCGACCTCCACCACTTTTTTAAGGGCCTCAACCATCTTAGAGTTTTCAGAGGCCTCATTAGCGTCTACGACTATCATTTGCCCTTCTCTCATAATCGAGTTAAGGTTATTTAAACCGCTATGTAGTAAGATTTAGCGTCAGTTTGGTGGAGAGTGACTGGCTCGCGGGTGGGGGGCCGAGCTGTTTGGCGAGTGATGAGGGATGAATCTTAGTCTCAGGGAGAGGATAGAGTTGATGAGGCAGGGTATAATCCAGAGGGCGATTATACCGCTTCTAGAGATGCGCGGGTTCTTTCCATCGGTTTGGAAGCGCCCAATCTCTCTGGAGGATATGGAGCTCCGGGAGGATGGCTGGGTCCCATTCTATACGCGCTACACCACTTGGGAGACTTACGTTAGAGATGAGCCGCTCAACCTCTACTTCAACACCTTTTACGGAGACGTTCATGAGAAAGCGTATAGGTTCTGCTTCGTAGAATATATTCTGCCGTGGCCTAACTACGACTTGGACAGAAGGCTCGTGGGAGTGTTTACAAGGCTAAATCTTAAGGGTGGTGGATATATCTGGAAATGCAAACGGATGGTGGATATAACCTCTCCTGACAGCGCCTTAGTAGACATTGAGAAGAACTATGATGAGCTCTTACTTGCCCTGATGGACGCTAACGTCGTGGATGCGGCGGTGAATCAGGCCAAGGGCGAGGGCAAGCATAGGCGTCACCGCTCCTAAAAGAGTCATGTTTTTCGAGACGGTAGAAGGGGTGGAAGTGCTGGAGGGTGTGGCTTCTCATGTATCAGATACTGGTTGTGGGGTATAATGAGGATTCCTGCACCGATGTAGCTCGGGCTTTAGCCTATGAGGTGGGCTCGGAGATTGCGCGTCGTGGATGTATTCTACTGACTGGCGGGCTTGGGGGTGTGATGGCCTCTGCTGCGAAGGGTGCCAGCGAACACGGCGGCATCACAGTCGCTATCCTCCCGCAGAAGGACACCTCACAGGCCAATCCACACAGCACAGTCAAGATAGCCACGGGGCTAAGCCATATGAGGAATATGGTAAACGTCTGGTCGGCAGACGGCATCATAGTGGTTGGCGGGGGTGCGGGAACCTTGATAGAGGTGGCAGCGGCATACTTGGAGGCGAAGCCTATAGTAGCTTTGGTGGGCTCAGGGGGTGTGGCAGATGAATACGCTGGCAAGTACATAGACGAAAGACGCAGAGCCATCATCCATAGGGCGCACAGTCCGAGGGAGGCTGTTGAAAAGGTTATCCAGCTAATTGAGGAGAAGTCACAACCCTGAGCACCATCGCCGTGTTCGTTTCTCTCACACCCTGAATCGTCCTAATCTCCTCGATACATCTGTTAAGCTCAGATATGCTGTCCATAGATATGATTACTAGAGCGTCGTACTCTCCAGTAATTTCGTAGACTCTCTCGACACCTCTGACCCTTGCTAGCTTCTCAGCCACTGCAGGGGTCGGGACAGACGGGTCCACAGAGATCATAGATATCGCCTGAACCGGCTGAGGCCTCTCGACCTCGATTGTGAAACGCTTTATGACGCCAGCCTCTATCAGCCTCTTTATCCTCTTCCTAATAGTCCCCTCCGAGACCCCGAGCTCTTTACCTATTGACTGGTAGCTCCTCCTAGCATCGAGCCTCATCAACTCTATAATCTTCCTATCCACCTCGTCAAGTTCTATTCCCAAGCTTCTCAGCTCACAGCAAAGCACCTCTAACCGATAATAGAGTTTTCTCCACCCCCGGAGCAGCGTCCAATAATTTTCCCTATATACCCAAGAAATCCCCCACCCATCTACCCCCTACTCTGTTAAAATATGGGGGGCCGGGGAAGCCGGTGGAATGGGAGTAATAGAGATTATTCCGCTCATAGGTCCTGCGCGGAGGCTCAGGGTGGAGGTGGCTCAGAACGAGCGTGTCGACCAGCTTATAAACAGGATATCGAGGGAGATCGGCGTCTCTGGGGCCTTCTTTAAGCTTGTCGGTAAGGGAAAGGTGATAGAGGAGGCTGCTGAGGTAGAAGAGGTTGTCAAGGAGGTGGGGAAGACTTTCTACTTTTACCCAGAGGTTATGGGTGGCTGAGACCAGAGGCGTGCTAGGTAGGCCGATGCGAAGACCCCTGCCCCTGCTGCGTGCGCAAAGGTGCAGAGCAGGCATATACTCCCTATCATGAATACCTCGACGAAGAGTAGGGCCAGCGCACCGAGGACGCCTAGGATCGACCAGTAGAGTAGGATGTTCCCAACCCGGAGCCCAGCCACCGCTGCGAGGGATAAGGCGAGGGCAGCGCCAAACCATACCGCTCCTATAGCTGCAACAGGTATGCCCATGAATCTGGAGTACTCGCTGTGTATTACAGTCTCGCAGGAGAACCTGCCGCCGACCTCGCAGAACTGGGGGAGGTTGCCCGGTGACACAAGGTAGATTGAGAGAGGGAGACCTACAGCTGAGAGGATGGCTGAGGATAGGTGTGCCACACGAGAAGGCGACCAGTAGCCCAAGCCACCTATCACCCTAGAACCGAACTCAAGACGTCGGCGAGGACCTGCTTGGGCTGCTCTCCAGTCAGGACCCTTACAATATTACCGTTCTCATTTATTATGACATATGTCGGCGTCGCTGTAACGCCGTATAGGTTTGATACCCTTCCCCCCTCGTCCCAG
>JAVYLC010000011.1:39182-42826 GCA_038741355.1 Nitrososphaerota archaeon
CGGCGAGGACCTGCTTGGGCTGCTCTCCAGTCAGGACCCTTACAATATTACCGTTCTCATTTATTATGACATATGTCGGCGTCGCTGTAACGCCGTATAGGTTTGATACCCTTCCCCCCTCGTCCCAGAGAGCTGTCCAGGGAATTCCATGCTGGGCGACGAAGCGGGCGCTCTCAGAGACACTGCTCTGCCTGTCATCGATCATCACGGTAACGAAGACGACTCCGCGGCCGCTAAACTCCGAGTAGAGGTCTTTGATCACTGGCTCCATGTTGTTACAGTGTGGACACCGCCACCATGCAAAGTCTAGGAAGACCACCTTCCCCCTCGTTGAAGAGAGGGTAAATGTCTCATCGCTCAGACCGTTGGGGGTGAGCCTCCTCAATACGAAGTCCGGTGCCTTCCCCTTCTCAACTATAGAGGTTATCTGGGTGACGGGTGGTTGAGTGGTGGGTTGTGATAATAGGTACACGATTAGCCCTACGAAGACTACTGCGGGGATAAGGGCGATGAGGTATGAGAGCCTATGACGGCCTCCCCTGACGCCTGGGCCTTTCTTACCCCTTTTAGGCATCTTCAACCTGATCTCCTCACACTCCTTAATAACGTATTCGAGTTTTCAAGGCGTGGCGTTGACCAAAAACCCTCCATCGATTACGAAGACTTGACCCGTGATGTAGGAGGCCTCTTGGCTCGCCAAGAACGCCGCCAGCCTCCCCACCTCCTCAGGGGCTCCGAGCCTGCCTAGGGGTATTCTCTTAAGTAATCTCTCGAGGTCGAGTGCCCCCTCCTCTATGCGCCGCCTCACCATGTCGGTCGCTATGAATCCTGGCGCTATCGCGTTGACCGTGACCCCGTATGGCGCCAGCTCAAGCGCCAAAGTGCGGGTTAGACCCAATATCCCGGCCTTAGAGGAGGAGTAGGCCGCTCTACCCTTAATCCCCATAAAAGACGTTACTGAGGCTATGTTGATTATCCTCCCCCACCGTCGGCTTGACATATACTTGGCGGCATGCTTTGAGCAGATGAAGGGTGCCTTAAGGTTCACGGCCAACACCCAGTCCCACTCATTAAGGCTTAGCTCTGAGGCAGGCTTAGCTATGTTGACTCCCGCGTTATTGACAAGTATGTCGATCCTGCCCATCCTCTCTACTGTCTCATCCACCACCCTCTCGCAGGCCTCAGCCTGGGATAGGTCTGCGGCAAGTTCCACAAAGTCGACGCCCAGCTCATTGAGAATCTGCGCGGTCTCCTTCAACCCCTCCTTTCGAGTGGCGTGTATTGCTAGCCTGGCCCCCTCCCTCGCCATCTCCACAGCGATGCCCCTTCCAATACCTCTGCTTGACCCGGTTACTAGGGCTACGAGCCCATCCAGTCTGCCCACAACCCCCAGCCTCCCCCAATCCGAGCGCCTCAAAGGATAAATCAATTTTACCTAGCGGGGCTGTAGGGTTTTTGCTATCCTCTCTAAGTCCTCGGGTGTATCCACGTCCATGAGCATCTCTTCGGGCACTTCGAGGAGTGCGGCCTCGGAGAGGTGCCGAAGAACCACGCTCTTCGCCCCCCTATCGCCCTCCAGTCTCAGCAGTTCATTATAGAGTCTTTTGTGGAAGGCGGCCGGATTTCGAGGCTCACCCCCTACGGAGGCGCAGGATAGGGGGTGTCCTCCTTGAAGTATCAGGCTGGCGAGCAGTGCGGGGATGGCTGGGTGGATGAGGGGCTGGTCGGCAACCATTATAACCACCGCCTCCGAGTCGCGAGAGATCTCCTGTACGCCTCTCCTAATGCTGCTTGAAATCCCCGCCATCCATTCCTCATTAACCACAGGTCTAACGCCGGTGGGAAGAACCCCTCTAACCCTCTCCGCCTCATGCCCAACCACCACGATTACCTCGGCACAGCCCGAGGCAAGCGCCGCCTCCACACTCCACGAAACTAGCGGCTTATCTGAGAGAGTTGTCAGAAGTTTGTTCATCCCCATCCTCCTCGCCCCTCCTGCTGCTAAGACAACCACCGAAAACCTCGACAACACACATACACTGTAACCGTGACTGTATAAACCCCTCGTAGAATGCCAGACCCATAGTCGAGATAGCAAAATTCTTATATTATTGATAATCTCACTATATTTTGCGTGTGTGGTATGCCGGCGCGAAAATCTAAGAGGTCGGCTAAGAAAGGTGGAAGGAAGACGGCACGCGCAAAGCCGAGGAGAGCTGCAGCCAAGAAGAAGGCTGCGGCCAAGAAGCCTGCCGAGAAGCCAGCCCCCACAGAGGCGCCATCTGCCCAGCCACAGCAGGGCCAGTAAACGGGTCCAATCGAGACCACACCTACCGCCCACTTTTTTTCCGCATTATCTTCTGATTATAGAGGGCCCTATGGTATTGGGAAGAGAATCCTAAACAGTAGTACCATAGCTATCAAGAGGCCGCCGGCCAACAGTATTATCTGGGGCCTAAGCTTAATACCCTTGGTCTCCTCCTCAAAGAACCTTAGTAGCCCCGCCCCAGTGGCTGGCAGGGGTGCCTCCCTCCTACGCCTGCGCGAGGCTGACATACCTCTCCAATCCCAGCCCCCGTATTTATCCATTCAAAGCTATCAAGCATGCCTTAGGGACTCCCCTGAGATTTATCAGGTAATACGGGTTAATGGCCCCGCAACCCCCCATCTTCATCCTTTATCTATGGAGATGGGCGGCGGGGCCCTTGAACAATGGCTAGGATTATCGAGTATATCCGGACTAGGGCCTTGGGGAGGGGTCGTAGCATAAGGGAGGAGCCGGACTCCTACAGCTCACGACTTTCATCCGCCCTTTTGATGCTTAACACCCAGATTAACCGTCTGAAGAATAAATATGCGGGGCTGGAGGCGCGGGGGAGGGAGTATTTTGAGCGGTGCATCCAGGCCCTCCAGGTAGGCGATGAGGGGTATGCTGCTATTTATGCTGGCGAGATAGCTGAGCTGCGTAGGATTGCAAGGATCGTCCTCCAGTCTCTCCTAGTCCTCGAGCAGGTTAGGGTCCGGATGGAGAGCCTGCTGGAGCTCCGGGAGATCATCGGCCTGGCCCCCGTATTGAAGGGGTTGTTGGAGCGTGTGAGGATTGAGATTGTGAAGGTTGTTCCTGAGGCTGCTGAGAGCTTGGACAGTCTTAGCGGCGCGATAGACGGGCTGATAGCCGGCTCAGGCATGTCGATCAGCCTCCCCTCCCAAGAGGCTGATCACGAGGAACTCTCCGACGAGGCAATGAGGATACTTGACGAGGCTAGGGCCATAATCGCCCAGAAAATGGCGGAGAGCTTCCCTGAAGTCCCCACACTCACGTCCAAAGAGCGTATGATCTACAACTACATCTCCTCCCTCCCCGAGGGCTCGGTGCTTGAGGTTGAGACATGCTCCCGCGCTCTGGGGATACCTGAGGAGGAGGTGGAGGAGGTTCTGAGGAGGCTGGAGGAGAAGGGGTTGATCGAGGTCAGCCAAGGCGAGCTAACATAGTGCCCATCAAACCCCTGCAACCCTAGGTCATGTCTATTTCAGTAGGCCCTCGAGACATAGAGGTAGGTCTTGCCGGGTGAGCCGCAGACGATGCAGGGCTTATCGCTTTTCTCGTCGACGTCGTAGCGGTATCCCCGCACCTCTGCGCCTAA
>JAVYLC010000011.1:42922-44726 GCA_038741355.1 Nitrososphaerota archaeon
CCTAGGTCATGTCTATTTCAGTAGGCCCTCGAGACATAGAGGTAGGTCTTGCCGGGTGAGCCGCAGACGATGCAGGGCTTATCGCTTTTCTCGTCGACGTCGTAGCGGTATCCCCGCACCTCTGCGCCTAATGAGTTCTTGAGGGAGAGGGAGCACTCGTCTAGGCCACACCAGCTAACCCTGCATATCTTTCCAAGCTCAATACTTCTAGCACCCTCCTCGAGGCTCTGTGCATCTACTATCTGCTCTGAGAGCCTCCTTCTCGAGCGTTCAGAGAGGTTCCGGGCTATGTCTTCAAGCACCCTCGCCACCTCCTCCCCCATCCTCTCAATAGGCACGCTAAACTTCTCACCTGTGTCCCGCCTCGCAAGCACCACGGCCCTCTTCTCAACATCCCTCGGCCCCACCTCAACCCTCAGCGGCACCCCCCTCCTCTCCCAGTAATAGTACTTCTCGCCCGGCGTAGCGTCCTCGCGGTCGTCCAGCCTCACCCTATACCCGTGTCTTAAGAGGCTATACACCTTCCTCGCGTATCCATAAACCTCCTCCTCCCTACCCTTATACGGTATGGGGACGATTACGATCTGGATCGGCGCCACCCATGGTGGGAAGATTGGGCCTAAATCGTCTCCATGCTGGGCGATGATGGCTGCGAGGACCCTGCTGTATCCGAAGCCGTAGCATAGCTGCCAGGCATAGTCCTTGCCCCCCTCCCTCTTCTCAAAGACTATACCGAAGACCCGGGAGAAGTTTGTCCCAAGGTTGTGGACCGTCGCCACCTGGTTGACCTTCCCGTCAGGATTCCACGCATCAAACGCTATAGAGTATTCCGCGCCTGCGAACTTGTCGAAGTCGGGTCTCCGGAGGGTGAGATAAGCTATCCCCAGCTCGTCCAACACCTTTCTATATATATCAACAGCTTTCTTTACCTGCTCTTCCGCCTCCTCCCTCGAAGCATGGGCAGTGTGTGCCTCGTTCCACGGAATCTCCCTGACCCTGTAGAGGGCCTTCGTAGCCTTCGTCTCGTAGCGGTATACCGCGCAGCTCTGGTGGACCTTTAGTGGGAGGTCTGAGTGGTTGTTGATCCAGAGGGCGAACATCGGATACATAATGGTCTCTGAGGTGGGCCGGAGTATCAATGGAGCCTCCTCTTGGACTTCGCTCTCCCCCGTCCGGAGCTTGCCGACAGCGAACACCTCGCCCATAAACCCTTTGATATGCTCAGCCTCGCGCGAAAAATTCTCCAGCGTCGCGACTATGGGATAATACATGGGCAGGTGGCCGTCCTCCTCAAGAAGCTCCTCAAGCCTCCTCCTCACCCTCTCAATAATGAACCAGCCGTTCTCGAGATAGACAACGAACCCCTTCACGGGATACCTATTATCAGCTATCCTCGCAGTTAGGAGGACGTTATCAAACCACTCGCTGAACCGCTCAAACTTCTCAGACTCCCTGGCAATAAATCCTCCCAACCAGACGCATCAACCCCAATATTTAAAAATAAACTCTCATGAAAGCAACACAACAACAAGCGACTCCGCATCTTTCCCCTACATCTTGGGAAGCCCCATTCTCAAGATAAGCTGTCTGGGGACTGTGAAACCGTCTCTAGTGGCTATGTGTGGAATACCTAAGTAGGTAAGGCTTTCAGAAACCATTTTCCTGTCCACTCTCGATGTGTAGATTGTTACGGCGTCCTCACCCACTCCTCAGCCTGTCAGGATGGTTTAGAGCAATAGAGGCATGTATTTCTCGGGGGATAGGCTTGTCAAATGTTTGGTGTTGTGGCTTAGCTGGGATGAAG
>JAVYLC010000012.1:0-11948 GCA_038741355.1 Nitrososphaerota archaeon
TGCTCAAGCTCGACTTCAAGCAACGAGTAGGATGGGCGGTGCTTTATCTCGAACCTCAAACCTGCAGACCCATACCCATCTGAATATATAGAAATATAAAATTTGACCCAGTTTAATACGGCTCAAACCGCTAGTTAATTAGTAGCCTGAAAACGCTCTTTACCGTGTCCCTCCCACCTGAGGTTAGGAGGCTTGTGGAGGGTAGGAACTTCGGCTTCGTCGCGACCCTTATGCCTGACGGCTCGCCGCAGATCTCGCCTGTCTGGATAGACATCGAGGGCGACTACATACTGGTGAACACCATCAAAGGGAGGGTGAAGGACAGGAATACGGATAGGGATCCGCGGGTCTCGATAGCCATTGCCGACTCAGCCAACCCATACAAATACTGCGAGATTCGGGGGCGAGTAGTTGAGAAGACATCTAAGAGCGCAGTAGAGCACATAGACAAGCTGGCGAACAAGTATCTTGGCGTCAGCAGGTTCCAAGGACCCCGCGAAAATAGGCTGATCTGGCGGATCAAGCCTGAGAAGGTGTTCATACGCTAGGCCGCGTCCTCCAGAACTACAATCTCATATATGGCCGGTGCGGCGAGCACGATATCCACGACTCCGTCGGAGAAGCTGTAGCGTAGCTCCCTCCCATCCGCATAGTAGTAGACGCGTTCCGGCTCCCTAGTCGTCCTGACCCTTAGCCTCAAAGAAGAGTAGGGGGTATACTCGCCCATGTACTCCGGGTGCTTGCCAATCCTCATTGACTGGTAATTCACTAGGTAGATGATGAGCGAGTCTTGCCTTCTCCAGAGGTATGCCTCCGACGTGGATGGGAGGGTAGGATATACCAGCCTGTCCTTGAGCATGAGATCCAGACAGTTTCTGAGTATTCTGGCGTGGAGCCAGTAGCCATACTTGAAATAGGCCGCGAATATCGGGGAGTAGATGTATAATATCTTTCCGTCTATTGAAAGTGTGATGGCTGGGCTCTCCGAGTCTCTGGCCGCGGGAGAGTAAGTGTGCGACGTGTATGTCTTGTAGCTTCTCCTGAAGTAGGATTCTCTAATCCAAGCCAGCGCCACACCATCCTCAAGCCTAGTGTAAACACCAGAGCTATACATCGCTATGTCAAAGCCCAGCGGGATGCCCTGGGATATCTGCGGGCCGACTCGGATGAAGTCGACATCGTATCGGTCAGAATCGACTGGATTCAAGCCTGTTCCTGGGACCTTGAACTCTCCATCCTCTAGAGTTGCCTTGTAGCTGAAGATTATTCGTCCACCGCCGGAGATACACTCTGCAATCTTCTTCTTTGTATTATCGTCAAGAAGACCGAAGTCGGGGATTATCAGCAGCTTATACCTGTCAAAATCCATCAGGTTGTCTATAACGTTAAACTGTATCTTCTCCTCCAATAGAATCTTGACTGCGCCAGCCAGTGAGTCGTTAACCCCGAACCCACCCTCCAGAAAAACATAGGCATCCGCTCCCCTAGACCTCGGGAGCGCAAGGATCGCTGCTTCATAGAGCGGCTCTCATCCGCGCACAAGCTCCTCCACCCTCGCCATAAACCTCTCCTCTATTATCCTCGAGTGTCTCCGGAGATTCTCCTCATCCGCATAATCCATTCCAAGCCTATCCATCGAAGACCTACAATAGCGGCAGAGACAGCCGGGTCTCCTCTGCACTACTATGTCCAGAAAGACTCCATCCACGTCGTAGCCGCTCAGAACCTCTCTAACCTGTGCCTCGACATAGTCGACGTATGGCGTGTTGAGGCATAGGGTCTCCCAGCTATAGTATGGCCGTTCAAAAGGCTTGGGCCTAGCCGGCATGCCGTTCCTATCGACTTGGAGCCACTCAGGATGCTCCTAATCCATATAAGCGTCCCAGCAGACTGAATAATACGCAGCAACCCTAATCCCCCTCCTGTGACAAGCATCCACCGTCTCCCTGAGAAGGTCAATCCTCAGCGATGGATGCTTTACCCCAATCCGCGTATCATAATAAGACATCCCATGATGGCACTTGGCGAAGACTGTAAGGAGCTCACAAAGGTGCGTGAGAGAGTATCAGCGAATTCCTCTGGATTAAAATCGGCCGCAACATCGGGTATTAGTGGGGAGGTGTGAAAGTCTAGGTGGACCTGCCTGTAAAAGTCCTCTAACCCACGTACACGTCCTTCTCTCAATCCTCACATCGAGGCCGGTAGAGCGTGCTTATACACCTTCTCAAAGTCTCAGGTCTTAGACGATATGAAGACTAGGGCCGCAATTGCCAGCATGATTCCGACAACCTGTCTGGTGGTAGGGATCTCCTTGAGGATGAGTGTTGAGAGTATTATCGTCACGACGGGGTATAGGGAGGTTACCACGACAACTATGGCTGAGGGATTCCGCTCAAGGGCTGCGTAAAAGATGGGCGCTCCCAGGAAACCCAGTACACCAACAACAAAAGCAAGCATGAATGCGCCGAGAGGATATGATAGATTTGGCCTCGTCAGCAGCGCGAAGATAATCATGGAAGACACGCTTCCGATAGAGCCGAGAACGGTCATCTCACGCCAGCCAATCGACGCGGCTGCAAGCCTAGCTGTGAATCCCCAAACACCCCACACAAGCAGCGCTAACACAGCAAATAATACCCAGCTATGGTCACTACCGCTCAACGTCTTCTACAATCGCATAACATGATAATATACGTTTTCACACCTACTATAAGGCTGCATCCAACACGCAGCACATGTGACAGACTGGCTCTACAAAAACCATCCCCTGTGAAAAGTTATATCAGAGGAACATGACTAAGATTTAGGTCGTGCGGTCAGTTATCTTAGCGGCTGGTAGGGGCACTCGTCTCCAGCCCTACTCGCATCATACACCCAAGTCCATGATGGAGCTTGAGCCAGGAGTCTCAATACTCTCATTCATGGTCAACCAGCTTAGAAGCAGCGGGGTATCAGATATAGCGATAGTTACTATACCGGATTTTGCAGACATATTAAAGAAGATTAGCCCAAGTCTTCATATGATCCAGATCCGGGATGAGGGCCCCTTCGGAAACCTGTACAGTGCATATATGGGTTGCAAAGAGGTTAACCCACCACTCCTACTCGTGATGTCTGACCACATAATGGAGAGGCGAATACTCAGGAGAATGATTAAGCGCGCCAAAAATAGCCAGAAGGCCTTCATACTATGCCTCGATAGGAAGCCGTCATTGAAGACGGCTGAGGAAGGGCTTAAACTCTCACTGGATGAGGGTCGCGTAGTTGAGACTGGGAAGGAGCTGACACCCACTTATGGGATTGATACAGGCGTAATATTTTGCGGGCCGCGTAGCCTACAATACATGGAGAAGGCTGGCGAGGAGTACGGAAAGGAAGCCTCCCTCAAAGATGCAATCAACCTAGCGGCCGCAAACAACGACGTAGACTTTGTTGATGTTACAGGCCTCCTATGGAAAGACATCGACACACCCAGCGACCTAGAGGCTGCCAGAGAGGTCTATTATGAAATATTGAGGAGAGACCTTGCAAAACCCTCAGACGGCTTGGTGAGCAGGCTACTAAACAGAAGCATCTCGACGAGGATCTCACTCCACCTCTACAAGAGAGGGCTCTTCATCCACCCCATCATCATCTCTCTTATCTCATTCATTGTAGCGATTCTGGGGGCGGCCTCCTTCCCGGCCGGGTTTTTTCTGATCGGCGGTCTACTTATACAAATAGCATCCATCCTAGATGGTGTTGACGGGGAGGTCGCACGCCTCTTCAAGGCTACGAGTTCTCAGGGAGAGGTCTTCGACAACATTTTGGATAGGGTTGCAGACATCGCGGTTATAGCCGGAATAGTAGCTGCCAGCTGGCCCCTCTCTACACTGGATGCGATCTTATCCATAGTTGCCGCCGCCGGCGCGACGTTAGTCAGCCAAACCACACACATGCTCTCAAGACTAAACATCGAAGTGGATAACCTGAGGAAGATCCCCGCAACTCGGGACGCGAGGCTCTTCAGCGTCTTCATATGCGCGGCAGCCGGTTACCCTCTCTACTCGATATACTACATCGCCTCCGCCTCCCTCATCTTCGTTAGTGCGGGGTTGGTCCTCCTCTTCAAGGGGTCTGTAACCTGGTCGTGGCCCATGCCCAGGAGGGAGAAGCGTGAAGCTTGGCCCCGCCTCGCCGAAGAGCTGGCAGTCAAGGGAGCCGTCCACTCGGTAATTGTCAACACCTTCCGCCTCACCATCGGGCTACTAGTAACCCGGCTCCTACTAACACCCTTTGCCGACATAGTGATAATGGAGAATCCCGTAACTCTCGAGGTGGCGACACTCTTGCCATTGGCGGAGATAGGGGTGATAATCTATTTCGGCTCAAAGATAATAGTCTCAAGCGGGATACTGGCGGAACATGTCTCCTCAAAACTCGTACACAGGCTACGGCTGACATCAACAATAATCCGCGAGGCAATCAATGACTCCACATACCTCTTCTTCGCACTAATCCTCTGGACCTACTCCTGGAGCCTCAGCACCCTCCCGATAGCGGGCCCATACATCGTTAAATCCCTCGCACCGGCCACAGCAATAATCATAATCTACATGGTCTACAGG
Source organism: Nitrososphaerota archaeon (assembly GCA_038741355.1). GTDB lineage: Archaea > Thermoproteota > Nitrososphaeria_A > Caldarchaeales > Calditenuaceae > HRBIN02. The sequence continues at coordinate 4,608 of JAVYLC010000012.1, forward strand.
CTTATAGACCGACTCTACAAAGCATACAGAGAGGCACTAGAAGAGGAGATAAGCACGAAATAGACTGAAAATATCTCGGAAGAAAAGCTTATCTCAATGGGCTAAGAGTTATTTAACGATGTAAATGTCTCAACAGAGGCCTTCTAGGGTTAGATTAGTTGTGGCGTTGGTCCTTGTGGCTATAGTTGTTGTCGCGGCTGGTGTGGCCCTCTTATTAGCCACGCAGAGGCCGGCTGAAAAGATTAGGATTGAGTGGTGGGACGAGTGGGGGGAGGCACGGTTAAAATGGGCCGAGGAGATGGAGGCGGCATATGAGAGGGATCACCCCAACGTCGATATAGTAATCGTCGAATTTGCCTCTGATGAGGAGTTTAAGACGAAGTTTGAGGCAGCTATTGCGTCTGGCCAACCACCCGCAGTGTTTAGGACACTGGGAGGCGGTGTCCTCAAGTCATATGTGGATGGGGGACATGTTGAGGACCTAACTGATTTGCTGAATGAGCAGTGGGCTGTAAACCAAATACCGCGGACTATGCTTAGACAGTCAACCTGGAATGGACGCCACTATGCGGTACCCTTTGACCTATGGGCTGGCCATTTCTACATCAATAAGGATCTCTTCGAGAAGGCTGGCGTTCAGATACCGCCTATAACGAGCACTTGGACATGGGATGAGTTCAAGGCAGCTATCAAAAAATTCAAGGATACTGGAATAATTCCTATTGCAGTCGGCGGTAAGGATAAGTGGGAACTCTCATTCTACTACATGTATATAGTGGATAGGCTGGCTGGCTCCGATGCATTTAGAAAGACGATAAACCGGGCACCCGGCTACAGTTTCACCGACGAGCACTGGGTGAGGGCTGGATACCTATTCAAGGAAATAGTTGACTTAGGTGCTTTCCAGGAGGGATTCATAGGCGCAAGCTACGATGAGGCACAGAACCTCTTCTTCACAGGGAAGGCCGCAATGTGGCTCCAGGGACCCTGGATACTTGGAGACCTTTTCGCATCGTTCCCAGACTTTCCAATCGATATCATCAACTTCCCAACAGTCCCTGGAGGCAAGGGAGACCCGACGATGCTCCTAGGAGCAGTCCAGCACCATTATGCAATAGCTAAGAAAATTCCTGACAATGTTAAGGAAGTTGCGTACGACTTTCTGAGATTCATTTCCAAGAGGGAAAATGTTATAAGATATGCGGAGCTGACCGCTGCACCTTTGGCACAGAACGTACCTGTCTCCACTGAACGCTACCCTGCTGTGCTTGTTAAGGTAATAGAATCTACGTCGAGGGCAAGCTGGCTCCAGATGGCCTATGATGAATACTCTCCACCCAAGTTTGCGCAGGTCCACCTCGACTCCCTAGCTGCTGTGGCCGCCGGAACCATTACTCCGGAGCAAATGGCTGAAGCACAGGAGCGTGTCGCGCGTGAGCTTGCAGAGCAGGGGATATTGCCGCTTGAAGAGGTCTAGTCTGAGCGAAAAATATAAGCCAGGCTCAATTATATTTTTTTCGCCTAAATCATTAAAAAATTTTCTAGACTCCAACGCTGGTCTAATACTATCACTACCCGCATTAGCATTCGTCATTATCTTCATATTTTATCCACTGGTTCAGATGTTCTATCTTAGCCTCTTCAGATGGAATTTCGTCAGCCCTAATATGATATTCGTTGGGATTGAAAATTACACTAGGATGTTCCTAAACGATCCCATATATCTTCGATCACTGGTTAATGTTATATTACTTGCAGCCCAGTCCTCGGCTATACAGATCCCAATAGGCGTAGCCTTCGCCACCATTGTGCTCAGGCATAGAAGGGTTGGAGGATTATTCTGGGGAATAATTTTCTTACCATACGTAATCTCATCCGTTGCAGTCTCGCTCATCTGGACCTGGATGTATAATCCATATTTCGGCTCGATTAATGTCTTTTTGCGAACTGTCGGCTTGGATTTTCTGGCACGCCCCTGGCTAGGCGATATAAATACTGCTCTAATAGCGATCTTCGGGACTGTTAACTGGATATACATTGGGTTAACAACAACAATGACAATCGCTACTTTGAAGAGCATTCCACCGAGTATATTTGAATCAGCTAGAATAGACGGGCTTTCTGGCTTTCAGGAGTTTAGAAAGATAACTCTTCCACTCCTGAAGGAGTTAATAGTAGTGCTCGTGATAATAGATATTGCCGGTGCCTTTAAGTTCTTTGACCTCATCTGGGTTATGACGCAGGGAGGGCCCAGCGACAGCACGCATGTCACTACAACTTGGCTTTATAGGGCTGCCTTTAGATCCTCTGAGCCTGGATATGGTGCTGCAATAGGTGTCACAATATTCATTTTCAGCTTTGTTATAGTCCAGCTTCTCATAAAATTTACACGATCTAGACTAACGAGGTGAAAAAAGTGAAGTTGTCTGAAAGAGTTGTGTTTACGAGGCGTGTGAAGCTATTTGTATTGGCTGTTTTCTTGGTGATAGTCTCAATTATAATGATCTATCCACTATTCTGGACGCTTGTTACAGCATTTAAAACCAACCGAGAGCTCTTTCTCGATCCATGGGGGCTTCCTTCCAATCCTACTTTTGATAACTTCTTCAAGGCATTAGATAGGGGTAATATGAATCAGGCCGTGATTAATAGCCTCATCGTATCTCTGAGTTCTGTACTCATAATATCAATTATAGCTCCGATGGCATCGTATGCAACTTCGCGAATTGAGTTCAGGTTTAAAGGCGCGGTTACAAACCTGCTAATTGCTGGGTTCTTCATCGCCCCTCACGCAGTTCTTGTGCCATTGCTTATCCTCTTAAGAGATATGGGTCTCGTTGATTCCCATCTTGGGCTCATTCTCTCATATGTCGGCTGGCATTTGCCGTTTGCCATACTCTTCATGAAGGCATTCTTCGTCTCAATACCTAGCAGCCTACAAGACTCTGCACGGGTTGACGGGCTATCAAATTACGCAATGTACTGGAAAATAATGCTGCCTCTAGCTCTTCCAACCATTCTGACAGTTGCCATAATCATGTTCATTGGCATCTGGAATGACTTCCTTTTCGCCTTCATCTTTCTACGTTCACCAAGCAATTTCACCGTTCCTATCAATCTGCTAAACTTCACTACGGGGAGATATGGAAACGACTACGTAGCCCAGAGTGCCGCAGTATTAATATCCGCGATACCTACGATAGTTCTCTACATAGTATTCGCAGAAAGAATACGCCGCGGGGTTGCATTCATGGCATTCGGTCGTTAAATTATCAATTCCTCTGTCTTTTTATCAAATATATGCAACTTCTCGACTACTAGCTTAAAAAATGCTTTATCACCCACTCTTAGCCCAATTGATGGCGGTGCCTGCGCCACAATAAACACATCACCGACTTGGAGCGTGACAAATGAGAGATTCCCAATATCTTCGACAAGATAGATCATTGCCTCTATAAACCCCTCTTGGTAGGTTGTAGAGACCGCGACGTCTTCAGGCCTAACGCCAACCAATACTTCAGGGCCTGAGCTGCTCTGCGCCACTTTTCGCGCTATTAACGGGGATATATCGATATCGAATTCACCGGTAGTTAGTCTTGTATTTTCATCACTTATCACTGTTGCGTCGAATATGTTCATTTTCGGACTTCCTACGAACTCGGCTACAAACCTGTTAGTAGGCCTATTGTATATCTCTTGAGGCGAGCCTATCTGCTGTATTCTGCCACTCTTCATTACTGCTATCCTGTTAGCCATTACCATCGCCTCTACTTGGTCATGTGTAACATAGATTGTTGTTGTCTTTAGGCGCTCCTGGAGTTTTTTCAGTTCACCCCTCATCCTGGCCCTAAGAGCCGCGTCAAGGTTGGAAAGCGGCTCATCCATCAAGAAAACAGACGGCTCTCTAACGATAGCCCGTCCTAACGCAACGCGCTGCTGCTCCCCTCCACTGAGCTGAGCAGGCTTCCTGTCCAAGAGGTGCTTAATTCCTAAGAGCTCAGCTGTTTCCAAAATCTTCCGTCTTATCTCGTCACGGGGTATCCCGCGTACTTGGAGGTTCAGCGCCATGTTGTCAAACACTTTCATATGAGGGTATAGTGCGTAGTCTTGGAAAACCATCGCAATTCGTCTATCCTTAGGCTCCAGCTCATTTACAACTTCGCCATCAAACAGTATTAGACCGCTTGTCGGCTTTTCAAGACCAGCAATAAGCCTTAAGGTTGTGGTCTTGCCACAGCCTGATGGGCCCAGCAATACCATGAATTCACCATCATTAACCTGTAGGTCGACATTGTCTACAGCCTTTGTCTCCCCAAAGTATTTACACACCTTCTCAAGCTTTACTTCCGTCATTGCTCGTCTCTTCCCCTCTATCTTGCTAGCTCGTGAGCGTTCTCCTTTATCTTTTCGATTGCAGCAGCTACCAGATCAAGGGCCTCCCTGTCTGCTAGAAGGATGTAGTGCAATAGAGTTACTTCTCTCCTGGTGAATTCCTCTGCACCGGGTAGATACATCTGATCGTAGCCGGGATACTCTGTGCCTGGTGGCATGACTTCAAGAAATGCCTCGCGGCTGAAGGCTTTCTGCTTGTAAAGTGGCATTCCGTAGCCTACATCGGCTGGTACGCCCTCAGCCCTTAAAGCCTCTATGAACCTCTCCTTGGATACCCCTCCGAACTCTTCCTCATCGTATCTGAAGACGAAGTAGTAGTAGCCCCTCTTAGTTACGCCTTCCTCTATTTTCTGCGGCTCTACACCGCGGATCTTTCTTAGAAGCCCAGCAAGATATTCTCCGTTTCTATGCTTTTTCTCTACTTGCTCTTTAAACTCGTCGAGCTTAGACAGGAGTAGCGCTGCTTGGAACTCTGTCATCCTGTAGTTTGAGCTGAGGGTATAGTGCTCGTATCCGGGCCTCCCCACCACTCTCCCTATGTTGTGTATGAGTCTCGCCCTGTTGGCGTATTCGTCGCTGTCTGTAAGCACTATTCCACCCTCACCGGCCGTTAGAGACTTACTCTCTTGAAATGAGAATCCACCCATATCTCCTATAGCCCCCACACGCCTACCCCTCCACTCGGAGCCATGTGCGTGTGCGCAATCCTCTATCAATTTAATCCCGCGTCTAGATAGAAATGGCTTCAGCTCGTCAAAGTTTACGGGATTGCCGCCGTAGTGGACAGCCACTACAGCTTTCACCCCGTCTTCTCTTTCTACTATTTCCCTGACAGAGGCTGGTGAGATGTTTCCAGTCTCCGGGTCGACGTCGGCGAATATTGGGATTGCTCCGAGCTCTGTGGCTGCGGATGCTGAAGCTATGAAGGTGACGGCGGGAACTATTACCTTATCACCTTGCTTAACTCCTACAGCCTTTAATGCAAGCTCTAACGCTACTGTACCATTTGCGACAGCTATACCGTGTTTTGCGTGGTGATACTCGGCAAAGGCAGTCTCAAATAGCTCCGCCCTAGACCCAGGATAAATCCTACACCATTTTCTACTCTCCAAAACTTCAATGAGTGCTTTCTTCTCTTTTTCGCTATAAGTTGGCCAGGCGGGTATAAGTTTAAACAGGTCTCGAGCCGCGGGGGTTCCACCATTAATTGCTAACCGTGCCAAAGACTCTCACCATTATAACTCACGCTTAAATTATCAGAATCTGTGTATATATCTTTTTTAGGTTGTGGTGTTGCGTTTTCACTCTAGTGGTGGCTGATAGGTGTAGACTTCTTTGAAGCTTGCTGACAGTATTAGTGAGCCGGCTCTCAGCTCCTGTATGGGCCCCTGGTGGGGTGTGTAGATTCTGGCGAAGCCCTTGTAGTCTATCCCCATGAAGAGGGCGAGGCCTTGGGCCTTTCTGCCCTGAACGTTGACGTATGAGAGGATGCCGAGCTCTGCCTCAGACATGTCCAGCCCCTCGATGAGTGGTGCCTTCTCGACAGCGGCGTTCTCCATCTCTTTGATGACGGTTTTCAAGTAGTCTTCGATGGGGAGCGAATCTAAGATCAATGGAGTTATCTTGATCCATCGCCTCGGTGTCGAGACCAGCCTAGCCCCGCGTAGGAATCTGGTATAGTTCATTTCCCTGATCTGCCTCCTGGCGTCTTGGTCCCTCCTCATGACGACCTTGGGTTCGTGGATATTTATGACCTCTGCACCTACTCTGGCGAAGGCCTCTTCCATCCCTCTGTGGTCGTCTATGCCTATGAATATGACATGGCTCGGCTTGAGGATCTCTATTAGCTGGGATTTATGGCTCTTGGCGCGTTCCTGGTCTATCCAGCCGTCCGTGTTGATTAGGACTCTGCCGAGTTCTTCGATGCCTGATGCAAGCTCCCCTGCGGTTCTCAGGGACTCTCTTACCGAGTATGTAGGTGATGTGTAGCCGTAAGGATATATGGCTTCTGGCTTGAGGGCGGAGAGGCTGGTGGTCGGTTTGGTGCCCGTCGCTATGCCCATGGTTGTTGGAGGGCAGATCTCCGACTGGCCCACATCAAGGTCAGCCACAGCTATCCCTCCTCCAGAGACAAGCCTGTTATAGAGATACGTCAGCAGCGAGGTCTTCCCCACATCAACTCCACCGATGACCATGACCCTGAACCTGCCGCCTAGCCTTGAGGCAACCTCCACCCACTCCTGGGGTATCGTACACCCCTCCACGACCTCAGCCGCTCCCCCCTCTCCTAACAGAACCTCCACGACAGCGCCTGCGTCAGAATATAGCGGCAGAGATCTCCACGGCTTAACAACCACTCTCTCCCTCGGCCCAGGACTGTAGCCGTAAATTTCAACCGAACCCTCTAAGACCCTGGCTGAGGCAGGCCCCTTCACAATAAGGGTAGAGCGGGGGCTGATGTGGATGTTGCTGGCCTCCACGGACATTTCCATACCATTTTGGCAGATACCTACACTTTACCTCTTCGCCTCAAAATCTTCTTAGAGTTTATATCCCCAGTAGCCTCAGAGGGGTCTTCAGACGCGGCCAGACTCCAATCGATACCTTAGAAGCTGCCTCAGAGAGCATCTGCCACTCCTCATCGCTGAGTTCTAAATCGGCTGCACGTGCGTTTGACTCGACTTGCTCCGGCCTCTTGGCGCCAGGTATGGCGACGACGCGGCTCCACGTGATCAGCCATGCCAGAGCAACTTGGCCTGGCTCTGCACCATGCCTCCCGGCCACCTCTCTCAGAAGCATCATTAATGGCTCCGCCCTCCTGAGCACAGCTGGGTCGAAGAGGGGGTTGAGTCTGCGGACAAGGTCTCTCGGCCTGTTCGAGGCGGTATACCGCGCGGTCAGAAATCCCTGGGCCAGCGGGCTATAGGCTATCAATGCGATCTCCCCCCT
>JAVYLC010000012.1:12048-44364 GCA_038741355.1 Nitrososphaerota archaeon
GCACAGCTGGGTCGAAGAGGGGGTTGAGTCTGCGGACAAGGTCTCTCGGCCTGTTCGAGGCGGTATACCGCGCGGTCAGAAATCCCTGGGCCAGCGGGCTATAGGCTATCAATGCGATCTCCCCCCTCTCACAGTATTGTAGCAAACCCTTCTCAACACCTCTCTCCACGAGGTTATACTTGACCTGGTTCGAGACTATCTCCTCCCTTCTGAGACACTCTTGAGCCCTCTTCAGCCTGCCCAGCGAGAAGTTGCTCACGCCGATCGCCCTAACCTTGCCCAGCTCGACAAGCCTCTCCATGGCTCTCATGGTGGAGGAGAGGGGGACCAGCGGGTTCGGCCAGTGGATCTGGTAGAGATCTATGACATCGACTCCCAGCCGTCTCAGGCTCCTCTCACAGGCCTTCAAGACACCATCATACGTTGCGTGTGTGGGCCAAACCTTAGTGGCGATGACAACCTCGTCCCTAAACCCGCGTATCGCCCTGCCCACAACCTCCTCCGACACGCCACCACCATAAATCTCGGCGGTATCGATGAAGTTGATCCCCAGCTCATGAGCCCTCACAATAGCCCTCACCACATCATCAACGCCGTAACCCCTATTCCACCCCCACTCAGACGACCCAATCTGCCACGTCCCCAACCCAACCTTAGAAACCCTCAAACCACTCCTACCCAACTCAAGATACTTCAAACCCACAAACCTCCCAAGCACAAACCCACCCCTCAGCAATATCTAAATTTGCCCCTTCTTGATCAGGCTGAGGACTTTTTCGAATGATGTGTAGATTATGTAGGCCTCCTCCAAGCCTCTCGAGTTGCGCCAGGGTCTCGCCGATGTTCGGATCCGGAGCCTGTGGCCTCTAAGCCCCACCCCTCGCCAACTCCATCTATATCCTCGAGTGCTCAAGCTCCAACCTCCCAGCACCCCATCCTAGCTGAACGTCTACCACCTCCCTACAACCTCAACTACAAATTCATCGAAGTCTTCCAGCCATTCCACTACCCTAAGGCCCTAAAAGTATTTGTAGGCTACAGCCTCTAAGAAGCCAAGACTGCTAAGAAAGGGGCAGATTGACGGCTAGGCTACTTGAAAAAGCCGTTAGAAAGCTCACAAACAATCTGGGCGTGGAGTCGGAGGGCTACGTAGACGTCAGCTTTCATGTACTGACTCTGCAAGCATACAATTTTCGGCAGGATATCCTACGAATTGATAAGGAAAGTTGAAGAGGCTCTGCGAGGAAATATGCAGCTTCAGCTTTGACGCTATGAGTGGTCTTGTTCGGGCAGACCACCCACCATTTTTTAAAATAATTTCCTCTCCCCATAATAAGCCCCACAGTGGTCATTGGGACGTAGCAATGCTCGGGAATGGAGAGATAAGACATTTGTTTTAAGTAACCTGAGAATAATTGAGGCTAGGAGCTGTTTTGACCAACTTTTTAGGGTTCGTCTACTTTCTCCCCATTATCCCCTAGCGTTCCGAGAGGTGGTTATGCGGTGGGATTTGGAGGAATGTTTTATGGCCTCAGTTTTTTAACCGCCTCCCTCGTTATTGGGTCCTCTATCCAATAGTATCCTTCCTTCCCCTCCACTATCATTGCTGATGTTAGATTTTTTAGGATATCGTTTAGAACTTTGCTGTTTATATTGAGCTCCCTTTTTATCTCACTCCATCTCGCACCCGCTCTGACGATTCTTAATACCTTTACGTAGAGCTCTCTCCTCCTATTTTTGAGGAAGTGGTCTAGCTCAGTTTGGATGATCTTTGAGCCCTCCCTCGCGGTCTCCCTTAAGGCCTCATCATGCGGGAGCCTCCTCTCGCATCTGAAGTTCCCATAATATGTTAGCCATCCCACGTAGCCGTTTAGCCTCTCGACCGCCTCCATTATCTCCTCCTCCCTGAAGCTTATCTGAGGATATTCCTGGAAGCCCGATATGAGGAAGTTTTTAGAAGTTTCATGGTTGAAGGGTTTCAGCATGATCGTGGCGGGCTTCCTCCCGTATAGTGGTGAGGCCGGGCTCGGCTCGAGCAGCCTTCTCAGGACCCCGATGTAGGAGCCCGAGAAAACCATTCTTATCCCACCGTACTTGTCCCAGACCATTTTCAAGATTTTGAGGAAGTGTGGTGAGGATATTTCTTGAACTTCATCAAGGACTATTGTCTTATCCTTCACGAGCTGGAAGGCCTCATCCAAGACCCTGCCCCATCTTATCTGCAAGAATTTCAGGTTGAGTGTTAGCTCATCCAGTTTTAGCCCCAACCCCGCGAGAAGCCTCTTTGAAACATCCTCAAAACTCCTCGCTCCGAGAAGATTAACATATATGCCCTTGTTCTCCTTCGCGAACGTCTTTATCAGGCTCGTCTTCCCAGTCATCCTCTTGCCCAGCACCGCGACCCAAAGCCCTGAACCTGTTAAGCGCGAAAGCTCCCGATACTCCGCGACCCTGTCATACAGGTCTTTAAGCGATTCTTTAGGCCTTAGATCGAAGAGCAAGGTTACCTACGTAACTGGTTACCTACGTAACTATTAATCCTTTCTAACGTTTTCATCCCTTAACTTTTGGGCTAAATAAGGTGGGGGTTGCGGCTTTAAAAACCGAACGTGCGTGCAGCCATAAGTCCCAATGCGCGGCACCTATGCGAATGTGCCACAATCCCTACCGAGCAGCTGCATGTCCCTCCCTAAGGCTTCTAACCTCCTCCCATAGCTTATTATGGCTTTCCCATTGCCTGTTGTGGCTTTCCCGCCGCTCATTATGACTCCTCCACAGCCTCTCCAGCCTCTCAAGCAGCCTACCCTGCCCCTCCTCAAGCCTGTCGAGCCTCCTCAATATCTCGGACAGCCCCAGATACCCTGCTACAGTGTATCGAAACTCTACGCCTCTCTCAAGCAACTCAATGAACTCTCGCTTAAGCCTCTCACTCACGCTCTACCCCAAGAAAACCAAATAATCACAATTTATTTAAAGAATTCTCGCAACACCTATCGCTTGCCGGTAGTCTTCACCATCCCGGAGACGAGGAGAAAGCTCAGCCATCAGACACATATCAACTACATCCTAGTGTATCATGTAGAGAGAAACACCGCAGTTTAACCACCTAGAGATTCCCTTCACACGGGCATCAATCCCTGCCATATAAGCAAGCACACCCCCTCAGAAACATCTCCACGGCAGCTCTAACCTTCGCGCAGCGACCGGTATATACTCCCCTCTAGCCATAAGGCCTGCTACCTCTGCGTGGGGTAATCCATTCTTAATCTTCACGACTTCATAGATAATGAGGTAACACCTCACATTCTAGGCTAGAACTTCTTGAGGTCTAAGGTCGCAGAAGACATCTTCTTTTCCCCTCGCTAGCCTTTGGCATCAGCATACAGTCTCAACAGCCTTATCATTACGGAACGGGGGGTAGCCGATGAAGTTAATAGCAGGCTACGCAAAGCTGTGTTGGAATGGGTTATGTAAGAGTGAAGGGTCTTATTGGCCGGAGAAAAGAGAAGTTGAAGGAGATTGAGTTCCTAGTCGACACCGGCGCATTCTATACTATCGTCCCGCCGGGGCTTGCAGCGGAATTAGGCCTCGAGCCGCAGGAGATAGCCAGCCTAGTTCTTGCCGATTCCCGGACAGTTGAAGCCGAAATCACGGTCGCTTACATCAAGCTACTTGATAGAGAAGGTGTTGTACCAGTCGCCATCCTTGAAACCCCTGAACCGCTGCTGGGAGCCACCGCCCTCGAGGGACTGGGGCTACGAGTCGACCCTGCCACAGGAGCCCTCGAGCACTCCCGCCCCTACGGCCTCGCAGCCCTCTGAGCCTAGATTTCAAATAAACGCGTCGCCGAGACATTTGAATGTCTCAGGAATTAAAGACATTTACATTGAGATGGAAGATGCTGCCCAGGTCTTAATATCAGAGGTTCAGGGAGACGGGATATATGTGAGGCTTAACGAAAACCCATGCCTCAGACACCACAAATTCATGGTGATCGATTAATCAATAGTTATTCGCGGGAGCTATAACCGGTCCATATCTACCGAGATAGAAACGAAGAATACACAGCCACCATAGTTCTGGGAGAAGGCAAATAGAATACTCACGGAGAAACCCCAGACAACAGGGAGACAGACGGTCTAAAACTCGCCACAGAAACCCTTAAAACACCCCCAACACCTGACACCTAAATAGAAGAACACACCAATACACACCGCGGCCCCGGTAGCTCAGCCAGGGAGAGCGCCCGGCTGAAGCTCCCACAAACAATCAGGGACCGGGAAGTCGCCGGTTCAAATCCGGCCCGGGGCACGGTCCTCTTTCCCCCAACCTCTCAGGAAATCTCTTGTAGTAATATCTCCTGACAGTAGACCTCGATACTTCTACTCCATTATCACGCAGCATCCTCCAGACATTATGATAGCCAAATCCGCTCCGGATTCCGATCTCAAGCGCTTCCATGAGTCTCTCCTTCAGCTCAGGCGGTAGTCGCCGCTGAGCCTTCTTCACCTCAACCTTCCCCAGCAGCCCGGCGGCCTTGTCGGTGGGGACAGCTGCCAATCCCCACGCGCTCCCTGCCCAGCTAGAGGCTTTACGGCCCAGGAAAAGCAGGCCGCCCCAGCACCATGCTGGGGATCCCGAGACGCCATGTGTATTAAATCTCCTAACCTTAAGTTTACTCTATCTGCCTTATTTCCACTTTTAATCCGAGCTCGCGTAGTTGCTCAAAGTGTTTGTCCGATGTAACTAGTGTCAGGTTTTTTGCTTTTGCGGACGCTGCTATGAGTAGGTCGGCGTCTGGTACTTTTACGCCTATACTTTTTAATTTTTCATATAATTTGCAGTATTCGTTTACGACATCATTGTTTAGAGAGATTATCTCATAGAGTTCTTCAAGGGAGGATTTTACCTCGTTTCGTTTATGTGCCGGTACTCCTCGGAGAACTTCGATAAGGGTGATTACGCTGATAGAGCCCTCCTCCAGCGCCCCCCTTCTGAGGAGTTCGATTAGTATACTCGTGTCAAGCAGATTCATCGCAATTCAAGCTCACTCCTAAGTTTTTTGGACTCCTCCAGCACATTACTAAGATCCTCCTCGGATAATGTTCTTCTGAGCTTTTCGAAGGCTTCGCGTCTTCTTTTCTCCTTTACCTCCTGATAAAGCCTCAGAAGATATTCTCCCCACTCAGCGTTACCCTTATCTTTTTCTAGTATCTCCTTTATCTCTTTAGGAAGCGATATGGTTGAATAACTACTCAATTTATCCACCACTAAATTATCTAACCCACTAAATATATACCTTACTTTTTAGATACTGTCCTAATAAGGAGGGTATTTAAAGCGTTATCCGGCACTACCCCCAGTATAGTTCTCGTTTTCCGTTTCTTTGAGCGTATAGAACTCGATGGAAGACCTGTTCTCGATGAATTCTGGCAAGCCCGATAATAGCAGCAGCTTACCAGGAATTACGACGAACATGGGCCCAAACGTTTCCTTGAAATCAGGTCTGAGAAGCCTCTTTATTCCCCTCTATCCATTCCGCCTTGAAGCCTTCGGCCCTCCTGTATACCCAGTAGGCCCTCCTCCCCTTATTCCTCACCCTCTCTAGGACACCCAACACCGTTAGGTGCTCAAGCGCAGGCCTCACGTGCCGGAAGTCTTTTGGAGCCCAGCCCCTCCTGTGGAGCTCTTGGGCAACCTCTGAGGGCGACCTATACCTCTCGAAGAAGCCATCCTCAACCAAGAGAATAATCCTACCGTAAAGCTCACTCTCAGAAATCTTCACATAGACAGGCTCCCTAGCAATAATAACTCTAGGAACCTCAACCCTAACCTCGAGTGATCCCAAGTTTTTAAGAAGAGTTCTCACCGCCTGCTCCAGGGCCTCAACCCTGTGCTTCAGCTCCTCAACCTCTGACTCAGAGCCCATACGCTACCAGTACAGAAATTATAGGGGCATGTATTAAGCAAACCCAGCCCACAGAAGGACAAAATCGATAATATTTAATACACCCAAACCCTACAACTCGCGAGAAAGATATGACGAGGAGGAAGGGCGCTAAAGCCAGGAAGAAGGCTGGGAAGACCAGGAAGAAGTCAGCGGCCAAAAAGGCTAGGAAGAAATCACCTGCAGCAGAGCCCACAACAGCGCCAGCTGAAGCTCCGCCCGGGCTCCGGCCGCCGAGGAGGGCGCCGCTCCGGCTGGTGGATGAGTCGTCGCGAGCAGCGAGGAGGCTCCATCCACATCACTATTTTTTGGGCTGGTCCGGTCCACCCAAATCTAGCTGGTAGGAATGGGATTCATGGAAGACGTGGCTAAGCCTTATGGGTTTGAGCTTGTCCTCGGGAGTGAAGCCGGTAGTACATCAATGGTGCGGTCTACCGCTAGACTGACATAGTAGGGCTATATTTCTATGATGTCCCTGTCCTGGTCCGCTTTGCCTCTCGCTGGTTCACCTGTTGAAGCATCTCCACCAGCGTCGAGAGCCTCTTATCATTCAGTATTTTCGAAAATCTTCTAAGCCTTCTAGCCCCTCAGGATCAAGTCGCGCTTCTTCCCAGTCTGACCACACGAGTCAGGGGGTTGAGCTGAGCTACCAGGGCCGCGGTGTGTCTTGATGTGGTGGGTGTTGGTGGGGTAGTTGAAGTCTGCATACAGTGGGGCTACCACCCCAACATGCATTTTGGCAGGATTACCCTCAATAATCGTTGAGAGTATGCCTCTATTCTTTGAGACCGTGTAATGGAGATTGGAGCGACAACCCCGAATACTAAAACAATCTGGGGCAGAATAACTGTGAGCTTAGACACGCTACAGGATCATAGTCCATAACCTAGGCGTAGCCCCCACATCTATCCTTGCTGTGAGGCATGGGTCTTTGACAATAAATTAGTGCTGGTTATCCCTTCCTAGTAGGTGGCAAATCATCTCCGATGTACAATTCTCTTTTATCCATCCAGGCCTGACTCGTTTTGGGATAGGGTACCCGTACAGGGAGGGCTACAAGTACTACTCGCAATGCATGAGGAGTATGAGAAGGCGGGGGCCGCCGATGTGAGGGTCAGAGCCATTGAGGCCCAGCCGAAGACACCCATCACTCTATACATAGCCAGCCTGTCTAGGAGGGCCGAGAGGGGTTGAGACTTGACGAATATAGTGGTGTCTTAACTCTGAGTTCTACCCTCTTGTCCAATCTCAAACCCTCTCTCTTGCCACCCCATCCCAACATTTAAAGCCTCTACAGTTCCTCATCTTCCTCCAAAATCCCGCAACAGCCGGAACGTGTCCTCCCTGCCTGCTCAGCCAACCGCCGTCGATAATCTAGGTAGACGCCTAGTAGCCTGATCGAGTTAGTGACCCCTACCGCAGCCCCTATTCTGAGCGCCGCCCGCACACCATGTAAGGCCTTTATCCTATCACCATCTTGGATTATGTAGAAGAAGCTGTCGGGCGGCTTTTCACCGTAGGTTTGACTGATCAGTTCCTGGGCCTCGCGGCTCGTTAGCGGTAGGATCTGGAGTGGGTGACGGGAGTACTCCTGCACCTTCGCGGCTAGCTCTCTGCAGATGACGCAGCCGTCATTGTAAAGAAGGTATGATCTCTTGGCATTAAGATGGAACTCGGACAAACCTGCACCACTACAATAAGTTCAACCCCGCTATTGATTTAATTCTTTCGCCTTCCATCCTCCACATTGGTTTGCTCTGATGTGGAAGCTCAAAAATGATAAAATTTTGAGCTTAGTACAATAGCGCCGGAAGCCCTAGATGAGGTTTGTGGCAGTCGCATAGAAGCCGAGCATAGCCTCCCAGCTGAGCTACCGGGGCAGCAATCCATATCACGCTGTCCCTCTATTTAGCTATCAAACCAAGGGCTTATTACAAGAATCTCCGCGCCGGGTTTTTGTCATGGAGGGGCATATATTTTTGTTGCGAAGACCTTTTAGATTTTCTTGCCCTACGAGCTAACCCGAGGCTTAAGTCTTGACGGCCGTAATAGGGTCTTTGACCTTGCTCTGCGAGATCGGTCGTGCCTATCATCTATGAGGGCTTGGAAGACGTGCCCCACTCCTTCTCGAGTGGGGCAGGTCATTTTACGAGCATCTACAATGGATAGTAGACGGTATACATAAATACAAGATAATTAACCCTGACTATTTGGCAACGCATGAGACCGATGCGGCAAAGAAAATGGGTGCGGGAGAAGGAGTATTCACGGTGCTAGCCAAATATATGTTAGCCGCCATGAACGCACCAGGGTCGTCACCTAATGCAGGAAACTTTAGGTTGGCATTAATGCCTGGAAAAACGCATGAAGCCTATGGCTTTGCGAAGATGTACAATATAACACGTATGTGTGTAGATAGAGGAGATGCCGCCATCCAGGCAGCAATAACGTTCATAGAGTACTTCGGAGCAACGATAGCCCTGTCCTAAAAAGATGGGCTGTCGAGAAAGGACTTGGGTTCGGCTTCCTCTCACCATACAGTGACCCAGATATTGCAAAGTCGCTGGTGGACTATTACGGTGCATGCGCGGACAAATCTATTAAAGAGCAAGCAACAATTTCCAAAACAATTCCACACCCAGTATGGTTCGGGCGGTGGGTCGACTATAGCATTAAGGAGGCTATTGCAAAGGCTTTCTCCAAAGAGATAAGCGTTAAAGAAGCTGTCGATAGGATGGCTAGGCGTGCAAAAGAACTTAGAGGATAAATTAATACCCTATTTATTATTTTTATGACACTACGAATTGGTGGAATGGATGGCGGTCGGCAATAAGCTAAAGGCCAGAACAAAAGAACGCTCACCCTATGTCTTCATATTACCCACACTTATATTAGTGGGGTTCTTTACATTATATCCTTTTTTCTATGCAATATATACGAGCTTAACAAAATACGTCGTATACGAGCCCCAAACGATAGGAATCTTCACTGGGCTGAAAAATTATGAGGAGGTAGTAAATTCAACATACTTTTCCGAAGCTATAATTAATACTTTAATATTTACGTCTTTTTCCGTAATGGTCATTGTTGGAACGGCTCTTGCGTTGGCGCTCATTTTAAACCAGAATTTGAAGGGAATGAATATTGTTAGAGTTATTATGTTAATACCTTGGGCAATACCTCCAGCAGCCGCCGGATTAATTTGGCGTTTTATGTTTCAGAGCTTTGGTTGGGTTAATAAAGTTTTAGTTGATCTAGGTTTATGGACTGAACCGTTTTATTTTCTATCGGCTCCTAGGAGTGTTCAGATATTGTTTGCAGTTGTCGCGCAAATGTGGCAACAATTGCCGTTTTGCATCCTCTTGATCTTGGCTGTGTTGCAACTAGTTCCTAAGGACATAATAGACTCATCCGAGTTGGATGGCGCAACAGGTTTATTAAGATTAAGGTATGTGACACTGCCGTACTTAAAATCCGCTATAGCTGTTGTTGCGGCATTCCAGGCTATCCTAGCGTTAACCACTTATGATATGGTATACACATTTGCTGGAGGCACTTATGGATTGATATCTTATTACGCTTTTGCAGAGATGTTTCAGTGGGGGAATTTTGGGCACGGTGCATCACTGGCAGTTATGTTAGCAATTATGACGTTATTAGTTATACTGTTAATTTTAAGGGTGGTTCCTCCAGAAAAACTCTACAGATACTCCTTTGCGGGTGAATAGGGTTGAAGGTCAATCGTTTGATTAGTTATGTGATCATTACAATATTTCTACTATTTCTTTTTGTTCCAGTGGCTTTTAGCGTAATAGGGAGTATCATGCCCGAGACTGAATTACGTTCACCGCCCGGAAGTAGATTATGGTTTGCACGGGGACCAACCACCGTATACTATCAATACGTCTTTTTAGCGCCGTTTGGGTTTGAGTTTCCTTCACAGGACCCTTAAATAAGATACGAAATACGCTCCCTTGTAATTCTTAATATCGCTTATTTCGGAAAGATTTTACTCAATAGAGTAATTGTTGCGGGTGCGGTGGCGGTAACTAACTTTCTCTTAGCTTCGCTGGCAGCTTTTGCTTTCACACGGGTAAACTTTAGAGGTAGAGTTGGGCTCTTTACATTCATACTCGTTAGTAGGTTACTTCCACCAGTAGTTCTTGCTGTCCCGTATTATATTTTAATGCAGGCGATAGGGCTCGTTAATAATCTAGGATCTATAATATTGATCCATATAGTATTGACACTGCCATTCTCTATCTGGTATCTAGTTCTCTACTATCGGACTATTCCTGTGGAGATAGAGGAGGCTTCCAGGGTTGATGGTGCAACACTATGGCAAACAGTGAGATACATCACTATGCCAGTCGCGAGTACAGGGCTAATGGCTATAGCTTTATTTGCCTTCTTAACTTCATACAATGAGTTTTTGTTCGCTCACTCCTTGCTTGGCCGCATCGATGTTCAAACAGTTCCCGTATTTGTGGCCTCTATGGCCACAGCAACTGATGTATATTGGGCAATGATGTATGCAATATTGACATTAACGATGCTTCCCATGATAGTTGTCATATTATTGATCCTTAGATTCATTAATATTCCTGAATTAGCCGGTGCGATGAAGTTCTGAGAATTGATAAAATATCTTCTGTTCTATAGCATCTACAATAAGTAAAATTCTGCCATATCCATGGATTTTGAAATACAGGCCGGGTAAAATTGACTACTGGTCTGGCTTTTCCCTTTTTTCACGTATCTTTGCTGTCGGTGGGATGTTTAGAAATGTTTTGTAGGCTATTGGCTAGAGGCTATAGGTCCAAATGTCTTTAGGACGGTTTCAACGTTTCCTACGGGTGTTATGATGAGTGTGTCTGCGCCGGTTTGTGAATATTCTTCTATCTTGTTGATCGCGTCTTCTTTTCGTCCTGAGGCTGTGAGGGTTGCTACCATGTCGTCGCTTATCAGTGATGCGGCTGAGGCTATGTCGCGTCTCCTCCAAGCCTCTCTTATCTCTGGTAGCTTGTCCAGCTTTACGCCGTAGTGCTCGAGGCTCTCCTCTGGGACAACTTCGGAGAGCTGGTAGATGAAGAAGGGGTCGCGTTTAACTGCCGCGTAGGCTTCGGGCTCGTCTCCGCTGACCGAGGATAGTATGTACGCTAGCTTCTCTACCTTTCGTCCATTTTTCTCGCCCTCCTCAACCCAGCCCACCAGCCTCCTAACATCCAGCGGCGTTAAAACACCTGGAGAAGTGACTACGCCGTCGAAGATTCTGGGGGCAAGTCGGAGGGTCTTGGGGCCTAGTGCGCCTATGTAGATTGGTATGGGTTTAGACGCCCTCGCCATCAGCCTGAACCCCTTGACGCTGTAGAAGGTGCCCGGTACGACGGCGGCCTCGCCGTTTACTAATGATCGGATAATGGATGCGGCTTCTACTATTCTGCGGAGTGGTCTTGTCTCCTTTACTGGCTGCACAGGATAGTTTATGAGGGGTAGCCATGGGAATCCGCCTAGACAGAGGCCTAGCACGAATCTTCCGTCGCTCTCGTTCTGAAGTGTTACCGCTGACGCCGCTATCATGACAGGGTGTCTGGTTATGACGCTTGTACAGGCGATGCCTATCCTTATTCTAGCTGTTTTCCTGCAGGCGAGGATGAGGGAGGCGAAGCCGTCCCCCAGCATGGGGTTTTCGTGGAGCCAAAACGACTCGAAGCCAAACTCCTCAGACCTCGACGCCAACTCAGCGATCTTAGATACTGGATGTGAGATATTCCACCCGATACCCAGCCTCAAAGAGCAGACCACCTAAAATTTATGAAGACTGAAGACAGCTCGCCTGCTATGAGGAGGAGCCCGAATAGGAGTGCAAGCCTGGCTGTCTGTGGGTCTGCGTCGTCGGGAATCTTCACCCAGAATGTTTTCGCAAGCTTGGCCGCGATTGGAGCGGTGACTAGCACCATGAGGCTGTAGATGGAGAGTATACGCGAAAGTATTAGGAGGATGGTGATCATGTAGGTCGATGCTAAGAGTGCCCCGTAGAGTATTAGGCTTCTCCGGACTCCTAGGAGGATGGGGATAGTTGCACTGACAGCCTCCCTATCATAGTCTGTGTCCCTTATGTTGTTGGCTAAAAGCACCAAGAGCACCAGGATCCCGACTGGGATGGATGCTAGAAGCGGCTCGACTGTGAAGGTGCCTGTTATAGTGTAGTAGCTTCCCCCAACCATTAGCGGCCCCCAGACTAGGAAGACCACAGGCTCGCCTAGTGCCCTGTACTTGAAAGCGATGGGTGGGGCCGTGTAGAACACGCTGGCTAAAAGGCCCGCGCCGGTCAGCAAAAGTATGAGGGGGCCTCTCACTAGGGATAAGATGCCGGCAATCAAGATCACTAGGCCATAGAGCATGGTTGTCACTGTTAGAAATTCTCGGCCTCCAATCTCACCCGTCAAAAGCGGGTGTGGCCTATACCTTGAGGTCGGCACATCAAACCTATCCACCCTATTCTTCACGTCGAAGTAGTCGTTGAGCATGTTTGTTGCTGCGTGGAATAGTATTAGCCCAGCCAGTGTAATCAAGTATAGCGTTGCATTAAAGGTTGCGGACTTGAGAGCCAAGACCCCTGCGAGAGTCGCGGAGACGAACGTCATGACGAAGGACCAAGGGCGCGTGGCTATGAACCATATTTTCGCCGACATGGGCCTCACTTCAGAGGTAGCAATAGAATCACTAGTTCGGTCCAGATGACGTGTGAGGAGATATTTAACCATAACGATCGCATAAGCATGTAGAGGAGGCCCCACCAGAAACCCGCTATTAGGGCTGCAAGCATCAATGGCATGTTCAGTGTGAGCAGGTGGATTAACGTGTAGAGCGCCGTAGCAATTAGGAACCCCTTCAGCCCGCCGAGATAGCCCATGATATTCCTCTGGATGAATCCCCTCCAAAAGAACTCCTCGCAAAAAGACGTGTAGAATAGGGTGGCTGCAACTTGCGCCGCTGGAGCATCACCTATAAGCAGATAGACGCTTGACGCGCCCCGCTCCAAAAACGGCCTCAAAACACTATATCCTCCATAGAATAAGATATATAGAAAGAGACCAGACAATACGCCCAGAAACAACACCCTAGGATCAACTCTTCTTAGCTGCCTCGCCATCTCTCTCCTCTCGGCGAGAAATGCGACAAGGCCTAGAACACTGACTGAGAGGACCATCCTGTTCCAGAAACCTCCCATAAGGTCTGTGTTGAATGTGAAATACCAGAGTGGAAAAGCCACTATTAACCCGAGAATGGTTGCCGGCAGGCTAACATACGCAGCCCTCACCCGAAAAAATACTGCCAAACACACACGCTATCCTCCACCTCCAATATTTAACGGTTCAAAAATTCTAAACCAGATAGCGACACTCCACACCTCAACATTACTCATACACCATCCTCCACTCTAAACCCGCCTCTCTATCTTGTCATCCGGACACCATCGTGGTGGCAAGGCAAAAACATATAATGGGGGCTCAGGTTATTCACCCATGAAAAAACCTGAGATCTGGTTGCTGTATCAACTATCAGCACTCTCCTTCTACTCTCGCCAGTAAAAGTCTACATAAAAGCTCCCTCAGACCTATATCCTCACGTCCCAACAGCACTTATCGACTGGTCTAGGGCTTTAGAAGCCGCGAGTGGAAAATCTGTTGATAATAGCGAGTTAGGAGGAACTCCAGACGGAATCTTTGACTTTGTAGTTGTAGGCTCGAGTAAGGAAGCCGACATAGTTATTAATGTGCAGAAGGGTGCTGCTGCAGGTGTTTTAGGCATGGCCATATTTCAGGATAGTAATGGGGACGGCTACTTTGACAGGGTGAAGATAACAGTTAAGGCTGGTCTTGGACTTGACTTTGCGGACTTCAGAAACGTTGTGAGACATGAAATAGGACACGCACTAGGTCTCGTACATGCAGATGATCCCACCGACTTAATGTATCCAACATACGACGCCTCAGCAATAAGTTCCGACAAATATCCATCAGCCCTAGACATCAACGCCTTGCTATACATCTATGGGAATGACGGGTTCGGTCCGCCAAATCTACCTCCAAGCTAAATACCCCCCACCTATCCGTAGAAGATTCGTCGTCTTTCTTTTTCTCAACGTCGTACGTCGCCATTTATGGGTCTGTTGATCGTGCTGGCTCGACTATGCTGGGAGGGGCTTGAAGCTTTCTACTTGCCTTTTTCCTTCGCGGTATTTTTTGTAACATACTAGTAGAAGACTTAAATAGGAATGGATTGATGTGCGGCCGTAGAAGGCACGGGCTTTGAGTCATAGCGAGGTTGCTCTGCTTAGAGATAGGGCATTAAGAATGCTTGCATCAGGTAGGAGAAGTTTTCTCGAGGGAGATTATGATATTGCCGCCTTCATGGCCGATCAGGCCGTTCAACTTTACCTTAAGTCTGTGATATTTGAGTTAACGGGTGAGGTTCCTCGAGTTCACGCTGTCAGGCAGCTTATGTCCGCACTCAAGGATTTGCTGGGTGATCAAAACCTCTTTGACGACTTTGTTCGAGAGAATAGGAGCTTGTTCATAAGGCTTGAGGAGGCCTACATAAGTTCACGTTACATGCCCAGAAGGTATGATAGAGAGGAGGCCGAGGAGTTGCTAGGCTTTGCTGAGAAGGTGATTGAGTTTGTTAAGTCTGTTAAGGGCAAGAGCTAGAATAGCGCATGTCGCTCGTCAATGGCGTTTTTGGGCCGAGGCCATAGCTAAGGCAGCTAATGAAGTTTTGGGCCCATGTAGCGTTTACGTATTCGGAAGTGTGGTCGAAGGTCTCGCAACGGGCGGGAGCGATGTGGATGTTCTGATAGTTGCTGATAACCTACCAAGAGATTTTAGGGCGAGGGCAGAAGCGATAGCCAAGATAGAGGAGATAGCTAAACTACCCCTCTACCACCCGTTCCAAATACACTTGGCGACATGGGATGAAGTTAAAGTTAACCCAATATATGGGAAGGCAGTCAGTAAAGGGGTTTCCATACCCGCTAACTCTGGATGACGCGGAGGATTAAAGGGAAGCTGATTTGACGTTGGAATAAAGGATCGATGAGGCTGTCGGAGCCTTCAACCCGCTCAACAACAAGCTTCGGGATCGAAACACTAGCCCATACCTCTAGCTAAAGACCTGTCCAAGAACACTCTCCTAGATAGATAATTGATATCGCAAATATGCGGGGTGGCGGGTTTAGTATGGCATGGCCTAGCACGCGGCAGGAGACTATGCTAGGGAACCGAGCACTACGGGACCAGAAAGTACATCCTAGGAGACCTGGTAAGGCTGTGGAGTGAAAGGTGACAGCCCCCTCTCATGATATTTGTATTGACAATCTAAGTTTTGAACATCTGGAGGAATATGTTCTTGTAAAAGTAATACTCCGGGAATCCTTCAGCCTCGATAATCTTCATGGTGTATATATTTTACCTCGGTGAGGCCTGCACATATTCTATCATAGCTTACAAGTGTTAGATTCTCAATTATTGCGACAGCTGCGTGTAGGCTGTCGAAATATGTTAGTGTTCCGTATTTGCTCCTTAAGATAAAGGACTCACAGTGGTATTCAGCTTTTAACGGGTATGTCTCTATCATCCTAAATCTTAAGAGGTTGCTTAAGGTCTCGTAAAATTCTGGAACCGATGCTACGATGATCTCTCCTGATCTTAGTAAGAGATTCAGCTCCATAAACGAGTATGGAGATATCTTCGCTTTCCAGAAAGTTTGTCGATGAGTCTTAAAGTGGTGTTGTGGTGCTTATCTTCGGGCGAGATTAAACTCAGGAGGAGATCTGTTTCTATTAATATTGCCGGGCTCAAGTCGCCTTCTTAAGCCCATTCTCAACTACTCTACGAAGCCTTCGGATCTCTGCCTCAACGTCGGTCGTACCCTTAAGGATGAGTTTTTCAATCTTCTTTTAGAGGATCCTCTATGGGTCTTAATATTATCTCCCCTTCTCCAAGCGTAATCTTAACTATATTTTTAATGTTGAGCCGTTTTCGAATCTCTGATGGGATGATAATTCTCCCTTTTTTATCAACCTTAACAATGAATTCGTTCGTTAACCCACCTCCCACATCGGGCAAGATACCACATCCCACATATGAGTCTTTCCCACTCGGAGAACCTCTTAGACATAATAAGCCAACGTATAGTTCCCTTATTTTTTAGTACCAGTTTTATCGAATTTACGCTTGTTACTTCCGAGCCTACATCTTTCACGAATTCTCGTTCCAAAGGGTGAGGTGGAGGCAGGCCTTTGAAAGAATTGCGGGTCGGTTGCTCAGCGAGGCCGGTCAAGCAAATGTGAGGGAAGAGACGATATCATCCAAGCCCTGCGCAATAAATCCATGACTGTTAAGACGAAATGGAGTCTCGTTCAATAGGGAGACAAGGCGCTAAACAATATACGGATGGTGCGGGGGGTGGGATTTGAACCCACGAACCCCTACGGGACAGGGGCTCTCATCATTTTGATCCTAAGCCCTGCGCCTTTGACCAGGCTTGGCGACCCCCGCCCTCAAGCTGTGTGGAGGATGCTCAGCCCCCGCTCCACTGATCATCACTGTTTTCCCGCGACGTTCAGTCATCATCGCATCTTATAGATTAGTTTTTGCTGGATTTTAACTTGTTGTCTTGCCTTATATTTGAACAGGGGCTTCAGCTCTCCCACTTATCATCTTGCTATGCCCTTTCTTATCTCTTCTATCCTCTTGGAGATTATTCCCTTTATGAGGTCACAGACCTGGTATATTCTCTCGTCCTCTACGGTGTAGTAGCATTTGTTCCCCCTCCTCTTGGCCGTGACTATGCGTTTGTCACGGAGTATTTTGAGGTGTTGGGAGACTGTTGGCTGTGAGAGACCGGTCCTCTCAGCGATCTCTGAGACTGTTAGCTCGCCCTCCCTGAGTAGCTGCAGAATCTGTATCCGCTTAGGGTTTGTGAATATTGTGAAGAAGTCTGAGATCAGTTCGAGCTGGGCGGCTTCGCGGGCCCTTGTCAGCATCCTTAGTCACCGTCTCTAACCTCGTAGGGTGGGCCTAAATATGCGTTAAGTATCGGCTCCAAGGCTCCGCTAAGCATCGTCCAGTACAATCTGTTGAAGAGCCTCTTCATGAGATACTTGATTGTTGAGGGGTCCTGCCTCTCCGGCTGCCTATTGTAGGTTCCCGAGACGAAGACTGCCTTGCGGCCGCCCAACTCCAGTGGGCAGTTTATCCTTCCGTTGTAGAGGTATACTTTGCCTGTCCCGTGTATCTGGGATGCTATCGACTCGGCCGTGGTTATCGACTCCAGATGAGCGACAACCCCTGATTTAGAGATGGGTATGTCTGTCGTGTCACCGATCGCGTATGCGTCGTCATGCCCCCTGATTTTTAGAGTATGTCTGTCGGTAGGTATCCAACCCTCATCACCCCCTATACCCGAGCTTATCACCACTTCGGCTCCCCTGTGAGGCGGGATGGCTATTAGCAGGTCGTAAGCCAGGTCTTCGCCCTCGAGAGAGTAGATCTTCTTGGCCGGTGCATCGACATAGTCGATGTTGAAGAGTGTGTATGTTGTTATATTCCTCCTCTCCATCTCGGGCTCCACCACGTCGGCTATCCCGTGGGCAGGGTAGGCCCTAGTGTAGGGTGTAGCGTAGACGATCTCGACCTCTCTTCTCACACCTCTTTTCCTCATTAGCTCGTCTATTAGGAAGACGGCCTCTACTGGGGAGGGTGGGCATTTATGGGGGAGGGCGGTCAGCACTACTATTCTGCCGCGCCTGAAGGCTGACAGGGCCTCCCAGACCCTCGCCGCGTCCTCCTGCGACCTGTGGAAGTTGAGTGACGACTCAGCCAGCCCCGGTACAATCTCTGGAGCTGCTATGGAGCCGGTCGCGACCACGAGGTAATCATAGCCCATCTTTGCTCCACCGTCATATGTCACTGCCCTGTTGTCTAGGTCTATTCGCGAGACAGTTTTCTTGAGGAGTTGGACACTCCTGTTCAGCAGATGTAGGTGAGGCCTTCGAAAGGTCTGTGGATCTACGCCCCTGAACGCGATGTCGATGTTGCCGGGCTGGTATATATGCGATTCAGACCCGTCGAACACGACTATCTCTAGGCGGCCACTACTTATTTCGGGCTTTAGTTTCTTAGATAGCGCGTTGGCCAGTATTGTGCCGCCTGTGCCAGCTCCTATTATGACCACCCGCGTCATGGTTATCCGCCTTTAGACGACACCCGTATGACTATCCTGATATAGCCCTGCTCCTCCCTCATCTCGACTATCTCGTTCTTGCTCTTCGCGGCCCAAGCCGTCACATCGCTCTTAGCAGCGGGGTCTGTGGCAAGTAGCTCTATCTCGTCGCCGGGCTGTGCCTTTCTGTAGGCCTTTATGAGCTCGGTTATCGGCCCCGGACAGAAACTCCCCCTAGCATCAACTACGTGCCTCAACCCTTCTTCACCTCATATGAAGATGACTTGGCCTCCCTCCGCGATGCTGAGAAAGGTTGAGGCGCCGACCACGTCTTCAACCTCTGGAATCAGGTCTGACTCCTTAATCCCCATAGCCGTCATGGTTGTCGAGCATGCATGGAGCTTAACGCCCAAGTCCTTCGCCTGCTTTATCAGCTCGTAGACCGCGGGCACCTTCAGCCTCTTAAACCTCTTAGCCATCATACGTGTCACCATTCCACTCATACCCGGGAGCACACCCAGCAGCGAGGGCAAGCCTAGTGACGGATTTCCAACAGCTGAGATCTTCAGATTCTCGACCTTTCTCTTAACGACTGCATCGAGGCCCCAGAAAGTGAAGAACATATGCACCTCCATCCCCATAGCCGCGCCAGTGGTGGCAAGTATGAATGCGGGGTAGACCATGTCGAGGGAGCCCTTCGAAAGTATTATACAGAGCTTCTGAGCAGTCTTCTGTGCCTCTTTTTCAGAAGTGGTTGTTTCCAACTTGACCCCCTCGACTTATTGAATATTAGAATTTTCTAATAATCCTAAGCCCACATGAGCATGCAATCTTATGATAGCTCATAAACCTACGTGCTCAGCCTCTTAGAGCCAAAAATAGATAGATTATTGTCAGGATGATTATTGCTAGAGGAGAGGTCCCTATCTTTAGCTCTCCAAGAGATACTTGAGTATAGATAATTGGGTGTAGTTTGGGTATTGATTCCAATAGGCGTGGAGCAACCCCTATCAGCAATAGGATAACGCCAATCATTATCAAGAGTACTCCGGTTAGAGTCTCTATCCTCATTTCTCTGATAGGTGTTGTGGTTCGGCGTCTAAAATATCTTACGGCACGGTCTTGTTCATGGACGATGGCTACTCCATACAGCATGTCGTCCAGCCTTCTCAAGTCTTCAGCCGTGAAGAAAAGTGGCTGAAACCTCTCCCTCAAAACAGGAGGCGTCATGGTTTATCACCAATCCGTAGATGTGATGAAACCTATGTTTGCAGGACGGCCATAATAACGTTGATAGAAGCATTCATGGTCGCATTCTCTGTCTAAGAAGGAGTCGCAGGATTCACAGTTTCCGCTGGCGCATGCGGGGCAGATAACACGTCCAGAAGCCGTTATAACCCGTCCGCATACACAGTAGAACTCACCATATTCCTGTTCAACTATTCTTCCGCAAACACACACTTTCATGGTGTAAACCATGTGTTGGATGGTTTTAAATTGATGAGGCCATCCGCTATACCTTACGGCGTAATAGGCTGGGGAGGCTGTCCACGTCCTCTATCATCTTTTTAACATGTCTTCAAGTTGTAGTCCATAATTAGAAGCGATAATGGATAGGAATGGGGGTAGCCTTGGACGGCCAGCCCTGTCAAATCTTTGCCACAGGCTATGCATTTGGCTGGTTTTGCCAGCACTCCAAGATGCCTGAAAAACTCCATGACCAGAGAAAACACCCCGATGGATTTAAGCGGATGGACTCGTTTCCTCGATAGATTCGAAGACTATTCCACATCTGGGGCATTCAAACAGCTTCCCGTTAAACCTGACGCTCATGCATTCAACAGCACGGCCGATGGATTTAACTGTTTTAGGCCATGACAGTTAAGGCTTCTTGACGGAGCTCCGAAGCCTACATCGTTTTTCACAGCCTTGTAAAGATCGTGAAGGGTCAGAATCCTCCCCTTAACCCCCCTCATCATAAGAGCCTCGCGGTCGCTTACACCCTCTACGAGTACGTCAGCCCCCTACCACATTCCTCATTGGTTGGTTTAAGAGAGTCTATCTATCCCTCTATGCTATCGCATCTTCTCCACATTTTATCTTCAAATCCCCTCACTCTTCTGCAATATCTCTTTCTCACTTACTTTTCTGAATAGGGGTTTAGGTCGTGTGATTTGGGTGTTTGGCTTTATTATGGTTTCTCCGAGTTGTCTCCAGCTACCACTTAAGTTGAAGTCGGCGCCAATCACGTTTCTGAGATGGCGCGCGGTGTCTGGTGTGAAGATCTCGAGGAATACAGCTAGGGAGGCGACTATTTGTGAGGCTGTGTAGAGTGTTGTGGCAGCTTTCTCAGGGGCTGTCTTCTGCAGCTTCCAAGGCTCCTTCAGGTTGAGGTAGCTGTTCGCCTCCTTAACCAGTGTGAGTACCTCTACCAGTGATTGTCTCTCCCTCACCTCAGCCATCAGCCCGTCAATCCTGTCTCTTGTCTCGGCGATCTTCGCGAGGATTCGCTTGTCATCGTCGTCTAATTCATGTGGCTCTGGGACTCTGCCACCGAAGTATTGGTAGAGGAATGTCAGGACGCGGTGAATATAGTTCCCAATATCGTCGTTCAGGTCGCTGTTTACTGTGGAGACAAATTCTTTCTCTTCAGTGTTTGGGTGATGGTGGTGTAATGTCTAAATTGTAAGTCATGTGTCATCTACTGCAAGATTGGGTGTTGAGGGTGGGCAGATTAGGAGGCTGTACGCGAGGTCTGTATTATCCTCTCTTTCCAGCGGGGCCTCGCAGCCATTCATAGCCGTTTATGCCGCGGTTCTAGGCGCATCCTCCTCCCAAGTTGGCTTTCTCCACGCAGTAAATAACTTGGCCGCGAATGCCCTCCAACCCCTCTGGGGATTCTTAAGTGATAAGAGAGGATCTAGAGTGAAGCCCATCTTCTACAGCACGTTAATCTCCTCTCTTCTCTGGGTGCCCATAATACTGGCCGGAGACCCGGCTGTTTACATAGCTTTGGTTGGCGTGCAGTTTATTGTTGCCTCGGTCTCTGCCCCCTTATACACCGCTCTGATAGGCGAGGTTGTGCCGCTTGCTGTGCGGTCGATAGTTACCGCTACTATAAATTTCTGGGGTCAGGTTGGCTCACTTATCTCAACCCTCGCTGTGGGGATTGTATCACTTGTGGGGCTGCCAGGCTACCAGCTTGGCTTCTCTGTTGCGGCGGTCGCAGGCATACTTTCCGCCCTCATCTTCTTGAAGATGAAGGAGCCCCCAAAACATAAGACGATGGGCGGCGAGCTGACAATCACCTACGTCATCCAGCACATCATCAATTCCCGCCAGTTCCTGAAGTTCACAGTCATCTCCAACATCTACGGATTCTACATGTCTATGGCTTGGCCCTGCTTCACACTGACCATGACGAGGGTTGCGAATCTCAGCTTCTTCGAGATAGCGCTTCTCTCTATTGTCTCCGGGGTGATGGGCCTCGTATTCTCGAGTATTGGCCGAGGGATCTTCGAGAATCTAGGGGATGTGCGTTCACTGGCATACTGTAGAGCGGCGCTGGCCTTGCTAGCCACTGTCTATGCCTTCCTCCCATCATTCTGGGCCTTCGCCTTGGCAAATATAGTCGCTGGCGCGGCTAACGTGGGAATCAGCATCTCCCTTCTACTATACATCACGCGGATAACGAGTGTGGAGGATAGGGGGACCTTCACTGCGGTCTACAACCTGCTCCAAGGGGTCTCCTTCTTTTTCGGCTCCCTCGTCGGGGGCCAGCTAGTGCAGCAGCTTGAGCAGAGCCTAGGGCTGGAGAACGCCCTCAGAATAGTTTTGACGGTCTCGGCTATCGGGAGACTGGTATTTGGATTACTGCATACACAGTTGCCAAAGTAGAGTGGCCGAGCATTTAAATGGTCGTGCCGTGATTTAGGCTGATGGTGGAGAGGGTAGTTTTAGCGAGTGTTGACGGGTCGCCTGTAAGTAGGAAGGTTGCTAGGGTTGCTCTAAGGCTTGCGGGGAGGCTAGGGCTTCAGCTGGTACTCCTTCACGTTGTTAGCGAACATCTCGTGGCTGGTGTCCAGGGAGTTGGGAGGCCGAGCCCCGGCGAATCTGGTGCTGAACCAATCCTAGCGCTCAAGGATGAGACGCTGAACGAGGAGTTGAGGGTTGTTCACAGCATCGTCTCGGAGCTGATGGAGAGTGGTGTGAAGGTGAAGCTGTTGAGTCTGACTGGTGACCCCTCGCGGATTATATTGGAGCAGGCCGAGAAGCTAGCCGCGGTCATAGTGGTGGGCTATAAGGGTGGAGGGTTCTTGGAGCCAGGTGGCGGCAGGGTCCTCAAAAAAGTCATAGAGAAGGCGACAGTACCAGTGGTAGTCGTCACACCCAACCTCGACCAAGAGGTTATCGACTCGTCTCTTTAGCCGCTTTTCCGGCGGTTATCTCGAAGTGATAAAATCCAGAGCCAGTCTCGAGAACGATGTAGTCTCCCTCCATTCGCGCCGACTTGATGCCCTCGACGCCGGGGATATAGCTTCCATCTCGCCACACGGCTTGCCCACCCTCGTAGACGACAGGGTTTGAAACCTCTTTCACTGGGAGCCAGATTGCCCCTGTACTGTTGGTGGGGATTGAGACCTCGACGTGAAGCTTTCCACCTCTCTTTTGCCAGGCGGAGTGGATGAGGCCCCTTATGGTGTAGGTGGGGGCTGAAGCATGTTTTAGTCCGCTGGGCAAGTGTGGCTTTATTATTATCTTTTTGAATCCGGGCTCCTGTTCGTCAGGGTTGATTCCGGCCAAAAATTTGTAGAACCACGAGTCGATGCTTCCAAACATCGCGTGGTTGTGAGAGTTCATCTCCCCGCCTGTTAGCAGCTCCCATCTCTCCCAGAGAGTTGTGGCCCCTTCCCGGATCATATAGCCCCAGCTCGGGTAGCTCTTCTGGCTGACCACCCTGTAGGCAGTGTCTGTGTGCCCATGTTTTGATAGCGTTTCGAGGAGGTATCGGGTTCCTATGATCCCTGTGGCGAGGTGGTAATCTCTACGCTGAACTATATCCTCAAGCAGGTTCTCGAGTACGCGGCCTACCTCGCCTTCAGGTGTCATGTCGAGGGCTAGTGGGAGTATGTTGGATGTCTGGCTGCTGAGCGGCGCGGTCTGGCTTGAAGGCCTAACAACCCCGTAGCGCCCATCTCTCAGAAACTCGCGGTTGAATGCGTCTCTTATCTCTTCCGCCAACGATGAGTATCTCTCCCAGTCACTAATCCTACCCAGAACCCTCGCAGACTCCGCAAGTATCCTAGCGGAGTAATAGTAGAACCAGGTGGAGACGAGCTCGCCTGGTGTCTCGGGTGAGGATATGAAGCCAGGCCTGCACCAGTCGCCATACTTGCTCAGCCTAACTATGTTGTTTTCAGCCTTAGAGGATAGGAACTCGACCCAGCGTCTCATCATCTCATAGTTTTCCTCGAGTGCTCTGCGGTCGCCGTAGTATAGGTAGAGGAGCCATGGGATTATGGTGCATGCAGAGCCCCATGCAGGGTCTGCAGGGTAGGTTAGCCAGTAGGGAGGCACGACGTCTGGGACGCTGCCATCCTCCGCCTGTGCCAGCCTCATGTCGCGCAGCCACTTATTGTGGAAGGCCGCCATGTTGAAGTTGAATATCGCAGCCTCGGCCACTAAGTGTGCGTCGCCCATCCAGCCCAACCTCTCGTCCCGCTGGGGACAGTCAGTCGGAACACCCATCAGGTTGCTCATTATCGACCAGACTATGATGCGGTGGATATCGTTGAGGAGCTGGTTTGAGCAGGAGAAACCCCCAACAGGCTCAACATCCGTGTGGACCTCGACGCCTGTGAGAGTGTCTAGGTGTGGTGTTCCCGGGTATCCTGTAAGCTCGACGTATCTAAACCCGTGGTATGTGAAGTGTGGCTCAAACTCCTCCACACCTTCCCCCCTGAGTATGTAGATGTCTGTGGACTTGGCGGCTCTGTTCGGAGCCGTATTCAACTCTCCATCCTCACTTAGGAGCTCAGCATACCTAAGCCTGACCTCTGTCCCCCTCTCACCGGCGACCCTCAGCCTGACCCAGCCTGAAAAATTCTGACCAAAGTCGAAGACGTATACGCCCGGCCTAGGGTTTAGGATTCTCCTCGCAGGAAGTAGCCTCACCCTCCTGATGGGCGGCGACGTTGTCGATGAGCGCAGCCTCTTGCATGGTGGCGCTGTGACGTTGGCCTTCCTCCAGTCCGAGTCGTCGAATCCAGGCCTGTCGAATCCGGCCTCTTCGAGCCTAGCGTCGTAGACCTCGCCATCATATATGTCGTCGAATACGATTGGGCCATTGGATACCCTCCACTCCCCGTCCGTAACTATCACTACCTCTCGGCCATCCTCAAGCCATACCCATGTCTCCGCCAACAACTTAGGCCCCGCGTCCTCATACCTCTTGACCTGAATGCCCTTAATCTTCCACTCATGCCTAGGCGAGTACCTGCCGTTTCCGAGCATAACTGCGATGGCGTTCTTTCCCCTTCTAATATAATCCGTGACATCGTATACTGTGTAGAGTGCTAGCTTCTCGTAATCGGTCCATGGAGGGTCTAGGACCCTGTCGCCTACCCTCTCCCCGTTTATCCTGAGCTCATAGTATCCGAGGCCGCAGATGTATACGCGGGCGCGCCTGGCCTCCCCATCTATCATAAACTCCCTTCTAAACAGGCGTCCGCCACCGATCCACTTGGCCCTCCACTCCTCTTGGCTAAGTATGCCTGTCTCGAAAAACGCTATCCCGCTGAATAGGCTCTCACGGCCAGTATCATCCCACCACTTCACCCTCCAATAATATCTGCGCTTGCTCTCCAGCTCTCTGCCGCCGTACTCCACGTTTGTCGACTGGTCTGATGCGACCTTGCCGCTGTCCCAGACGTCTCCGATACACTTCTCCGCCGCCTCGAGGCTGCTGGAGACTATGATGCGGTAAGCTGACTGGAGTCTACCACGTTCATGATGTTTGAGCATCCAAGAGAACCTTGGGATATGGACGTCTAGGCCGAGTGGGTTCACCAAGTATTCGCACCGGAGGTTGAAGGGTGGGGGTGGGGTCGAATCCGTGTGCACAGATATTGCCAGTCCCCCTCCGCTTATATATCAAGCCTCAAGGATTGGCGGTGTGGGATTGAAGGGCTGTTTGGTTGGTCCAACGCCTTGGGAACTACTCGAGCATGAGCTAGTCCAACTCGCGGAGGAGGGCAGAGAGCTGGAAGGTATCCCGAGAGAGGAGATTTTTAGAAGGGTAGCGGAGGGAGGCCTAAGAGCTGCTGAGGAAGTCTTCAGAGAGCTGAGGTCAACGCCTATGAGAAGGGATTATCCATACGAGGAGCCCACGTCGCTTAGCGGGATAGAGACGCGCTCTAGGGGTTGGAGGAGGGCTGAGCCCACGCCTCCAAGGGTGGCCAGAGACAAGATTCTGGGAGGTTTTCTCGGGAGATGTGCTGGAAACATGCTCGGCAAGCCCGTAGAGTCGATAGGAATCCCGCAGGGGTGGAAAAGTGTCTCGGAGAGGTTGTCGAGGCTCGGCATAAAGAGGCTGGAGGGATACTTTCCGGGGGTCTTCTTCACAGAGGATGAGATGCAAAACACCAGCGTCCTTAAAGCCACGGCCGGCAACATCGACAGGGTTCTCAGGGACGACGACATAGACTATACACTCCTGAACCTACGAATAGTTGAGAAAAAAGGCGTAGACTTTGGCAGCGTGGATGTGGGGCGGGAGTGGTTGGAAAACCTGCCATACGCGGGGGTTTACACCGCGTACAGGAACCTTGTCAACTGTCTAACACCCCCAGAGACGGCCCTCCACATGAACCCCTACAGGGAATGGATAGGTGCACAGATTAGGGCTGACCTCTGGGGCTACGTCTGTCCCGGTAATCCTTCAAGGGCCGCTGAGCTGGCCCACAGGGATGCCACGTTAAGCCACGTTAAGAATGGGGTCTATGGCGAGATGATGGTTGCGGCGATGATTGCGTGAGCTTTTGTCGAGAATGACGTAGAGAGGGTTATCGACGCTGGGCTATCAGTCATCCCTGAGTGGTGTAGGCTAAGAGAGGCTGTGGAGCTCGTTGTTAATGCTTGGAGAAGAGGTGGCTGCTGGGATGAAGTGGTAAGCCTCATGGAGAATAGGCTACACCAATACCACCCGGTTCACACAATACCTAACGCGGCGGTAGTCGTTGCATCACTCCTCTGGGGAGGGGGAGACTATACTAAATCGATAACGCTGGCAGTGGCCTGCGGACTCGACACAGACTGTAACGGAGCAACTGTGGGCTCAATCATAGGCGTCATGAAGGGATACACCGGCTTCGATGAAAGCGTTAAGAAGAGCTGGTTTGAGCCGCTTAGCAACAGGCTTGAAAGCTACATCCCAGGCTTCAGCGGAGTGAAGATAACAGAGGTTGCCGAGCGGATATACTCGGCAGCCACTCACCTAGCCTAGGACTCTCCATAAAATTGCTAAATATGGCTCGCTACAAGTTATTTCTGCATAAGCTATGCAGGAGGATTTTGTTTTTCTAGGCGATTTAAGCTCCTATGAGGTGAGAGATAATAAGGCCATATTGTTATGCGGCGTATCTATTGTGGAGCTACAGATTCTTGCTCCAGACCTAGTAAGGGTTAGACTTGCGCCTAATGGCCTCTTCGAGCCAGACTATTCTTGGGCTGTTGTGAAGAGAGACTGGCCTAAGGTAGACTTTAAGCTTGAAGACACGGGCAGGTCCCTCAGAATAAAGACGGCGGAGTTGGTGGTAGAAGTCACGAAGTCCCCCTGCAGACTATCATTTCTCGACTCTGAAGGCTCGGTGGTCAACTCGGACTATCCCCCATATGGAATGGGATGGAGCGGGAAGAGGGTGAAATGCTGGAAAAGCCTCGAGTATGACGAGCACTTTTATGGCTTTGGAGAAAAGACAGGCCGTCTCGATAAAAGACGCAGCATCATGGTCATGTGGAATACAGACGCGTTTAGGTATGGCCCTGAAACAGACCCGTTATACAAAAGTATCCCCTTCTTCATAGGTATCAGGAAGAAGAAGGCTTACGGAATATTCTTCGACAACACCTACAAAACTGTCTTCGACATGGGACATACAGCAGAAGACTTTTACAGCTTAGAAGCCTTTGGAGGGGAGCTTAACTACTACTTCATCTACGGCCCCTCCGTCAAGAAAGTGTTAGAGCGGTATACAGAGCTCACTGGCCGCCCTCTCCTCCATCCACGATGGGCTCTCGGTCATCAACAGTGCCGCTACAGCTATTATCCGGCCGAGAGGCTTATTTTGCTGGCCGAAGAGTTCAGGAAAACTCGTATCCCATGTGATGTTTTCTACCTCGACATACACTACAAGGACCGGTATCAATCATTTACATGGGACAGAAGCAGATTCCCTGAGCCTGAGAAACTTGTCTCGGAGATGAAGGCTAGAGGCTTCAAGCTGATACCCATAGTGAATCCGGGGGTTAAGGCTGATCCATCAAATAAGATGTTCGTCGAGGGTGTTCAGAAGGACTACTTCTGCAAATACCCAACAGGTGAGCTCTACCTCGCCAGGGTCTGGCCGGGGACCTGTGCCTTTCCAGATTTTACGAGAGATGATGTAAGGGAATGGTGGGGTGGCCTTCACTCCGAATACGTCAGGATGGGCTTTGAAGGCATTTGGAATGACATGAATGAGCCAGCAGTATTTGTAGAGAGAAGCATCCCCAAACAGCTTGCTTCAATCCTCGAGCCATATATGAACCTTCTACTAGGGCGTGGAGCTCCAATAACTGAATTAATGACGCACAGGACGATGGATCTCGACGTGATTCACTATGACCGCGGACTGAATTCCACGCATGAAAAAATTCACAACGTGTATGGAATGCTAATGTGTATGGCCACCTATGAGGGCTTGAGGAGGCTGAGACCTGGCAGGAGGCCCTTTATTCTCACCAGGGCTGCCTATGCTGGAATACAGAGGTACTCAGCTGTTTGGACAGGGGACAATACGTCGAGCTGGGAACATCTCGCCCTGCAAATACCCATGCTCCTGAATCTAGGATTGTCAGGCATTCCAATGGTTGGAGACGACATAGGCGGGTTTGCATCTTCACCAACACCGGAGCTTTTGACACGCTGGTACCAGATAGGAGCCTTCATACCTATCTGCAGAAACCACACTATTCTGGGCTCCTACGACCAAGAGCCTTGGGTTTATGGAGAGAAGTACCTCGAGATAATCAGGGCTTTTCTAGAGCTGAGATACCAGCTAATCCCCTATCTGTATACACTCCTCTATCAAGCCTCAAAAACAGGCCACCCCATAATCAGGCCACTCCTCCTCGAATGTCAGGACGATCCAAACACGTATACTGTGCAGGATGAGTTTCTTGTAGGCGAATTCATACTTGTTGCCCCAATTGTCCAAGAAAACGCTAACCGGCGCCTAGTCTATCTTCCTCGCGGCAGATGGATAGACTATTGGAGCGACTCCAGTATCCAAGGCCCGGCCTACATAGAGGTTGAAGCGCCGATAGAAAGGGCTCCAATCTTTATCAAGTCTGGATCCATAATCCCCATGCAGCCAAAAATGCTATATCTGGGCAGTAGTCCAGCAGACCAGCTCTTCATACACGTATATCCCTCAGACTCCTCCTCATTCACCTTATACGAAGATGATGGAGAAAGCCTAGACTATGAGAAGGGTGGATATTTACTGACACCCATACTCTGCAAAGTGGAAGGGGACAAGCTGTTATTCATGGTGGGAGATAGAGAGGGGGCATACTCACCCCCACCGCGTCACCTCGTAATAACCATCCACTTGGTAGAGAAAAAGCCTACTAGAGTCCTGTTGAATGGCGCCCCACTCGCGGAGATAGACTCATACGACAAGCTGCTGACATCTGAATGGGGTTGGTGCTTTGATGAGGCTAAGAAGCTTCTACACGCAAAATTCAGAGACAGCGGTCAGAAGCAACAACTCACAGTAGACTTTTCGTAAGCAACTCTGAGAGCTAATCGGCATTTCAGCTGATAGGATGTGATAGGTTTTCCGCTATTGCGAGCTCCCGAAAACGCGCATCTCTTCATATTTTATAAAGTATGGAAAAGAACATGTTCAATGTTTTGGGAGAGGAGGATGGATTAAGCATTCAGAACATCATCTAAATGAGCCTTAACGTCTCTGCAGCTACATTCCAGGCTATGCTTAAATCACCGTAATAATGGATAGGGTCGTGGCCACTTATAGGGTGAAGATTGTAACTTTTTCGGCTCTCTCCTTACTTTTGGCTGCGCTCGTCGACGTTGTATTTTATCTGTTAGGCGGGTTGGTGGATGTGTTCTTAGCAATGTTGTGGGGTGGTCTCAGAATGTATGCCCCCACAATATCTGTCCTCGCAGTGGCTGGGCGCAAGACAGTGAGAGACTCTCTCCTTCTGGGCAGGAGGGCACTAATCCTCTACTTCGCCTCTCCGCTGATCGCTTTCTCCGCTGTCTTCCTCTACCATGTCATCATAACACTAATGGGTCTCCTAACACTCGAGCCTCTCCAAGCCATGGCTCCGCCCTACATCACAATGGAGGCCCTGCCCGTCCTCACCATTATCAGCGGCTACATATCCTCCATCACGATAAACTCTCTCTTCGCGCTGGGGGAGGAGATTGGGTGGAGGGGCTATCTACAGACAGAACTAGAGGCTGCGGGTTACAGCACCCTAAGAGCCTCCATCCTTGTGGGCTTAATCTGGGGGCTATGGCACGCCTCGGCGATACTGCTTCTAGGTCAAAACTATCCAGAGAACAGGCCGCTTGGAGTGGTTCTCTTCGCAGCCTTCACAACTATACTCTCGTACCCCTTCGCAGCACTAAGGCGCTTCTCGTCCAGCGTTATACCGGCCGCATCCCTTCACGGAGCCATAAACGCAATCTGGGGACTAACGATATTGACGACCCGCGCCCCACGTGAGTTAGGCGGACTAGGCCTCCTAGGAATCGCTACATGGCTAATAATCTCGTCGATGACATATTACGTGTCCGGGCTTCGAAAAACACCTACCTCCTAGGCTGCTCCTGCTTAAGCCCGCAGTACATACACTCCTCAGCATCGAGTGGGATCTCCCTAAGGCAGTACCAACAGAACTTCATCCCAGGATTCTCAGGCACCACCTCCTCCCTCTTCTCGGTGAAGAACCCCGCAGCAATCATCAACACTCCCGCCGCAGCAAGTATCCAGAAAGCCTGAAGACCCACAACGAAGAGTACTAGGCCCGTTAGGAAGACGATGAGCCCAGAAAAGATCATCGGCGGGTTCAACGTCGACTAGAAGCATAGGCTCCGCTTTAAAAGTTCGCCAAAACTAATCCTCTTCCAATCAACGTGCATTTTTCTTGGCTATGATTTATGCTGGTGGGAGTGGGCTCATTTAACGGCTGTGAACCACTCCCCTAATCGTCAAATGTATAGGTCTGAAGCCTTCCTGCCCGCGGATAGAACATCATAGTCAACTATCTATTGTTAGAAACTCCTGGACGCTCTTATTTCTCTTTCTTCTCGGTTTTTTCCTTAATACTCTGTTGCAGTTTGGGCATTTATCCCTGTTAGAGAAGGTCTGACAGCCTCTGCTACAATACCATTCTCCCCCGTCATACCGTGGCTGACGGCCTGAAGGAATAAACAGAGACTTCCCATACTCTTCATAGCCGAAACACGGTATTCCATCCTCAACCCATAGAGCTATTCTAACCTCTCTCCCCTCATTAGCCTCTAAATAGAACAGCGATTTATACATGTTTGGTATTCTCAGCCTCCATCCTGCTGTAATGTCGTATCTCCCCCTAATAACACCGATATACTCTCCCTTATCTGGTATGTTTAAAGACTGCCAAGCTGTTCTGAGTAGTTTAAGCCTCATCGAGCCTCTTTCCTCACATACTATCCTGCTCCTCCACAATCGGAAGCCCCATTCTCAAGATAAGCTGTCCGGGAGCTATGAAACCGTCTCTAGTGGCTATGTGTGGAATACCTAAGTAGGTAAGGCTTTCAGAAACCATTTTCCTGTCCACTCTGGATGTGTAGATTGTTACGGCGTCCTCACCTCTCTCAAGCCTGTCAAGATGGTTTAGAGCAATAGAGGCATGTATTTCTCGGGGGATAGGCTTGTCAAATGTTTGGTGTTGTGGCTTAGCTGGGATGAAGAATTCTCCGTGGTTCAAGCTCATCAACTATACGTGGATGTGTTTTTGGGGTGGTGTTTGTGAAGAACCTGTATGCCTTCTCCTCAAGCTTACCTCTCTGACGTTTAAAGCGATGTTTCTTAAAGCTTGGCCCGGCTCCTCCGCATACCCGCAAACCACAGCATCTACATCCTCAACCACATACCCCTCCTTATACTCGGCATAAACTGGGCGGTGGTTGTCTTTCTTGGGATGCTGAGAGCCGTGGGGAATATTTGCGGTAGACATTACTTCGGTGATATGGTTATCACAACCCTGTCTAGCTTTTACAAAAATTTGTAACTCTCCATACCATGTTATAGCTTTATATCCATGAATTCTTCCTAGTCTCTTCTCTGGATGGCTCTAGGTGGGGCCGTCAACCCCCCGGCCGGCCGAGTGACCGGTGAGGGCAGGGGGGTGATAATTAGCCCTAGGCTCCTCCTCCGAGGGTGGGCGGAGGGTTGGAGAAGCGTCGGCCGGCAGTAGGAGCGTCCGCGGAGGCGTGGAGCCACCCCTCCACACACATACGCGGAGCTGGGCACCCACCGCCGGGCTGAGGCCGCGCGCCCAGGAAGAAAAGACGCGGCTAAAGACCCGGACAGAGAGTATAGACAGCTATCAGAGACCGGTACCACTCCCCCGAGCTCGCCCTAATACGGGCGACCACCCCTACTCTATTTCTCTCTTTGGGGTGGCGGGGGGAGGGTTGGTTGGGAACTGGCCCCGGTCAGGCGTTGCCGACCGCGCCGTCAGGCGTTGCCGACGGCTGACTCGGGGGTAGCCGTGCGTGCTGCCACCCCTACCCCCACTCAGGCGTTGCCGTTTGGGGGTAGTTGTCTGGGCGTCTAGGCCTCCATTCAGGTGTTGCCGTTTGG